>CAJFQZ010000008.1 GCA_904419285.1 Lachnospiraceae bacterium UBA1818
AATCTATCAAAAATCGCATGTGAATTATAGTGAATTACTCCAACTCACAAAGAGATGGAGTAATTTTATATTTTACCGCACTATTATTTGGCGCTTACGCTTTTTGGGGACTTTTCAAGATACTGCCGTGGCAGATGAAAAGCACTCGTATCATATTTTAAAGTCCTCCTGATTTGCGTTAGTTTGCCCTGTTTTGCCGCGATTTGACGGGTATGTAATTGCCGCTGAGATTGTTAAAACAATCACAGAATAAGCAAAATGTTGCATATTGAAGCTGTCAAAAGTAGTAAAAATGAATCACTACCCTAGTGTTATCCTCTATGATGCATGGTATATGTTTGAGCAAAAAGATTATTTATACTGAATTTTGGATTGAGTTACCTTCATATGATTTTCTTTCTCATCTTTCCACATTTTCTTTCCCTGTTTATAGATAAATGGTACATAATTTTCAGGATTGTCCATTTTGGCTCCCAAAACAACTTCATCAATATATGTCTGACTATCATTATAAATATAAAGTTTTGGAACATTCCCAGATATTACTTTTACCTCATTTAAATCAGAACTTGTCTTGTTCAGAATTATCCTAACTTCTTTTTCGTGCTTATATGATTCATGTTTAAACACATACGAAATATTAGAAACAATGTCCTCCAATAATAATCTAATTCTAGCAAGACATTCCCGCCCTTGTACATCACTTGAATCAATTTTAATGCTATTATTCAAAATTCTCTCATATACTTTTACAAATTCTTCCAAGTATTGCTGTACCATTTCATCTCTATCTTCACTGCATTTTCCTTGATCTGATAAATATACAATTCTCCTCAGCTTATTCTTTTTGAATGTCCTATGGTTCAAAATCACACAACATCCCTTCGCATCATCTCCATACTGAACCCACATAGGTAAAAATTCTTTAACCTGCTTTCTTCCATCTTCTTTTTTATATGAAAAAAAAGATTTTAAAAACACATAATTTTCTCTATACGCATTTTGATTGCCTATAGGAGATATATCATTTGCCGGCAAAAAGGTTTGTAATATTTTCCCTTCTTGGGGATCATTCATATGTCTAGCATGAAATATGGGCAATCGATAAAAAGAATCTTCCACTGATTCATCTTCCAATAATATTCTCAAATGCTCCGCCTTTGTGTAATAGAGAAAAACAAATTGCGAGATATCACGGATTTTTGTTTCATGAAGAATTTCTAATGCATGAAATAATAGTTCTAGCAAATCACGATAAATTTTAATTCCAAAATCATTATTCAATATGGTTTTAAATGAGTAAAAGAAATCTACAATTACTTCATATCTTCCTAATTTTCTATGGCTAAAATTTTCGTAAAAATAGTCAAACCACTTTAGCACCTTATTATATTTGTCAGGATGCAGGCACATATATTTCATCAATATCCAAAGATGAGTATTAAAATTCGAATATTTTTTTACTTTCTTGTTAGTTCCTGTAAATACCGTTTCAAAACACCTATAAGCTTCGTCATATTTTCCCATTTCAGATAATAAAAATGATTTTTCCAAAAGTACCTGAAAATATAAATATTCTGTATAATTCTTATTTGATTGTAAAATAATATTTTCAGCATGGATAATTAAACTATACGCTTTACTAATATATAAGTCCCATTTAGTATCCTCTTTTTCTTTATACTCAGCCGCCCAAGCATAATTTATTGCACTATTATATAAATCGCAAACATTTACTGAATCTTCAGATTCAAACATATATCTATCCAAAATTTTACTTGCTTCCTCATATTCTCCTAGATAGAATAAACTAGCTGCTTTTGCCCTTTCCCAACGTCCTTTCATTTCTTTACTTACAATATTAAAAATATGCTCACTTTCATTTACAAAAATAAACATATCTCTATACTGCTTTAAACCTTTTAATCTATCTAATATTAATGAAAAATCCTTCCACATAATATTTTCAGATTCAGGGGTACACCTTTCTTCTTTGCCTTCAATCACCATGCTTGCCTGCACTAAGGAGATTATACAATCAAATCTTTTATCCATTAGAAATATTCTATTTAGAAAATTTTTATCTTCCTTAGTGTAATATTTAATACCTTGCCGAAATATTTCTTTCATACTAAATTGAGTTTCATCTTCCTTTTGCAATATAGCTTTACTAGAAAAATATATTAAAAAAACGGAGGCCAAAATGCCATTCAATCGTTTAACGCAGGGCCATGTTTCCCCTTCTTCCTCAATTGTCCATATAGTATCAAGTAAATTTTCTAAACACATGGACGCTTCGATATTTTTAGTACGTAAAAACATTAAAAATATTTCAATAGCAGTTTCAATCTCACTCGGTTGCAGAGACACTTTTCCTTTATGATATGAAAGCAATGAGCGTAATTTATAAATATTTTTACGGTTTTTGGATTCTGTTAAATCGTTTTTATTTCCTATGGTAAAATTAATAACGAGCTCTGCTTCATTATACATCAAACCACTTTGATCATGATCATAAATAAAAAATTCCAATTTATGTAGCAATTCATTATTAATATACAAAAAATATTCGTTCATACCGGCTCCTCCGCAATTCATGCTTTTCTATCAAAAATTATCTCCTTGTGATTATTCATGCATTTTTCGAAAATGTCGTGTAGTAATCAAGAGCAGATTTTTCTCTTGTACACTGACGCTAACGCTTCATCTGGTATTCCTGCCCCAGTTCCTCTGCCAGATACTCATCACTCATGCAGTGCATATCGGAAACGCCGTCCCGCATCAACTGATAAACCTCGGAATGGTAAAAGAATTCCAATGCAACATCCAGTGAAATACCTTGTTGTTTGGCAAAGCGCCCAATAACACGGCTATATTTTTTCTGAAGTAAGATCGGGTTTGCGTTCATACCATTTCACTCCCTTCAAAGTGCAGAAGTTCTAATGCCTTCTCTGTACGGAAACAGATTTGCAAATTCGGCTTTTCATAGCGCAGGTGGCTGATTAATTCCGTTTTTCCCACGCCGTTTGAATTTGCCGCACCACTTTGCTGCCTGATCATATAACGGCGTAACGTAAAACCCGCTCACGAAATCCACATTAGACCGGGAATGAGTCAGATCAGGCTCTTTGATTTCCAAATAGGAACCATGATAGAGTATCATATCTCTACGCCCCTTTCTTTCATCACATCAAGGATATCTTCCACGATATATTCCCGGCTCTGGGTGTGCAGGACTTCATATTCCGGCACAATATAGCCATTGAGAATATCACTTTTTTCGGTAAATGCCTGGTAGACCTGTTCCGCATCCACGCCAAGCCTGACAGCAACATTTTCAATACAAAATACAACAAATTCCAACTCTCTGGAATTTTTAATTTTCCCGTCTTGCAACACAACCAGTTCCTCCTTTTTCACCAAAACATCCTGGCAGAACGAGCCTGAAGCCGTCTGCCCAATTCACATCATAACAAAACTCTACAATATCGATAAATAACAGTCAAGCCTCTCATTCACATACCCCGCAAGCAGCTTTTCCATTGCCTTAGGATCATGCGTTTCCTGATACTCAGCAAATGCACGATAATATGCCTTTTCGTCTGCAGCCTTGATATCAATGGGCGGATATCCGGCTTTCATCAGCTCAAGGTTCACCAGCAGCCGTCCTGTTCTTCCGTTTCCGTCGATAAAGGGATGAATTTCCTCAAATTCAAGATGAAACTGCGCAGGCCGGGTAATCAGATGCTCTGTACTCTTTCGATATATTTCCAGCAGCTGTTTCATTTTCACCTGAATCAGATACGGCTGCACATGCTCATGCTCTGTTCCCGGAATTTTGACCGGAATCCTTCTGTATATCCCCCTGCCGCTTTTCTTGTCTGGCAGGACAAGATAATTGATCTGCTTCATAATGCTTTCGCACAGCGGCACCTGATCTTCTGCCAGATCTCTCACGAAGCGGAGGGCTTCTTTATGTCCGGCTGCTTCGATCTGATCTTTCTGAGATTTCTCCTCAACAGTCAGCCCCTGCAGTACCAGATCCGTCTCTCGGAGAGTCAGCGCATTTCCGCTGAGCGCACCCGAGTTATAAATATACTCAATGGCAAATTCTTCTGTCAGCCGCTGTTTTTCTCCTTCTGTCAAGGTGCGTCCGGAATCCAGTGCTCTCTTTTTTCTGTCTATTATATCAAGCGTACTCTCCGCCGCTTTATACCGTCCATCCTCCGGTTTTCTCGCATCCGACGGGATCATCCAGCTTCGTCCCCTGCGCGTGATCCCCGGAATTTTTCCCTCAGAACACAGAATGCGGACTCTTCTGTCTGAGATTCCCCACTTTTCCGCCGCCTGCTTTACCGTCATATACACAGCTCTGCACCTCTCTTTAATCAGTAGTTTACTTCATTATCGGAATAATGACAACATTTTCGGAATGATATAAATCTTAAAGGAATAATATCGTCGTATATCGGAATAAAATAAGTCGGGACAGGCATTCTATCTGCTGTTTTTTCTCAGACAAAAGGCGGGAAACCTTCCTCAGATTTCCCGCCTTATAGAAACGTCAGAGCTTGTATACCTCCTTGGAATTTGAGATCACGCTGTTCTCTCAAAACTCCCCTCTGAGTGCCAAGTTACGACTTCTTTTTCTTATTTAAATAAATAGTAGGCGCTCATCACACAAACACATATTCTCTCAGCCGCTTTAATGCCTCCTCGATCCTCGTCCGCGGCGACGCCAGATTCATCCGGATATGACAGGGACCGCCAAAGGCTCTCCCGTCCTGCCAGCCGACGCCCACCTTCCATCCTGCTCTGATCACGTCGTCAATGGATTTTCCGCTTTTCTCACAGTACTCTGTACAGTCAAGGAAGAGCATATATGTTCCCTGAGGATCCGCCACGTCCACACCGGTGAAATGCTCCCGGATAAAGTCCACGGCACAGCGGGCATTTCCTTCCAGCACAGTCCGAAGCTCTTCCAGCCACTCATACCCTTCCGGCTGATACGCCCCGATCAGAGCGTGCATGGAGAGAACATTCATCTCATTATAGTGAGTCGCGCTTCCATGGCCGCAGATCCGATCCCGCAGATAACTGCTGTAGATGACGTGAAAGCTGCCGATCAGTCCGGCAAGATTGAACGTCTTGCTGGGCGCGTAAGCTGCCGCCACGTGTTCCCTTGCCCACTCATTTGTCATCTGCGTCGGGATATGCCGGCGCCCGGCAAAGGTAAGATCCGCCCAGATCTCATCACTGATCACATAGCAGTCGTTTGCCTCGTAGACCTCCATCGCCTTCTCCAGCTCCCAGCGCTCCCAGACACGTCCCGTAGGATTGTGCGGGGAACAGAAGATGGCAAGATGTATGTGGTTCTCTTTCAGCTTCCGATCCATATCCTCATAGTCCATCCGCCAGATCCCGCCGCTGTCTTTCTTCAGGGGACTGTGAACAGATATGCGTCCCAGTCCCTCAATATCCTCCCGGAACCCGAGATAGAACGGGCTGTGAAGGAGGATCCTGTCTCCGGGTTCAGAGAGCACCTGGACCGCGCTCGTCACAAATCCGTGGACGCCGTTCTCGTAGCCGATATGCTCTTTCTTCAGTCCGGTCACACCGAAATGCTTTTCCTGCCAGCGGATGATGGAATCGTAATATTCCTCAGACGGACGGAAATATCCGAACGCAGGGTGCTGCACTCTCTTCATTACTGCTTCCGTGACAGACGGGCAGGTAGGAAAGTTCATATCCGCCACCCACATGGGGATAAAGTCAAATCCTTCCTGGGGCTTCTCCGGCTCGCTGCCCCATATCTTCTCTCCTATGCTGTCTATTGCAAGGGCGTCTCTGCCCCTGCGGTCCATGATCGATGTGAAATCGTACTTCATAAAATGCCTCCAATTTGCCTTAGTCATTCAGCCGCCTCATTTCTGAGCCTTCTGCGCTCCTCAGAGGAAAGCGGCAGCTGCTTTATTCATATTATCAAAAAATGGAGCGGCTGTACACCACTCTCTGTACACCGCTCCATTTTTCAAAGCTTTTTATCTGTCAGCCCCGCCTGCGTCAGGCTGCAGCATTTTTCTCTATATCATCCGGTCTTTATTTTACTTCGACCAGCTCGATCCGGAAATTCAGCTCTTTTCCCGCCATCTCGTGGTTTGCGTCAAATGTGATCGTTGTCTCATCTTTCGTCACAACCTTCACCGGGAAAGGCTGTCCATACTGGTTGGACAGATATACCTGCTGTCCAGCTTCCAGTTCCTCCGAGCCCGGCAGCTGTGCGATCTCGACTGTGAAGACTGCGTTCGGATCCGGCATGCCGTAAGCTTCTTCCGGCATCAGATGGACGTCTACGACCTGTCCCACTTCCATATCAGCGACCGCCGCGTCAAAACCTCTGATCATCTGGCCCGCGCCGCAGACGAACTCCAGCGGCTCACCCCGGTCATAGGAAGAATCAAACTGAGTTCCATCATTGAAGGTTCCTCTGTAGTGCGTACGACAGGTCTTTCCAACATTGCGTCCTGTCAGCTTCGGCTCTGAACCGCAGCCTCCTCCGCAGCTGTCCCCGCATCCGCCTGATCCGCAGGAATGTCCGTCCCCATGATCGCCGCAGCTGTGTCCGTCCTCATGGTGGTGATGGTCACAATTTGCTCCTGTGGAGATCAGCTCTCCTTTCAGATAAGCTTCCACAGCCTGGTCTGCATCACCTTCTGCTCCTGCCACCAGCTCGACTCCTGCATCGGCAAGCGCCTGCTGAGCGCCTCCGCCGATTCCGCCGCAGATCAGAACGTCCACAGCCCGGTCCGCAAGCAGTCCCGCAAGCGCGCCGTGTCCGACGCCGTTAGAACCGATCACTTCGCTGGATACCACCTTATTGTCCTCAACATCGTACACCTTGAAGGACTCTGTCCTTCCGAAATGCTGAAAAATATTTCCGTTATCATAAGTTACTGCGATTTTCATCTCTAAAACTCTCCTGTTTCCAATATATTTTCTCCATCTATCATTATCCCCTTCCCGCCGATAATGTCAATACCCAGATCTACTTTCTTTCATTTCCTTTCGGATTTTCACAGAAGGATCCTTATTCCGGCGTCCTTTGGTTTCTGACCTTCGCCGTTTTCCCAGTTTGATTGACAAACAAAAATACTGTTGATAATATTTTACTGATAAATAAACAAAATAATAAGAAGTACAGTATTTCTGCGAGGGAAAAGGATCTGCTCCATATACCCTGTGCGAAAACCGTTGAATCTTCCAAAGAGACTGTTGTTGAGAAAGGAGAGACTGAACATGACAGAACAGGAAATCAAAGACCTTGTCACCAGACAAAGGAGCTATTTTCAGAGCGGAGCCACACTTCCGGTGAGCGCACGTCTCGCCGCTCTCCGCAGACTTTACGACGCTATTTCTTTCCACGAGAAGGAGATCCGCAGGGCGCTTCAAAAAGACCTGGGAAAAAGCGGGTTTGAAAGCTATATGTGCGAGACAGGCATGGTACTGGAAGAGATCAGCTACATGCTGAAACACACGCGGAAGTTTGCCAGAGAACAGCGGGTGCACACGCCGCTGGCCCAGTTCTGCTCCCGGAGCTATAAGAAGCCGTCGCCTTACGGAGTGACACTGATCATGAGTCCCTGGAATTATCCTTTCATGCTGACCCTCTCTCCGCTGGCGGATGCTCTGGCAGCAGGAAATACTGCTGTGGTAAAGCCCAGCGCCTATTCTCCTTACACCAGCGAAGTGCTCCTTAGCATCCTGACCGAATGCTTTGATCCTAAGTATGTGGCTGTGGTGACCGGAGGACGGGCGGAGAACACCTGCCTTCTGCGGGAACACTTTGACTACATCTTCTTCACCGGAAGCCAGGCAGTCGGGAAAGAGGTCATGCGCAGCGCCGCCGAACACCTGACCCCTGTCACCCTGGAGCTGGGCGGGAAGAGCCCCTGCATTGTGGACCAGACTGCGGACATCAGGCTTGCGGCAAGGAGGATCGTCTTCGGAAAATATCTGAACTGCGGGCAGACCTGCGTAGCGCCGGACTATGTCTACTGTCACCGTTCTGTGAAAGACCAGCTGATCAAGGAGGTCCAGAAGCAGATCCGCAGACAGTACGGGAAGCAGCCGCTCCACAGCTCCGATTACGGAAAGATCATCAACGAAAAGCACTTTGACCGGATCCTTGGACTGATCGATGAGAAGAAAGTCGTCCACGGCGGAGGCTCAGACCGCAGCACTCTGCGCATCGAGCCCACAGTCATGGACAATGTGACCTTCTCCGACGCTGTCATGCAGGAAGAGATCTTCGGTCCTGTCATGCCGATCCTGGTATTCGACAGCCTGGACGAAGTCATCCGGCGGATCAATTCCATGCCCCATCCGCTGGCACTGTATATCTTCACATCGGACAAGAAGACTGCAAGGAAAGTGACCGCTCGCTGCGGCTTCGGCGGCGGCTGCATCAACGACACCATCATCCACCTTGCCACCTCGGAGATGGGCTTCGGCGGCTTCGGAGAAAGCGGTATGGGCGCTTACCACGGCAAGACAGGATTCGATACATTCACACACTATAAGAGCATCGTGGACAAAAAGACATGGATCGATCTCCCGATGCGGTATCAGCCCTATCGAAAAGGGGATGAAAAGCTGGTACGGTTTTTCCTGAAATAGCAGGTGGGAGCCGGCGCGCTGACAGTCTGGCGCGCCGGCTCCCATTTTCACACAAATTTCTATAACCTCTCAAACGTCCCGAACACTTTCTGCTCTCCGTCCTTTACCATGACCTGCCCCTTTGCGATCACGGTATTCAGTTTCAGAGTACCTTCTTCCAGCAGACAGATATCTGCATCAAATCCCTCTTTTATCCTGCCTTTTCTGTCCAGCTTCAGGATGGACGCCGGATTACATGTGATTCCCTTGATTGCGGTCTCCAGAGGAATATCTTCCTTCTGGACACATTCCCGCACTTCTTTCAGAAGGCAGGATGCCTTTCCGACTCCGATTCCCTGGTATTCACCCTGGGCATTAAAGACGGGCATGCTTCCCTGCCCATCGGAAGAGATGGTGAAACGGTCACTTGAGATTCCTCTCTCCAGGAGACGGCGTATCCCTCTGCACACACGCACCTCATCGCAGATCGTCTCCCAGTAGTCGATATCCTCATTTCCAGTAAAATCAATGGTTCCGCCTTCGGCCGCAAAGTCCAGGCATTCTTCAAACAGCGCTTTGTTCCGGTTCACATGGGTAGGAAGGAACTGAGACGCAGGAATCTCGGTATCATGGATCACCCGTCGGATCAGGTCAAGCCTGCGCTCACTGTCTCCCAGGTGGACATTTACGATCCCCGCCTTTCCCGAGAGCATTCCCGCCACTCTGGCGTCCGCTGCGATTCGCGCAAACTCTTCAAACGTGGGCTGGGACGAGCGGTGGTCAGAGACTGCCACCTCTCCCACGCCGATCACTTTGTCCAGCATCATGATATCCTTCATCAGACTGTCCGTCAGCGTGTGCACCGGCACCTGATAAGAGCCGGTGTAAGCATATGTGGTGATCCCTTCATTTTCCAGGGCGTGGGCCTTTGCCAGCAGAGCGGCCATATCCCTGCCGACACCGTCCGTGCCGATACAGCCTACTACCGTTGTGATCCCATTTCGGACCAGATCCCCCAGAGAAGCCTCAGGCGTCCGCGTGTGGAAGCCGCCCTCTCCGCCTCCTCCCAGGATATGCTCGTGGCTGTCGATAAATCCCGGCACCGCCGCCATGTCTTCCCCATTGATTTCCTGTACCTCAAGGGAACCGCCGAAGTCCGCCCTCAGATGCTCTCCGACTGCGGCGATCCGGTCTCCCAATATAAGAATGTCCTTCACTCCGGCATATTCCGGCTGATAGACTTTTGCATTTCTGATGATCGTAACCATTGATCTCTCTCCTTGTATCTGAATCCTTTTCTCTGTTTACTACAGCAGTCCGGCCGGCGTCATTCAGAACACCGGCCGAAGTATACTTCTGTTTGTTTACTGGAAATTGATCGCAACAGCGATCGCGATAAATATTGTGCCGAGGACAAAGAAGAATGCCTGCATCTTGATCTGGAACTTCGCCCATTTGCCCCATTCGATCCTTGCCACGCCAAGCACACCGATCAGACTTGCCGATACCGGGGTAAAGGCATCCACAAATCCCGCACCCAGCTGATAAGCCAGGACCGCGATCTGGCGGGACACACCTACCAGGTCTGAGAGCGGCGCCATGATCGGCATCGTCAGGGCAGCCTGTCCGGAGTTGGATGTCACTACCAGGTTGAACAGGCTCTGGAAAATGTACATAAACCATGCTCCCAGGAACGCCGGAACACCTTCCAGAACATTTCCAATGCCGTACAGAATGGTATTCAGCACGGACGGAACATCCGCGTCAGAGCCGCCCAGCACAAGAAGGATACCTTTCGCCATACCGACGACAACCGCTGTTCCTGCCAGATCCGAGATTCCGCCCTGGAACGCAGAGGCCATACCATTGATGGTCATGCCGTTCAGTTTGAAAATGATGGCGATAACACCTGCTACGAATCCCATGACAAAGAACTGAGATGCGATCTCCGGGATATAGAATCCGCGCTGGGTAACACCCCAGATGATCCAGATCAGTACCGCCAGCATTTCCAGAAGGATCAGCTTATGTCCCAGGTTGAACTCCCGCTCTTCCTCTGCCACGGTGTCCATACGATTACGGAAATATGCGTCTCCCGCATATACCACGGATTTCTCCGGATTTTTGCGCACGCCCTCCGCGTAAAACATCATGAATCCGGCTGCAGCGAGTGTCACGATCACCCACATGATCAGACGGAAGGTTGCTCCGGAAAGGACCGGAACTCCTGCAATTCCCTGTGCCACTGCCACAGAGAAGGGGCTCATCCAGGACACTGCATTTCCCACCTGAGAAGCCACATAGGTCACGGTCACTGCCACGATGGAGTCATACCCCAGCGCAATAACAAACGGGACCATGATCATAGCGAACGGAATACATTCCTCCGCCATACCGAACGTCGCCCCGCCCAGAGAAAACAGGATAAAGAGCAACGGCAGCGCCAGGCGCTCCAGCCCCTTTGTCTTTCTGATAAATGCATAGATTCCCGCATCGATGGCCCCTGTCTTCATGATAATACCGAATGCGCCGCCGATCACAAGGATCAGTGCACACAGACCTACTGCGGAGCCGGAGCGGTCGCCGGTGACCAGACCTTCGAACACATAGTTCAGGAATCCAAATCCGCCGAAGTCCTCTGTTCCCCAGATTCCTGCTGTCTTGTGGAGCTTTTCACTTGTGTCATAAAAATCCTCGCCGTACAGGCTGTACATCTCATCGTCGCTGATACCAACTGCATCCAGGTCTTCCTGCGTCCAGGCAGAAGAATCTGTCTCCATCAGAGCTGCGAGCGCCTCAGAGTCTACTTCCATTTCCTCCATGAGCGCCGTATCCTCACTGATATCAGCAAGCGCATCCGCCACAAAATCTGTATCCAGATTATAACTGTACCGGAAGGTATCCGCCATCAGGACAGTCCTTGTGGCTGTCTCGCCGCTGGCGTCCGTATACTCGATCTCATGGGTGCTGAATTTTCCCGCCGGGATCAGAAATGTCAGAATCCAGCAGGCGATCACTACGAAAAAGATGATCACATAAGTATGGGGCGTCTTCAGCTTAGTAAAATCTTTTTTTGCTGAAGGAACGCGCCCCTTTTTGTTTTTTCCAAACATTGCACTTGTCTCCTCCCTTTAGATATGCATCCACTATTGTAACCGAATGCATAAAAATACACAATATGAATTTTTCAGGAATCGACAAATTTTTGCATATTAAGTCACGGGAGCACAAGCGCCGGACGGAAATTCAGGAAATCACCCGACACCAGCATATATCGGATCCCGTGAAACTCTCCCAGAATACTGTCTCCGAAACGGCTCTCTCCGTGACAGTGGGAATAGACAACAGCGGAAACGCCGTACTCTTCTGCGATCTCCGTAAACGGCGAGGTCTCTTCCAGTATATTTGTCGGCGGATAGTGAAGGAACATAATGAACTTCCTGTATCCCGCGTCCGCCGCCTGGCGGAAGGATTCCCGAAGCCGGTCCATTTCCCTTGCGACCAGCTTCTCGGCCTGCTCTTCTTTCTTCTCATCCCAGCCGGTAATATTTCCCCACCGGTCGAGATAGAATGGACCTTCAAAGGTAAATCCTTTCGTCCCAACCAGTGCATAATCCTCGTATACTGCGAAGTTGTTCTGCAGGAAGAACAGCCTGTCCTTATATTCCTCATTCAGCCGCTCTGTCTTCTTCGCGTCCCAGAACATGTCATGGTTTCCCCGGAGCAGGATCTTGCGCCCCGGCAGCCGCTCGATGAAAGCGAGGTCCTCCCTGCACTCAGGCAGCTTCCTTCCCCAGGAGTGGTCGCCGGTGAGCACCAGGGTATCGTCCGGTTTTACGATCCGGTTCACATATTTCTCGATCTTGCGCTCGTGGCGCTTCCACACACTTCCGAAAATGTCCATGGACTTGTCGGACTGGAAGCTGAGGTGGAGGTCGCCTAGTGCGTAAAGGGACATCGGGTGCTCCTTTCTTTTTAAAAAATCTTACCGCTTTTCATTTCATAAGTTTACTCACTATATAATCAATTCTCAAGCCAATTTAGAGTGAAATCATAGAATCAATTGTTTCAAATACTTTTTCCTTTTCCGTATCCCATAAGCTAATCCAATCTGCTCGTATTTTTTCTTTATCCTTTTCAGATACCATTGTCTTATCATATACATATAACAATAATCGTTCTATTAACTTTTGGTGTGAAACTATCATTTTCTTCTGTTCATGATCCCAAATAATTTTTTTCCAAAGCGGATGCTGAATCCATAAAATGTCGTCTGGAAATCCATCTAATATTTGATTAAAATCTAAACCTGTTTCAACGTTAATATGAACCATTACTTTTGTAAACGGAAACAGTGAAATCGGTCTGAAAAACAAATGTCCACCGCTCTTGTTTCTATATTTTCCAACTTCACTATTGTCACACTGAAAATAATCTATACATTTCGAAAAAAGACATTCCCAATATTTTTTACATAAATCTATAAAACTACTAATCATTGCATCATCAGGTCTATGTTTAATGAATTCATCAATCTTTTTTTTCCCTTTTAGTATCTTATCATCCGCCCCTTTAACCTCAATATTTCTCAATATTATTTTTAGTAATTCTTTATTACAATCATAATATTGAATAATAGATGTAAATGCTTTTGTATTACTTTCTGGTATAGCTTTCGTTTTAGAGTCAAGAATTTTATCATCTGAAAAAAGTTTTGTGTTATCAATTAACTCCCTAGAGGCTATAGCAACAATATCGTCCTCATCTAATGCTATGATATCTCTCATAGAAACTGGTTTAGCATATCGATTCAACGTGCTAAACATTCTTCTAGTTCTTTGCATTCCTATTTCATCTTTGCTATGACCTATAAAAATAACCGCAATTCTATCCTCGCCTAATTCGGGCTTCTTTTTTATCGCCTGCTTAATCCCTTCGACGCGATGTTGCCCGTCTACCGGAAAAATTTTTT
Organism: Lachnospiraceae bacterium UBA1818; assembly: GCA_904419285.1. Lineage (GTDB taxonomy): Bacteria > Bacillota > Clostridia > Lachnospirales > Lachnospiraceae > Mediterraneibacter > Mediterraneibacter caccogallinarum. Next base: position 13,628 of record CAJFQZ010000008.1, read on the forward strand.
CTTCTCCATTAAGTGAAAGTAACCCTAAATCATAGATATCTCGTCCATCCTCACCTTCTATGCGTATCTCATTCCATTCAGGATTCCCATCATAAACTGCTAAAATCAGTGCATTAAAAAAATGCTCATCTTGTGTTTCCAAATAATGCGCAATACTTTTATAATTATCAGTAATACTCCTCTGTATCATTTCACTTAAAAGTGACGAACTATGCAATTCATTATTAATTGGGCTCACATATTTTGCTATGTCATTAAAAGAAAGTGTAGATATATAATATACCCATATTCCCATTTTGGCTCTCAATGCTGGAATTCTCATAGAGGCACCTCCCTAAAACGCTTTTTTTGCCGGTAATATATTATAATCTGGATACTGTTTATTACATGGTGGTAAAATTACTCTTAATAATTCTCGCTCAACTTTGGTGATTACATCATCATCATCTAAAGGCAGATACCGAAAGTATAATTTACGCCCTAAATACTTTCTCATCAACATAATTTCATCTCTGCTATCCCTCATATATTCTCGACATCTTTTTCTCAGCGAAAAGTTCTTTTGACGTCTTGCCCTTCCTATATACATAATGTATACATGATACTTTGGTATTAATTCTGGTTTTAGCACAAATAAATATACACCGCCTTTATCATCTGGGACTTTATTTATCTCTTCATTAAGTTCTGTGCCATCATCATTCATATATTTAACCATTTTCCATTCTTGAGATACAATTTTTTTTACTTCTCCATCCATAGAATCCCATTTATCGATATCCAACTCAAATTCCCATTTAAATAATTTATGCCTACTACACATATCTATTGTTTCTGACATAAATTCACCATCCTTCGTAAAATAAAACTCAACTATAAAAGTTCATTTTTATAAAAATTGCTTTCATTCACTCCTATCCATCAGTAGTTTTCTAATGTTTGATATAGTCAGAATTACTCACCTCTCTTGCGAGTAATTTACTATAAATCATGTGTAAGCATTAATAGAGTGTACTATCTACAAAAAATCCTTAAGCTTTTTCATACTTGCGGGATACCGCATTTTCTTCATGGCCTTCGATTCTATCTGACGTATTCTCTCTCGAGTAACGCCAAGCATGTGTCCTACCTCCTCAAGTGTTTTTTCTTCACCATCATTAAATCCATACCTTGCCCTAATAACCTCCCGCTCTCTCGGCTTTAACTCTCCCATCAATTCTTCGAGAATCTCTCTCAATGACTCCTGCTCTATTTTCTCATAATAATCGTCATACAAATAAAAACCATCTACTCGCTTGTTACAAAATACATTCTCTTGTTTTTCGTTCTCTTCGATGTTTTTCAAAAACATTTCATAGACATCATCCAGAGATTCTATTGGCATCGACTGCCTTATGATTTCCTCTGCCTGATCTGCATTGCAGCCAAGCTTGTTCTGTATCAGTTCCCTTGCTTCTTGATCTGACCATATTTCTTCAGTTTCTAAGTATCCTTTTTCTTTCAAAATAGGATACATTGTATAATACCCTTCTTTTTTATGAACCGGATAATAAATAGTAGGCCTTTGTGTCCCCTGCCTACGACATATGTTTTGTAATATCCACAACGACGCATATGAGCCAAAAGGATCACCTGAGTCAGGATCATATTTGTCTACAGCTGTTATTAATCCAATGCAGGCTTCCTGCAAAGTATCCGCGATTTCACAATCATAAACTTCCGCTCTTTGCAGGGCAATACGTACAGCAAACCTCAAATGCATTTGTATCACTCTCTCTCGAGCGTATAAGTTCCCCTCCTGAACCTGATACTTTAGCCGATTCATCTCCCTTGCCTGTGGTGGAACAATGTTTCGAACAATAGTTATAAAAGCCTCTAATCCAGGATCAAGTTCTATTACTTTGTCAAATACAACTTCATAGTCTCTTTGTGCATAGTCATCATAAGCGTCATCTGATGAATCAGCAGTATTTGTAACTGGTGCTTCATCATATACAAGAATCCCTCGGGTTACAATGGAGCTTGAAAGATAGTCAACATCTTCAATAGAGAGAGACCAATTATCAGCCGCATCATAAATATCATCAAATAATAGGAAGCCTTTTTCAGATGATAACTTTATTAAATTTGCAAGCGCATTCTCTATACAATTTTTACTCTCCATTAGTCTACTTCTCATTTGATTCTTCGGTAAGGATCTGACTAAACATATATTATCTATTAGTAATACACAATATTTCCATTTACCGCATTTCCATTAACACCTTTGTTACCGTTGAGTGACTGCTAAACTATATTTTTAAAAGTCCTGTCAATTTTAATCATCTCGCTATCTCTTATGCTTACTTCACACATAACTGTAGTATCTCATCACTACTTATCCCGCTGTTGAATCTATCATTAAATTCATCAACAAACTCATAAAGCCTGTTTACAAAGGCTTCAGGAGTATTATCACCCTCGATCAGCTTTTCATACAAAACATCAATGCCACCTCTGACATAGCTATCAAAGCGCTCTTCATCAGCAGGATCCTGCCCATAGTGCCTAAAAGCCTTGTCGATTCTCTTTTCTTCATCCGGCTCATAATTAGAATCAAGCAGCATAATCAGCCAAAAGTTGTACTGTAACTCACTACTAGAATAAATCACACGATCACCCATGACATTCTGATTATATACTTGTCCCGTCTCTGGATTCTTAGTGTCATCAAGGTCTGCCATTCTTCCATATAGAAAACCAATTAGTGGAGCATTAGCGTATACATCCACATTACGATCAATCAACTTTGCCTTACTAAGATCATCAAAAACTCCTGTGAGCTTGTCCACACGAAGAGCATGCCTACCTTTAAACCGATATTGTTTATCAAACATAATGCTTCTCCTTATACCAAAATGGTTTCAAACTCATTCTTCTTATCAAACTGATGCCTGCTGCCAATTCTATTACCCATGTATTCCTCAGCCAGCTCACCATCCGTATCCTTGATAAAGATAATAACCTGTTCAGCCGTTTCCGGGAGAGCCTCACACACCGTCTTGATTCTTCTTTTATCAAATGCTGATAACGGTGCATCCATTACCAGTGGATATGGCTCAGATGAAAGAAGCTTAGCATCATCATTGTTAGCATTACGATTTTCCCTAGCCATTTTAATGATACCGGTAATAAACGCAAAAATAACAGAAATGCTTTGGGCTGTAGATGTCTCAACGTCGCCTTCATAGTCAGTAGCCTGAACCGTAATATGATATTTGGGATCTATAGTAAGCGACAGGCCACCTTCATAAATCTGTTTGAAAATATCATTAATAGTATCCTGTAAGCGATTACGGATTTCCTCTTCGCTTGTACGATACACATTCTCCAACTCTTCATATATCCTCCTTGCGTAAGTCAGATATATCTGAGTTTTTCTATTCTTTTCATCGAGAAGAGTAAGATTTTGTCTTTCAGTATCAGCACGATCACGATCCCTTTCCAGACCACCACGTTCTATATTAAGATTGTCTTTATCCTTATCACATTTATTGATAGTATTGACACAGATCTGGATCTCGTTGTTAATGATGCGAACCTTCTCTCTGACATCTCCACCACTTAGTTTTGCCTCAATCTTGTGTAGATCATCAGTCATATCCATAATGTCATCACTCTGTTGACTAGCCGTCGCAAGGTACTCCTGTAACTGTCCAACTAAATCCTTAAGGTTTCCTGCTCTACGCTTTGACTCCTTTTTAAAGTCAGACACATATGTACTAAGTGATTTAGGCGGAATCACATCTAGCAAGGATTTCACTTTTTCATACGGTACAGATCCTTCATCAAGATGGGTTCCGCAGATGCATACTTTTTGTCTAAGCAGATACTCTATTGTCTTATCGCGAATAAACGGTATGTCCTTGCCAGCATAATCGTGTCGAGACAGCAGGTCCAGCGCCCTCTTTGTCAATGAAAGTGAAAAGAACGAACTCATAGAAGCATTAAAGTCTTTACACATATTCTTATAAATCATTGAGCGCATACGAACTGTATTATTAATCCGATTCTGGATGTCTTCTTTGTTCTGCTGGAGCTTTTCCCCCTCGGAATACTGCTTTAGTTCTACGATCTTCTCTGACTTTCTTGCCTCTGCAGAATTCTTTTGTACTTTAAGATCTTCCAGAGCAGCATCAATCTCTTCTAACCTAGCATTACACCTCTCTATTGTTGCAGTATATTCCTGAATCTTTTTATTACTCTTTGAGTCAAAACTCCTTTCATAACTGCCGATAACACTAAGACTACTCCTTGGATTGAAATGGCCTATAGCACTAATCATTGCATTAAGTCCCAAAAGTCCTTTTACAGCCTCCGCAAAGTCAGTGGCTTTTTTACCTGTAGAGATATCCTTGCTCATTTTCTCAATACGTTCACCATCAAAGAAAAAATACCTGGACAACTCCTTGGGAAGGATGCTTTTAACCTCTGCTTCGCACTGTGACTTTTTCACATACTTAGTCTCACCACTTACATCTTTTACAGCAATGTTAAAAACAGTATTGTCTCCTTTAACACTATTTGCATAATTTTTATGGTAGACCTGTTCCCTTATGAGGGTATAATCCACCTCGCCATGTTTGAGTGTTAATGTGACACGCACCTTTTCCTCTGTACCAGGAGTCATCTCCGCAGATACCCTCTTATTTAATATAACCTTGTCAGAAAACTCAGTTTCTCCATACATGCACCAGAAAAATGCTTGAGCAAATGTTGTCTTACCTGTACCATTTTCGCCAATGATGATAGTTACATTTTTCCCATTTTCTCCTTGGGCAAAATCAATGGATTCATTACGAAATTGGCGGAAGTTTTCAAGTTTTATTGATTTAAGCAACATTGTACTTCCTCCTCAATTTTTTTCTTAATCCATGCAACCATCTGAGAATCATTCATAGTTCTCGTCTTTAAGTTCATGTTCTCCTTAATGATGATTGATCGTTTCAGCCGTTCTACAATATTATTATCAACCTGGATCTTACCGTTATCACTCATAGCTTTTATCCTCCTTCTCAAAATCTAAATCATTAAGATGATACGTTTCTTCAATTTCCCAAATCAAATTATTAGCTACCATTGAATTTAATGCCAGCCTGCCAAATTCTTTAATCCGGGCGAGCTCATTTTTAACTAACGTCTTATCTCTGTTCGCCTGTTCGACCGTAAGACCGGAAACAGAATCAAGCGGTCGGGGAAGAGTAACAAAATCATATATTTCTGCAAAAGGTTTATTAGCCGCTTTACGAAGAACCCTTCCTCTACGTTGTATGTATTCCTTAGGATTAGTTGTACTTGCGAGAATAAATGCTGTTCGTATGCCTGGAATATTAACGCCTTCATCCAGACACTTTATTGCAGCAATGGCTTGTATCTTTCCGCTATCCTGAAAATATTCCTTAATCAAGGCTCGTTCCTGCATATTTTCTGCTGAAGTAAACCGAGCCACCCTCATTCCAAGTTCATTACCAAGAATCTTTATTACCGCCTCAATTTGTCTGATATCACTTTCATCATCTGACGATGTATCAGTTTCATCCAAAACCCGTGTCGCCCCACAATACACAAGGATATTGTTATCATCTTTATATGGAATGATTTCTCTCTTCAGAGCATATAACTTTTGCATTGCTCCTGCAACCACTCTGGATCTCTTGAGAGCGAGAATTTCTCCAGTCTTATTCAATTTATACTTTCCGTTCTTGTCCTTAATTATACATTTAGACATTTCATAAGAAAGCTGTTCATATGATTCCAGTTCTATTTTATTGAGATAGACAAGAACCGGATAATACTTGTATGGAGTCAATTTTCCCTCATCAATAGCTCTTTCCAGTGGATATTCAATACATTTCTTTCCAAAGAAACCATACAGGAAAGCTGTTCCTTCTTCATCTCTATGTCTTTCTAAAGTTGCTGATAATGCCAGTCTGTATACAAACCGATCATCAAGAAATTTTGCATAGTTCCTTGCTCCAAAATTATGGGCCTCGTCAACTACTAACAAAATCGGACTCTTGATCTTGTCAATCCGCTCCTGAAAATCTGAACTAGCAAAGGTAACATTTGTTGTCACTACACAAAAGAAACTTTTGTCTCTTCTAATTTTCTGATCTGTTACCGCCTTAGAAAACTTCTTTCTCCAATCTCTATAAGCCGAGTCGCCATAAGCTACAATAGGTTTCATATTGAACCTAACTATATCTTCAACCCATTGCTCTACCAAATGTTTATAAGGAGCTACAATGATTACGGCAAGCTCATCATTAAGGTCTTCTGAAAGTTTTGATATGGCTCCAAGTCCAGTATAGGTCTTGCCTGTACCAGTTGCCATATCAAAAATTCCTCTATAATTTTCTCCTACCCATACTGAAATAGCTTCCTTCTGATATTCGTAGAGGGATACATCTTCTGGAACTCTAGGTCCTATATGACCACCATCCAACGCTCCAATCTTATGAAACATGCTATCATATGCAACCATTCTCTTTTTAAACTGCTCACGATCAATGTCAAAATTAGGTTCTTTTCTTCTATATTTCTCAATAAGTACATCTGAGATTTTGGGAAACTCCATGACCTTAAGGCTAGGCTCAATGTTATTCCACATAGAGTAAAAAGCACTCTCCTTCATCTTAACCCTATCAACCTCTGCACCCTTCCAGTCGCAAAACACATCTATCGTTTCATAGTTTATAGACATTGCCGTTATGGTCTCATTCATAGATCCGGAAAAGGCAACGCGATTACTATCACTATCCTCCATGATCCCCATCTTCTCATGGTACATTCCAATCTCATTGTTCTTGTCCATATAAGCAATACGAATATCCAATATTCCGTCTGCTATGAGGTTAGCCAAAAGATTTAGTCTCTCCATCGAGTAGTAATCATTATGATCATCAGACAACTGACGAAGAAGTGCACTCTCTATAATCTTTTGTCTGTTCTCATACCCCTCCTTGATAGCTTGAATGTCATCCTCAGATAAGTATGGTGAGGCAATAATATCTATCTTTCCTCCATCCTTTGCCATATCCGCTATTCCCTTTGATATCTCTACAAGAGCTGACGAGGAAAAGAACCCTACAGCACGCTTATAATATATGGACTCATGAAGCAAAGGAATGTAGAAATCCTGCACCACATTGTCAATTAGGGACCTGTATTCGCTTTTTATTGTCTTATCTTTTAAGCTCATAACACTCACTCTATATCTCTGAATCTATATACTCCAAGGCTTTCTCTAGTTCAGCAAAATCCGCATCTGTAGTAAAGTAATTTACACTGAATCTGATAGTACCTGCAGGGAATGTCCCCATAAACTTATGCGCCAACGGAGCGCACTGAAGTCCTGTCCTAACAGCAATTCCACATCTGTCAAATACAGGCCCGGCGCTGTCGCTACTTATTCCATCAATGACGCAAGAGACAATTCCCACATAACTACATGAGTCATAATTTCCAATTATCTTTATAAAAGAATACCTACTAAGTAACTCTATCAGTCTCCTCCGATTCTCAGATTCTTTTTCTCTAATGGCATCAATAGTAATCTGTGCTAACCATCCAAGAGCTGCATTCAACCCAGCTATTCCAGCTATATTCAGCGTGCCCATCTCATACTTTTGTGGCAAATCCTCCGGCATGTCTTGATTTGCAGACTCATATCCAGTGCCACCAAAAATCACCGCAGGAAACTTTACTGCTGGATTCATGACAAAACCAGAAATACCTGTTGGACCATACAGCGTCTTATGACCAGCAAATACTGCAAAGTCTATAGTGGAAAGCCCAACATTCAAGTCTACCAATCCCGCGGTCTGCGCCATATCTACAAGCGTTACCGCATCGTATTTCTTAGCCAAAGCAAAAATTTCCTCCACCGGAGCTATTAATCCAAACACATTGCTGGCATGGCTGACTATCACGAGATCTGGCTTCACTGTATCAAATTGATACCGGATGCGTTCCAAGTCATATACCATTTTCTTGGATACTATAAGCTGATTGACCTTGATTTTTCCCTGCTCTTCAAAATGATGAAGCGTTCTTGTAACTGCATTATGCTCGAAAGGGCTGATATAAATATTGACAGCACTCTTCTCTATAATCCCTTGAATAATGATATTCAAAGCTATCGTTGCCGTCGGTTCAAAGACAACCTGTTTTGCTTGACAGTGCAGAAGCTCCTGGATTTTCTTTCTAGTATCTCCTATCAATGCTCCTGTACTCTGAGCAAGCTTATAATTACCACGTCCTGCATTAGCACCGCTTGTACGGTAAAAGCTATCCATGTAGTCATAGACACAATCCGGCTTCGGGTATGTAGTTGCAGCGTTATCAAAATATGCCATGCATCACGCCTCCCCTTAGCACATTTTCTTAAGTATATCCATGAGGATCTGCCTCTTCTCCTGCTCTGAAATAGAATATCCCATTGAATCTATCTCAGATAAGATAGAATTATACAGAAGCTTTCCTCTTTTACTTGTTTCTACTCTATTAAACCGCTTAACTTCTGATGATCCGTCAGCAGCACGGAATCTGATCTCATAGGTGCTTGCTGTGCTGTCTTCACTATCAGTCTCCCCACTCTGGAACTCTTCAGCAGTCCGTTTGTACATTTTAAGATTCTCTGTAAACCGATCTACAGTCCCATCATCCCAGTCCTCAACTCTCAGATCTGTTGCCGCCTTTGCCAGTCTAGAAATAAAGGTTTCCTCATCATTTGTAACTTCTTTGAAAAGTCCCAGACACTTATCTGTCCCATTTTCGAACAACTGCTCAAAGACATATGGATCTAAAGTTTCGCACCAATCTTTAATTACAGATGATAATGAAGTTCTGTTCAGCTTTGCTCTGTTTGTAGCACTAGAAAATATCTGCTTTGTCTGCTTTATTAGTTCAGCCTTAAGTACGGCTATCTCAGAGTCATAATATAATTTTGCCTGCTCAATATTTTCTGCAAGCCCTTCATTAAAGTCTCTGTACCCAAAGGCCTCTGGAAGCTTCTCAAAAAGGAGCTCATGAGCGTTGATGTTTTGCTTAAGAAGCTTAACCATCTTGCGGTACCTTTTGCTTGTCTCCTTGTTGCCTATTCCTTTGGCTTCTTTTGCATACCTTGGAAGAGACAGATACCAGCGTTTCATAGCTGATGCCACAAAATCATAAGCACTGAGATTCTTCTCAGCTTCAATTACATAATCACTAAAAATTTCGGAAAGCTTAGCAACAAATGCTTGCTTCTCAGGATCCCATTCAAGATATACCAACGAGTAATCAGACGGACTTGCATTAATCATCTGTAAAGTATCCGCTGACAGCGGTAGCTGACCAAACCCATTCTGTAGAATGATATCCTTGCTATATTCATGAAAAACTGCTGCAATATAAATAGGAATCACACCACTCCTAAGTCCTATGCGGTACTCAGGAGAAATAAGCTTACTATATAGTTGCTCAAAGGATGCTGTTCCATTCTTTTTTGCATCCATAATGAAGGAAACAATCAAATCCAGGACTCCCTTCATCTTTCCATCAGATGGAGCGAGATTTATCCTGGTTCCTTCCTCGTCATCGAGAAGTACTTCTTTTCTAAGAAGCGTACTCCTCATAATAGATACTTCCTGCCCTGTCCCTGTAAGTCCAAGGTTTGGTTCAAGAACATTTCTAAGAAGACCGGATAAAATCTTGTTTCTACTGTTATTGGCTATCGAAGTTATTTCATCCTTATTGATAGCCTCATTATTTATAACTGGTGTCTGTGAGAAGGTGTTAAAGCAAATCTCCGAAGCCAATCCTGTTAATGCAGCCTTACGAAAAATCCTCTTCTCTTCTCCATTATAAATATATACAGACTTATAGTCTTCAGGATGCGTATAGCCACTGATGAACTCACTAATTACATCTCGCAGATCCTCATAAATAACCTCATACTCTTCGAAAAGAACCGTGTCTTCTCTAGCCTTATCTTTCAGAGCATTTACAGCCTCAAATTCTTTAAGCACCTTTCTAATTGCTGTTTTCTTCTTTGGAAGTATAAAAATAAATCTGTCACAGCCTTTGCTTGTCTCTAGGACTTTCTTTTTTATGCCTTTGATTGACTCAGAATCCTCACAAACAATGGCGTATACTACACCGTCGGCGTGAATACTCTCTGCTTTCTTTGCCCAATCAATATCCCCCTCAAGTTCCTGTTCTTCTATAAACTCAAACTCAAAGTAACGGATCATCTCTTTTTCATCATTATATTTGGACGGATAGAGATAATTGTCAATATTGGAAGTATTCAATACATTCTTCAGTGAAAAGGCTGGTGCTAAAGCAGAAATGGTATCAGATATTTTCTGCTCAATATCAACACCAGAAGTCTGCTTCAACTTCAAATAATCATTGCTACGCTTCAGGTATATTACGTACTCATTCTTGATGAGATGTTCAATAGCTGTCTCTATCTTAGCAGGTTCGTATTCCATTCTGTAGATGCCGACAATCTCTTCCTTGATGGGTTTCAGCTTATCAAACTGCCCCAGCAGATAAATCAAAGAAATCGTTTTGACGATTTTACTTTCAAGGACCTGATCCTTAATCTGTTCAAGAATAGTCTTAGTCAGAACATAATTCTTGTGTAATTCTCCAGCAAAAGGCTCCTTTTGCAACACTGGATCAAAGTAGTCAAAAATAAGATCAGGAGTGATTACCCTAAATTCCTTATCTTTTACTTCTCTAAGAAATGCCGGCAATGTTGAATTTCCATCTGCAGACAGGAAAGTAAACAAGGTACGTTCATTCTGAGCCACACGCTCAGAGAGTCTTGGCAAAATAAATGTTGAAACTGGATGCAATGGATAGCATTCATATATAGTTGTCTCAAGTTCTTTTTGATCAGTATCACTAAAAATTGCATGGTCCGCATATCTAGTCATCAACTGATCAAATTTTCCCTTATTATCATTCTGGAAATCTTTCCACTTGTCCCTATCCTTGATAATAACTGTAGAAATAATCTCATAAGTCTGAGCAAAGTTATTGTTCAAATGAATGTGGCGGAATCTCTCTGAAACACCACGCCAACCATCGACCTTTGCCTTTGGCAACTGGTCGATATAATTTGATATTTCTTTATGAGAAATCAGAAGAAGATGAAGTTCATTTTCTCCACTGCGGTTACATTTCTCAGCAAAATCTTGTAGCATTTTGGTGTCACTCACAGAAGCTACCGTGATATTAGACTCCAAAAACTTACTGAACTCATCATAAACAACATAAATTCCTAAATATCCACGTTCCTTGAGGCTCTTTACAACGCTCTCATATAATTCTACAACATCGAAGCCCACAAATGGATTGAAGATGCTACCCGATGTAAGCTTAGGGTAGACCTTTTCAAATTCACTGTAGATAGCAGCGTTGTAATCATTTAACTCAGAAATAAAAGCATCTACCGGAAGACTGACTTCTTTTTTGAACTTTTCATAGGTTTTCGGGTAGTCAGTTTTCCATTTCTCTATAGTATTTACAGCAGCCCTATAATTGGTCTCCGGCATGATATCCAGACCGTTTTCATCAAGAGTCCTCTGCAAAGCCAAAAGGAATGCTTGAGGTATACCACTGCTGGTTCCGCTTATAATAACAGGGAGGAGCTTGTTCTTATTATCTGAATAATAGTTATCAACTAACTGACTCAGTTCTGGATCCTCTTCAATTTTCGGCATCAAATGTGTAAAAAGTGAACGCTCTCTCTGCATAAGCATTGACAGGATAGTAAGTACAATATGTGACTTACCTTTTCCATATGCTCCTACAAGGACGCGTGCCCTTTCCGTTGCGTCTGGAGCTGTACTACTAAGTATGTCCTTAAGCAATGTCAGTGCCGATTTCGTCGGTATAAAATTCTTTAATTTATCATCATTATTCAGGTCGTATCCTATGTTTACTGAATACTGGAAACCTGATGCAACAGAAATCATTTTGCTCATGAATTCATTCCTTCTATATCGGCATAATATTTTTCTACGCAATCAATAAAGCTGCGTTTATGGAGTATTCGCACAATATCTAATCCTGCTGTACGGATTATCTTAATTTCTCCAAGCTTCTCCACTTCGTGTAACACAGAGAGCATACAAATAGAGTCAAGATTATATACCTTACCAATATTTTTCTCTGCAGAAAGAAGTTCGTTTAATCCAATCTCATCCCTATCACCAGCCTGCTCTGCAATAACAGCCATAATAACCCAAGGATTAAAGCTTCTGTCCATAGGTATCGACTTCTTATATATATAGTAACCCCTCTCCTTGCTAAGGATGTCAATGAGGCCAAGTTCGCCAAATGGGCAGTTAATATTATTTTCTGGAGAAACTTTGTTCGGATCAGACTTATACCTTGGCACATATGTGTTCACGATACAAGTAAAGTCATCCGTCAAAGATCTTATAGCAACTGTTGTCCCTAACATTTTCAATTCATTTTGAATCTGAGCCAAGAAATCATCCTTGTTAAATTCCTTCATGGAAAACTTATTGAAAAAGTAATACCAGGATGGAGCCATCTCTTCATTTGTAACAAGCTTATAATGAAGAAGGTAAAGTGTCCCCAATTCCTCAGTATATGGATCCTTCAAAGATACTAACTTCCCAAATTTTGTCAAAGACTGTTCCTTTTTCCCAGTCTTTGGTTCTTCTGTCAGACCTACGGCCTGAAGCCAATATCGAAGAGATTTGACCATATTGGCACCGATTCCAAGAACATCCATTGGGTTCTCTTTTTTGTCAATAAAGACGTTAGGCTTCTGTGCCACATAACGCATACCCTTACTGAGCCATCCTTTTCTTATAAAGAATGTTTCATGGGCTCGAAACTTTGTAGCCATCCCTGTGTTCCTCCTAATCTTTTGTCCGTAAATATTTATCCATCATGCAGCCGCCTCTTAGGTATTTAGCAGTCACGCACATCTTACAATGGACACACTTATTCGGATCAATATAATATCTGTCTTCTGAAATAGAAATTGCTCCAGCTTTACAAAGGGATTCACACTTCAAGCACTTTCTACAAACATTAAACTTTCTGACCTGGTATCCGACCATATGTTGTAAAGCGTCATGATTCTTCACATTCATGGTCCTGACCTTTACAGCAAATTCATATCCGCCTTGTTCAAAGGGTTGAACCGAAAGAATCGGAACATTTGTCCCATTATCTAATACCAGTACCTCATGTAAAAGTTTCTGCCCCAACTCAGGAGCTACTCTTCCAAATGGTGTGAACATATTCAAAAACTCATCATCCATCGGGCGTACAAGGCGATAAATTTTCGCATGATTCTCCGTAGTGCAGTTAGTAAAACGAATCTTTACGTCTCCAGCTGCTGTAAGACCATTACCACCCTGCCTAGCTTTCCATGCCCCAGAATCCACATATTCCTCTGCATCCGGTTTACCTATCTTCTTTGCGAATTCCACAAGGAATGCCCTCCACGCTTTGGACTGGTCTGGCATATATATTCTTGAGAGGAACTGCGCCCTCAGATTGTTATTGGGACAACACCAGCACCCCACTCTGTCATATCCCAGACGATAAGCATCATTAAAGTCAATCTTTTCAGCCATGATATACAGCCAGATGTCCATATCCTTCCAGAAAAAAATCGGGGAAGCGACAGTCTGTTGCTGAATCTTTACAGACTCTGCATCATCCTCCACTCTATTGTATTTACTCCTGCTTACCGACTCTGACTTTCTGATACCATAGAAGGTCAGAATTTTTTGATTTCGGTACAGAGAATTAATAACTCTGGTAATAGGCCCTGTCTTAAACATAGAGCAACACCATCTCATCATTCTAGCCGGTGGACCTATATCCTCACAGACCTCTTGAAAAATCTGTTCCCGGTTCTCCGCTATCTTAAAAATTGACTGCGGGTGATCCTTTCTATAGCGCTTAGCGTATTCAATCGTTAGCGGAAACTCCAGCGTCGTATTCCCAAATATATGTACAAGCGACGGATCGCTTAAAGCTTTAATGGCCAAATCTGCAGTTACCGTTGAGTCCTTTCCGCCCGAAAACGACAGCACTATATTCTCTTCTGGAAATTTTGCAGCTGTCTTCTTAATAAAATTGTGTGACTCATCAATTAGATAATCCAACCTTGTCTTGTTTGCCTCAATAAAAAGGTCTATATAATGATTAAAGCCAGTATAGGAATTGCCGTCCTTATATCTATCCAGCAGCTCAATATACTCATCAGCATTAGCTTCCTTAAACAGTTTATTTGGCAAAGCAATTGATTTTCCATTCACATAGTACCTGTTATTAGATGCCCAAACGGATTCATTCATCCACTGATACGGCTTCTTCTTTAACAGTATCTCTATCAAAAGTCTTTCTTCTGGGAAAACCGGTCTGATATCCGTTGCAAGATATTTCATTAGTTTGCCGCATCTTGGACAGATTCCTTTATCTGCTTGATTCACTTCCTGCATAATAGGAACTTTACAATCATTGCACCAGTACACCTCAGTAGGGTAATCTTCTACAGTCTCTTCACAACAGATGGGGCACTTTTTTTCATTTGTCTCTATATTACAGTTCTTACACCACACAAATAATGCTCCTTGCAGTTAATATTTCGCGCTTCATCTTCATCAGGTACAAAATCAACAATGTCATAAATCTAATAATCACGTGTCTTGTAAATCTCTTCAAGAACCTTACTTTACCCATAGCTATGGCATTTTTAGACACATGCGCTTGCTCATGCAGATTTATCTTGTTCATCTTTTTATCAATAAGCATTTCCATAATTTATCATAATTCAATGCCATATTTAATACCTTTCAATCTCTCGCAATACATTTTATATTAACTCATTTTTTTATCATATCATATTGATTAATTTTGCTCAAGATCCCCTTGAATTTTAAAAATTTGCAAGAAAATCGTACAAATCTATTTTAATATATAACTCAGACACATTATAGTCAATTACGATTTACTAAATCATAATAAAGCGAAACCATCTTTCATTTCCTGAAACAATACAGGCACCCCATTTTTCTTAATTTTCTTATACTCTCTCCAGTATCTCCACCGTCTTCCGATCCCGTCTCCCCTTATAATACTTCTCGATCACCCTCGTAAACACTCCCCCTCTTCCCTCTGCCGCTTCAAACAGCGTCATACACGACAGCAGCTTCAAATCATCCGGGCTGCCGAACACGCGATGAGGATCATCCGTATCCAGTTCCAGCAGAGCCTCGCTGATCTTCCTCAGGTTTCCTCCCAGATACAGGTCATTCAGAAAATCTTCTGCTTCCTTGAGATCCTTGATCGCATAATATGCAGACATGCTGCTGAATCCCAGCCCGTGGATCTGCGGGAAGATATACCACATCCAGTGACTCTGTTTGCGTCCGTTTTTTATCTCCGCCAGAGCGGTGTCAAAGTCCCGTCTCTGTGCCTCTTTAAACCGCTGCAGATCACTCATGGTTCTCAACTCCTTATATCCTTGCTCTTTTACAGTCCATTGTTATAGATATCATTAATTACCGCCTGGGCATGTTCCATCTCTTTCTTTCGCATGATCTCATCCCTGTCGCTTAAGATCGCAAGCATCTCATCCACCAGATCCTCGATCCGCGGGTTTGTCACACGGTAGAGATATCCCAGCATCCTTGTTGCGGTATAATCGGTGTTCATATTTTTATACGCGATCTCTGCACAGAACTCCTTTGGGTAACCCCTGCTCAGCAGAAGTCTGTACAGCTCGTCCGTTCTCTCTGACGCCATCTTCTCACACCTTTACTTTCTCGAACCGGTATTTCTGTCTGATGTCCGGATACTTTTCCCTGTCCACCTCGCTCATGAACATGGCATAGGGTCTTGCGCACACCTTGAACGGCGCATAGAGCGCCTGGTAGATGACCAGCCGCTCTCCGGTTTCTGTGTGCTGGGCGAAGGCAAGCACTTTATACAGGTATTCCGAGGTGTCGGCGGACACCCACTCTCTCTTAAAATGCTGTACGATGTCGCCCACACAGATATCCCTTTTCAGTTCTTCCTCTTCTTCCTTCGGTTCGGGTTCTGTGTCCAGCTCCTGGTATTCCTCTTTGTCCAGAGAGATCGGCACACCGGATTTTCCTGTGATATGGACGCCGCCGTACCATGTCCCCTGGATCTCGAAAATATCTCCGATCTCATACTCGGAGCTGTACTCGTCGTTTTTCTTTATAATTCTGATCCTGCTCATTTCGTCACACCTCGCATCGCAAAAATTCCGTCGATAATCATTTCTGACCCCCTTTAAAATTATGGGGAAAATCTTTTCAAATCCTTTCGGATATTGTTTCAGGAATATTTCAGAAATCCTCTCAGGACAGAAGCTCTCTCACCATCGCGCCGTCAAATGTCACGGACTCCACATGGTCTACCTCGATCTGGTACAGCGCGTTCGCCGCGATGTGCTCCGCCGCCTGCTCCAGGTCACGGATTCCGCTTGTGTTTCTATGTAGATCAATGACCGCATCCAGTCCGTCCGGTGTCAGGGTGCATTCCTTCTCCTGCATACCGATCCGTTTCAGCACTTTCGGAAGCGCGTATTTGGAGAAGATGACCTTCTTTTCCTCTGCAGTGTAATCCGGGATCTCGATCACTGCGAATCTTGACATGAGCGGCGCGCTGATCTGATCTTTGTCGTTGGCGGTGGCGATCGGGTACACGCCCACTGTCGGAATCATACATTCAATATAGTTGTCGGTAAATCCAAGGTTATCCAGCAGGGTCAGCAGGACGTCCGCCGGATTGCCGTTTCCTTTCCCCGCGGCAGCCTTGTCCAGCTCATTGATAATGAATACCAGATTGGATTCGCCCGCCATGGAAAATGCCTCCATAATGATGCCCGGCTTTGCATTTGCATAGATCCGGGAGCTTCCGGTGAGTTGCTCCGGGTCGTTGATGGAGCTCATGTCCAGCGTAGTCCACGGCAGCTTCAGGATCCGCGCCACCGCGTAGGCGATCTGAGACTTTCCTGTGCCGGCAGGGCCGATCAGGAGAAGTCCGTAGGCAGGCAGTGTGTGGGTGCGGTTGATCTGGATGATAGTCTCAATGATCCTCTGCTTCACAGATTCCATACCGTACAGCTCTTCGTCCAGGATCCGGCGCGCCTCATCAGGATCCACCGGCGGGAAATAATTTCCCTTCCACTGGATATTCATCATGATCGACAATGCGCGCTGGGCATGACGGCGCTCTTCCGCGGACACCTCATGGGAGCGCGCCACTGCCAGGTTTCTCCGCGCCCAGAGACGGATATTGTCCGGCAGCGTTCTCCCTGCGCAGGTCATGAAGTCCGTAATGCTCTGGATACTGGTC
This sequence comes from Lachnospiraceae bacterium UBA1818, assembly GCA_904419285.1. GTDB lineage: Bacteria > Bacillota > Clostridia > Lachnospirales > Lachnospiraceae > Mediterraneibacter > Mediterraneibacter caccogallinarum. The sequence continues at coordinate 31,043 of CAJFQZ010000008.1, forward strand.
AGCTTCATGCTGTCGCCGGTCTCCTCCTCGTCCTCATCCGGCTCCTCCTCAGAGGGCGCGTCACTGGAAAGGAGACGCTCAATCATGAACTGGAGGAAGCCGTCTTCTGCAGAGAGCTTCACACCGCCTCCGAAAGCGATCTCGCGAATCTTATATACAGCGTACTCTCCATTCTGTGCCGCACCGGAGAGGCGCACATTGATGTGATTCTCTCCCATCCACTTCAGAAGACTTACGAACCGCGCGTCGATCCGCAGGATATCTGCGCTGACAGTGCCGTCCTCCCCCTGGAACTCAAAGGCAGTCCGACGGATCGGGTTGGTGAAAACGCCGTTGGAATGATGCTTCAGCTGTCCGGCGCTGTTGTCCAGGACAAGAAGCGGATGTTCCGCAGACGCCTCAGACTCATTTGTATAAAAGATCGTGTAGGTGCAGACAGGCTCCCCGGAACCTGTCGGTGAATTATTAAAATCATAAACTGGCATAATCTAACTCCTTCGTATGTCATTCAGTAAATTTCTTCCGGTACAGCGGATCATGCGCCGCTGCTCACTGTACCAGTTTACCATAAAATGTCGGAGATACAAAGCTAAAACAAGCTCATCTGCTCATATTCTGCTTCTCTCTCCAGCAGCACCGGCGTTTTGTGAAGAAAATATTCCGCGGCGCTGTCGTCTGTCACCCAGTCTTCCAGCTCGCTTTGCTCCAGAATCAGCGGCATCCGGTCGTGGACCGGCTTTACGGAGGGATTTGCCTCGGTTGTCAAGATCACGAACCGATCCTGCCCGTCAAAGCAGTCATAGCATCCCGCCATGAACATGACCTGAGAATTCTGCCGCTCAAAGGAGAATTTCTCTTTAGACTTATTCCACTCCCAGAATCCCTTTGCCGGGATCACGCATCTTCTGTGCAGGACACACTCCCTGAAAGTACGCCGCTCCGCAGCCGTTTCCGCCCTGGCATTGATCAGGAGCCCCCTGCCGTCAAACCTTGGAAATCCCCATACCATCTGTTCCGCCTCCAGATGTCGTTCTCTTCCCATGATCACCATGGCTTTCTGGGAAGGAAAGACAGCTGTAGATGCGGCTGCCGGTCCATGAAATAATCCTGCATCTGTCTTCTGCTCTGGTTCCTTCGCCATATTCTGGTCTGATTTTTTCTGAAACCTCTGATCCAGTTTCAAGATCAGACGTCTGATCTCTCTTGCTGTTTCATCATCCACATAATATCGTCCGCACATTGTGTTCTCCGTTTTCCTCCCGTTTTTGTTTTCTCCCGCTTTTCTTATTCTTTCCCGGAGGGCAGATCTGTTACTCATGATCCGCTTTCCCAGCTTAATTTCCACCGGTTTTCTTCTGCATAATAGTACAGCCGGAAGAGGTATTCCTGCCCCTGCGCCACAGTGCTGCACCGGTACTCATGAATGGGGATACCGCAGTAATACTTCTTCTCCCTTGTCTGCACATGGATCTGGCCGATGCTGTGGATCATTCCCTCGTCGTCCTGGTATTTGATCATCTTTGGCATTGCCGTCCCGGTGCTCGTAAACCATACTCCACAGGCGATCTCCCGCAGATCATCTCTCTTCAGTTTTCCTTCATCCGGCTTTCGGGTATTTGTCCCGATTCCCATGCTCATCTCTGGTCACCTCTGTATAGTCTGAATTTTCGCGCCATCACTGCTATGACACCCTGACCTTTGTATAATCTACCGACCGCTTCTCCCGGGAGATCCCGCCACTCATATGATCGATGGGACTTTCGATAAATGCCGCCCGCTTCACGGAATCAATGCCGTACCGTCCTCGGATTCGGTCCACAGCGGCGTCTCTCAGCTCCAGCTTCTCATAGTCTGTATCGTCGAACAGATCCAATTGTCTCATATCCACACCATCCCGGATGCGGCTCGTGTGGATCCCGAGATGCCGGATGGGAGCGCCGTCCCACAGCTCATTGAAGAGCCGGCAGGCATGCTTATGGATTTCCGATGTAATGTTCGTAGCATTTTTCAGAGTCATCTGATGGCTCCTGTAACTGAAGTCAGCAGACTTGATCCCCACAGCGATCACTTCCGCCCTCACCTTCGCCTCCCGCAGCCTGGTCCCCACGGTCTCCGCCAGAGCCAGAAGGACCAGCTTTGCCACAGAAGCGTCTGCCACGTCGAAGGCAATGGTCGTAGAATTGCCGTATCCCTTATTTGCCGGAGGCTCGGACTGCACGACCGAGACATCCATCCCGTTTGCGAACGCCCAGATCACCTCGCCATGCTTTTTCAGATGCCGCTTAAGAAGCTCCGGATCTGCATGCGCCAGCTCTCCCACAGTCCGGATGCCCAGATGGAACAGTCTCTTTGCAGTCGCTCTGCCCACGAAAAACAGGTCGCTGACAGGAAGCCCCCACATCTTCTCCTGTATCTCTTCCTTCCACAGCGTGTGGACCCGGTCCGGCTTCTGGAAGTCGGACGCCATCTTTGCCAGCAGCTTATTTTCCGCGATTCCGATATTGACCGTAAATCCCAGAGTCTCCCGGATCTGATCCTTGATCCGTTCCGCGGCGCTCTCGGCGCCGCCCCACAGTCCTTCTGTGCCGCTCATGTCCACGAATGCCTCGTCCACGGAATACTGTTCCACGTCCGGCGAGTACTGCCTCAAGATATCCATAAATGCAGCCGAACATTTCTCATACAGCCCGTAATTAGGCGGGACCAGGATCAGATCCGGACATTTGCGCAGCGCCTCCACGATCGTTTCACCTGTTTGAATGCCATACCGCTTCGCCGGAATAGATTTCGCCAGAATGATCCCATGACGCAGCGCCGTATCCCCGCCCACCGCGGAGGCCTGTTCCCGAAGATCCTGGCGGCCGCCCAGATGGTGCAGGCGGTACGCTGCTTCCCAGCTTAAGTATGCCGAATTAACATCAATGTGAAAAATCACTCGTTTTCTCTTTTCCAAACTTACGTTCGCCTTCCTTGCTCTTATTATGAGGAACAAACGTTCGCAGGTCAAGAGGATTGTTTTTCCATCTCTATTGACCGATTTTTAAAACCATAAAAATATCTGCGTCATAATTCTCATTATACCGCTCAGTCCGGACAAAACCGGCCTTTTCATACAGGATAAGCGCTCTTGCGCTGGTCGATAACGTATCAAGGTACATCTCCCGGTAACCGGATCGTGCCGCTTCCTCGATCACAGTTTTCAGAAGCATTCTGCCAAGCCCTCTTCCCTGAAACCTCTCATAAAGATAGAGGGACTTCAGCTCACAGCGGCACTCATCCATTCTTTTTAATACTGCTGTGCCGATGATCTCTTCTCCGTCCAGCATGATCCAGAATGCATCAAAACAGTGCTGTACGTCCAGATAACTCTTATGCTTTTGGTCTAAATCCAGCTTTCTCCCTGACTCGGGAAGGCAGCAGCGTAGAAAAGAAATCACTTTTTCTGTATATTGATCATTAAATTTTTGAATCGGATACATGGTCACTCCTCTCTATAACTCAGCCGCCATAATGTATTCTTCCTCATTTTCATCCACTGTTTTGAATCCTGCTTTCTTATACATCTACATCTTTCACAGCATAATTGATCTTCTGCACAGACAGCACATCTACCGCTTTCTTTTCATTCTCAGCATCAATGCCCTATTCCTTTATTCTGATGGGGTTGCGTATAGTTAATCATAACATGCCGTCAGGAATCTTTCTATCCTGACAGGCAATGAATGTGGGCGATTTTCATTTTTACGCAGAAGCGGGCAGGATATCCTTCCTTTTACTAGATGATATCCTGCCCCATATTCAACATTTTCTTTTCACTATTCATCAACTAACCTTTCAATCGATTTTCAATATCAGATGCGCTATATAATACATCCGTTACAATCACTCGATCCCCTTGCACCACATAAAAGACAGAATAATTGTCTATCAGCAATCTTCTCATCTCCTTACTCCGTTCCGGTTCTGCCTCCATAATACGGATTCTCTCGGCCAATGTGTCTAATGTCAAAATAGCATCCGCAATCCGGTTGTACTGCGCCATTGCATTTTCCGGTGCCTGAAGAACATAAGCAATGTGGTGATATAATTGTTCCATATCAGTCAATGCTGCGTCCGTAATTTCAACCGTATATTTTTTCATTATTAATGGTTCTCCCTGAATTTTGCAAATGCATCTGCAGCATTCTGTACTCTCCCTGCCGCTATATCATTGTATCCTTTTTCCAATTTCTGATGTATTTCCTCTGTTGTCATGGAATCCGCATGAATAGATGCTGGCGCTTTTGGTAAAGAAATTGAAAACGGAATTCCCCCTGTAAGAGAAATTTGATTTAAGTACATATTAATCGCTGTTGACATTGGCACACCCAATTGAGCCAATACTTTCTCTGCCCGTTCTTTAACCTCCGGATTTACTCTCAAGTTTAATGTTGCTGTTTTCTCCATGATAACACCTCCTATTTCCAATATTGTAACGCATTTATCGTTACAATTCAATCATAAGTTGTCAGCACTGCGGCTTTTTGTAAATAAATATGGTAAATATCAACAAAAACTCCCCTATATTCTGAGGAGTTCAGCCAGCGCGCCATAGGCATCTGACAGAGACGAATACGCTCCTCTGTGGACTGTCATTACACAGAGATGTCCTCCCATAACCTGGTTTGCCTTCTTTTTCTCTGCCACGCCTACAATCGAGATTACGCAAATTCTTTCATCGTGAAAAACTGCCGCTCATTCTTCTCATCAGAATCACACATATCACAGCCGCTATCCCGAAAATAATCCCCAACGACAATACTTCTCCCATTCCTGCTCCATTTTTTGTAAGCAGCAGATATCCCCACGCTGCAGGGAACACTTTTCCGAGCTTTTCCAGTATCCCCGGCAGCAGGCTTGACGGAAACATGATCCCTGACAGCAGGATCGAAGGCAGAAACGCAGCCTGACACAGCATCGTCAGCTTTGCCTGGTTCTTTTCCAGCATTCCCAGCACGCCTGCAATTCCAAGAGAAGCAATGATAAACAGTGACAATTTCACAAAGTAGAGCAGCAGTCCTGATGGAACCTCTGCGTGAAACATGACCGGCGCCGCAGCCAGGATAATCCCGCTCATGATCAAAAGGTGGATGAAGGCTGACACAGTCAGCGTAATGAGACCGTACCACAGAGGCGCCCCGTTTGCCTGATACATTTTTCTCACATCTGTCCCGTATATCTCAGCCAGAGAAGGCGGCACTCCGATCAGAGCCCCCATGGAGACGCCCATAACCGTCATAGACTGGATCAGTGTTTTCTCTGAACCCGGCATGATGGATGTGAAAATTCCGCCCATGACCGCAAAGAACAGAAGCGGCACAAGATAACAGGTGACCAGAAGAGATCTGCTCCGGATATCCATTTTAAACTGAAGACCGATTCCGTATAAAAAAGCTCCCATGTATTACGCCCCCTTTGTCAGTCTGATAAAATGCTGTTCCAGTGTTCCTCTGTTTACTTTCAGATCAAGGACTTTCATTTTCTTCTCCTTATATTCTTCCAGGATTTTTGTCAGCTCTTCTCCGATATCCTCCACACAGTATGCATCCTCCCCCTGTTCTGTTATAACCCTGATATCGTAATGTCTGCCCATCTTCTCTGCCAGTTCCTCCGTTGTACCGCAGAACACGATTTTTCCGCCATTCAGGATAGCGATACGGCTGCACAGATTCTCTACTTCGGTCATATCATGGCTTGCCATGACGATCGTCCGCCCCTGTTCCTTCAGTCTGAAAATCTCTTTGTGCAGGGATACTCTCCCTTCCACATCCAGTCCGGCTGTGGGCTCATCCAGAAAAAGGATATCAGGATCTCCGGTCAAAGCCAGCGCCAGATGCAGGCGGCGCTTCTGTCCCGTGGATAATTCCATATATCTTTTCTTCTCCAGCTCCGATATTCCCAGCGCCGACAGCCTAGCCGGTTCCGGCTTGGCGTGATTCCACTTTGCAAACAGACGCACAGCCTCCCCTGCCTTGATGTATGCCGGCAGAGAGGCGGACTGGAGCTGTATTCCGATTTTTCCGTCCACTCTGATCTCCCCGGAATTATATCCTCGGAATCCCTCGATACATTCCAGAGTCGTCGTTTTCCCTGCCCCGTTGACTCCGAGTATTCCGAAAATTTCGCCCTTCTTCACCTGAAAATCAATTCCTTTTAATACTTCTGTACTGCCATAGCTTTTGCGCAGCCCTGAGATCTGTATTGCATACTTCATACTCATTCCTCCCCGAAAGGATTACCGGATCGCTGAAAATACAGTTCCAGCGCCGGCTGGAGATATTCCTGGATCTCTGTCTGGCGGCTGATCCATTCAGCTTTTTTCTTTTCGCTTTCATCCGTCGCATTTCCGGAATCATTTCCATCCGGACTGCTCTCTTTATCGCTGTCCGGAAAATTTGCGATCATACTGCCAAACTCTATAAGCTTTGGCAGGAGGCTCATATCCCCGCCGGTAAATTCCATGACCAGGTTCCAGAACTCTTCCGCAGCCTCCTGCACACGGCTGTCTTCCGGAGAGATTCCCTTTTCTTTCAGCCACAGGATCTGCTCATTCAGATCCTCAAACCGCTCCATGAATGCAATCCCGCTTTCCTTGTCGAACCGTCGTCGGATATGGTCCAGAGTATCGTCGTCAAAATGTTTGATCAGCCAGTAATATTCGTTCTTCATCCGAAGATTCACGATAATATCCGCATACTTTTTGAAATCAACGCTCTGCATCTGAAGGACCTCCTGCTTCAGCGCCTCGACCGCTTCCAATGCATCCGTGAGCTGATCGATCTTCTCTCTGATGACCGCTCCCTGATGGGTCAGCATATCTGCCACCTCTTCAGGCGTATTGAGCGGGATCAGGCGGTTTCTGATATCATCCAGCGAAAATCCAAGGGATTTTAAGGACTGGATCTGGTGAAGCCGGATCATATCTTTATAAGTGTACAGCCTCCGACCGCCCTCACTCTCGGCTGAGGGCGGCAGGAGATGCTCTTTGTCATAATACTGCAGCGTGCGCACAGTCGTGCCCATCTTCCTGGCAAGCTCCCCGACTGTCATATATTCATCCGATACAGACTGATTTTTCTTCATGATGGATACCTCCTTTGTGCCTATTATAATTCATGACGCAGCGTCACAAGCAAGAGATTTTATTTTGAAAAAGATCTGCCCCCGCAGCCGAAAAATGGGAGAAAGAATGGCACGAAAGCCTTTCCCTTCTCCCGTTTTACTGAATTTTCTTGTTAAACAGTTATAAATTTTTCTTCCGTTATTTTGTTTTTCCTTTAACTGATCTGCCATCTCACATGGCTTCCCTCTTCATCCTTTGTCACAATAAGCTGATCCTCGATCTCCTGCTTCAGTTCCGTCACATGAGAAATGATCCCGATCAGCCTGGAACCTCCCGCCATCTCCTGGAGCACCCGGACCGCCTTGTCCCTGGAATGTTCATCCAGAGAGCCGAAGCCCTCGTCTATGAACATCATGTCCAGATTGACAGACGCCGCGCTCTCCTGGATCTGGTCCGCCATGCCAAGCGCCAGGCACAGCGCCGCCATAAATGACTCTCCGCCGGAGAGTGTGCGGACCTCCCGTTCCTTTCCGGTCACTGTGGAGTAGACCATCAGGTCAAGCCCCCGGTTCTTTCCCTTTCCTGCCTTATCAATGTCAAACATCCTCAGTTCAAACTGTCCTGCCGACATTTCCTCAAAGCGCCGGTTTGCCGCATAGAGGATCCGCTCCAGATAGCAGCGCTGGACATAAGTCTCGATATCCATCCGGCTGCCGGTCATATTTCCCGAGAGCAGATTATACAGATCATCCAGCCTTCTGTGTTCTTCCATGATCTTTCCGCGCTCTTCCATAACCGGTTTCAGGGAATCATACACCGATACATTCGCTTTGTAATAATTCCTTGCTTCTTCGAAACGTGACTGTGCATCCTTCAGCTCTTTCTCTGCTGTTTCAGCCGCGTTTTTCAACTCTTCCGGTACAGGGCGGTCCTGTCCTCCGATCGCGGCTTTCGCTGAATCCCGTCTGCTCATGGCGGCTGTCTTTCTTTTCTGCCATGCCTCTGCCCGCTCCTGAAATGCCGCGGCGTCTCCCCGGGTGTATTTTTCTGTCAGCTTTTTCCACTCTGTCTCTGAAAGATCTTTTTCTTCCATGATCTTCTCATAGCTGTCTTTCCTTTTGCCGCATTCTTCATCCTGAACCGGGAGTTCTGACTTATAACGGCTGATCAGTGCGTCTGCCTTTGTTCTTGCAGACTCAGCCTGCTGCGCCTTTCGCCTCGCGGCCCGGGAAACCGCTTCTGCATTCTTTCGCTCTTTCTCTGCTCTGGCAAGCGCTGTCTCTGCTTCTTCCTCGCTCTGATAATCCCGGGAGGTTTCCAGATGCTCCAGCTCTGTCTGTTTTGCGGCAAATGCGGTCTTCGCATCCACTGCTTTCTGAGACGCCTGTTCCGCCGCTGTCTTCAATGCTGCCTTTTTCTCATCGATCCCCAGCAGATATCCGCGAAGCTTCTTCAGCGTCTGTATGTTCTCTGCCAGCCGGTCACCTTCCCTGCGGAGCGACTCTTTCCATGAACCCAGCCTTTCTTCCGCCTGCCCCAGAGTCTTAACTTCTGTGTGGTCAGGGAGATTCTCGCTCAGCTTCTGGCGCAGTCTTCGGAGCGCTTCCGTCAGACTGTTCTCCTTTTCTTCCAGAAGTATGGATGCTGACTGGGAGGCTGACGCCGCCTTTTCCTGTCTTTCTCTCAGACGTCCCACTTCCCGTTCTGCTGCATCCAGTGCTTCCCTGCTGAGATCCTTGTGTTCCTCCCGGATCTCACAGGGATTGGGATGTTCCAGGGAACCGCAGACTGGACATGGTACTCCCGGCCGGAGCTGCTCTCTGGCGATCAGCCCTGCCTGCTCATTGAGAAAGGTCCTTCTCATTGTCTCATATTCCTGATTCTTGGTCTCATATATAGCGCTTGCTTCAGCAAAACTCTTTTTTGCCTGATCCGCCGCCTTTCTCTGAGCCTGTACCTCTTTTGCAGAAGCTTTTGCCGCTTCAATCTCCTGCCCGATCTCATCCGCTTTGGTGCATTCGGACTGCCAGCGCTCCCGGGTGATCTCTGACTCGCTGAGGTCTTCTGCCTGGCTGCGCCACTGGCGCTCGCTCCCCTCCAAAGACTGTACTTTTCTCTGCGCCTTTTCCGCTTCCTGCTCTGTACGACGGCATTCTGCCTGTGCGAAAGCCGTCTCTTCTTTCACCTGCCGGATCCTGCTGAAGATCTCCATGGACTTCTGCACCCGCTCGGATACTTGCGTAAATTTTCGGATCTCCCGGCCAAGCCCTTCCTCCGCTGCCTCTGCCTCCCGCTGCGCCTCTTTGCCCGCCTCAGTAAGAGCGGGGATCGCTGCCTCTTGTTCTGAAAGATTTTTTCTCGTGTTCTCCGCAGTCCGGACGGCATCCATGTACCTTTGAAATACCGCCTGGATCTCATACGCCCCGCTGATCCGCTGGACCTTTTCTTCTGTCTCCCGGACCTCATCCTCCTTGGAGGCACAGACCGCCAGTTCCTGTTCTGCCTGTTCCAGTTCATCGAATCGTTTTAAAAGCTGTACCCCGGCAGTATAGGCATCCCGCTTTTCCAGATGCTTCCGGTCTGCCGCATCGTATTCCTTCTGGGCCTGGCCGCACCGATCCTTTAAAATGCCGCAGAGACGTTCCAGATCTTCCAGCAGCCGTTCCATATCCACCACGGAAAGACGGTCCGATGAGACAATGCGTTTTCTCAATTCCTTGAGTTCCTCCGCCTGCTCATAGTCCTCCGGCACATCCACATGGGAGACCTCGGTCTGGCACACTGTGCGGATCTGAGCCATCTCCTGCTGCTTTCCCTTTCTCCTTTTCCCCAGCTCTTCCACGATCTTTGCATACAGCTCTGTGTGGAAGAGCTTCCGGAAGATCATCTTTTTGTCGTCTGATTTTGCACGCAGAAGTTCCATGAACTCCCCCTGGGCGATCATGGCGACCTGCATGAACTGACTCTTCGTCAGACCCACGATCTCTTCCAGCTTCCTGTCCGTCTCTTTCTGTGGGTACTCCGAGCCGTCAGGCATGGTGAGCACCACACTCTCGCTCTCTTCCTTCACACCGGTCCCGCGCTTCAGCGGCCGTACATGCCTTGGCACCCGGCGGACTGCATATTCTTCCCTGCCGTCTCCCGCTGCCTCTGAGAAGACCAGCTCCACAAAAGGCTCTACTCCAGGTCCAACATACTGACTCTGAAGCTCTGTGCCGTTCTTCTTGTTCATCCCGGAGCTTGCCTCCCCGTAAAGGGCGAATACAATGGCGTCGAATATGGTCGTCTTTCCCGCTCCCGTGTCCCCGGTGATCAGGAAAAGATTCTGGTTTGTCTGTTCAAAATCGATGACCGTCCGTTTCCCGTAGGAACCGAACGCCTGCATCGTCAGTCTGAGCGGCCTCATTCCTGCATCACCTCCCGTACAGTATTGATCACATCACGGAGAAGCGCTTTTTCATCTTCATCCGGCTCATTTAAAAAGGCGCAGCACAATTCAAAGGGGTCAAGCTCCTCCTGAAGTGCATACGCTCTCTCATAATCCGTCCTGCGCAGTGTCTCCCTGCGGATCTCAAGAAGGTTCGGGAATGCGCTTCGGATCTTATCCTGCATGTCAAAGACGTCCAGGTCCGCCTTATCCGTCAGGATCACAGTTACATAATCCCCGCAAGCCTGTTCCAATACTTCCTCAAGCTCTCCGCGTATCACCCGCACCTGACGGAGCGGTTCCAGGGGAAGAACCGTTGTCTTCCTGTCACCCTTATCCCCCAGCTCCACCATGATAATCCCCTTCTTCTGTCCCGCCTCACTGACAGAACAGGCAAGGGGTGTGCCGCAGTAGCGGATAAATTCACTTCCTGCTTTCATCGGCTTATGGATATGTCCCAGCGCCGCATAGTCAAACTGCTCCAGGATATCCGCGGATACCTGGTCAATATTTCCCACAGTCCGTACCTCCGAGTCCATGCGCTCCACAGCCTCTGCATCTGTCCCGGATGGCAGATAGAACTGATGGCTGACGATCACATTTCTTTGAGAAGGATCGATCTCCTCGCGCCCGATCAGGCAATGCAGAGCCTCGTTATAGGACAGGTTATTGCCGTTCTCATCCACCCCGGTGAGCTGTTTTACCATGGACGGCCTGACAAAAGGCAGCAGGTAAAAGTTCACAGGACCAGATTCATCCTTCAAAATGACTTTCTCAATCTGTTCTCCTTCCACTTTCGGCGGCTGGCCGATCATGTATACATTCTGTCGGGAGAGCACGCTTCGGAAGCAGTTGATCCTGGGACCGCTGTCATGATTTCCTGCGATCATCATCACCGCTGTATCCGGCAGAGCAGAATTCAGCCCTGCAATAAAACGGTCAAACACTTCCACTGCCTCTGCAGACGGCACTGCCTTATCGTAGATATCTCCCGCTATGACCACTGCCTGCGGCTGTTCCCGGACAGCGATGTCCGTGATCTGCCTCAGAATATATTCCTGATCTTCCCGAAGATCCCGGTTAAAGAGCTTCAACCCGATGTGCAGGTCCGAAAGATGAAAAAATTTCATCCCGATGTCCTCCTTATCTGTTTCTATTCTACTTATTTATCACTCATAGACAACCGTCATATGTATGCATTTCCCATTCTGTCCATGCTGCGCGCCTGGTATGTCTAAAGGAACATAAGCGCTGCTATGACCGCACAGATCGTGCTCAGCAGCGTCCCCAGCAGATAATACTCCGCAAACGCCTGATCCTTTGAGATCCTGTCATACCGCGCGATAGACTTTGCAGTTAATACAAGTCCCACCGCAGAATACTGACCGATTGAGATGAAGATAACCATGATGATCCGTTCAAGAGTGCCGATCATCCTGCCCGCATTCCGGTCTGTCCCCTCCGGTTCTTTTTTGTCCGACGGCTTATACCCGGAAAGGATATTTGCGATCAGGATATTCGCCGGTTTGTGGATGAGCAGAAGAGCAGCCGCCCATCCGAGGAGTTCTGTCTCGGAAAGGCCGAAAGCATCAAAAAACACGCCGGCTCCCGCCCTGTACAGTTCTGCGCAGTCAGCTGTGCGCATCCAGAACGCGATGCCCAGGATCGTGAGCAGGTGAGCCGCCTGGTCGAGCAGGAACACATTTCTGCTGTTCGGGGCGCTGTCCGTGAACAGCCTCTTTCCACTGAGAAACCGGCATGCCGCATACTTCACAATATCGATAAAGGCATGAGCCAGGACAAAGGCCAGCATATACCTCAGCTTCATCCCCGGAAGAAAAAGGAAAAACAGAAGCAGGGAACACACCGCATAGGCAAAGCTGTGGCAGATGGTCCATGAGAACTTTTCCCGCTTCCTGTCCGCCATCCTCTGTGTCTGGAAATAAAAATCTCCGAGCAGATGCACACAGAGCAGAATAGTAAAAACTGTTTTAATCATACTGTATCTCTCCAAGTATTTCCGCTGCATTTTTCAATGCGTTCTCATAAGTATAATAGCTTCCCGCGGCAAGTGCCTTCTGAACGGTCGGCTGTGAGATGGACAGCCTTGCCGCCGTATTCTGCTGTCCGTCGCCGTACACGAGCATATCCCAAATGATCTCCCTCTGCCGCTCGGTCCACCCCTCTTCCACCACATACAGCAGGTCGAAGACTGTATTCAAAAGGACTTCCTTATCGCGGTCCTCTTCCTCCATCTTCAGGCAGAGATCTGCCGGAACCGGCCGGTTCTTCTTCTCCCTCTCCTTGAGAACTTCGACAGCCTCACGCGCCCGATAATAGCCGGGGCCGTCCGCTCCCAGCGCCATCTCTCTTCTGATGTCTGTGGTGATCGTTCCAAATCCGATTCCAAACCGAAGCCGGACCGGGTACATCTCCATCTTGATCTCATTGATCATGTTCAGGATATTCTTCCCGCTGCACAGAAGTCCCTGAAATTCATCTCCCAGGGTGATCAGATAGCTGGAGACAATGTCTTCCTCATACTTTCTGTTCAGCCGGTCCAGAACCTTCTGCAGACGCTTCTGCGCCTCTTTTCTATTCTCCAGTTTTCTGGAGTCCTTAATGTCGCCTATGACGGCGGCGAAGGAATGTCTGTTCTCCAAATACTCCATGTCTCTCCCTCCTATATCCACAGTATATAGCAGGAAACATGAATATTCAAGATTTATTCATATTTTTGGCTATAAATTAAAAATATAGCCAAAAACACGAATAAATCAGCAGAAATCTGAGAACCCCCAATCAGACGAAGAATATCCGAATGATCCCGAGGATCAGCAGATGCACCGGATAAAACAGATAGAAGAACCACTTTGAAAACGTTCTTCCCCGTTCCATCCGTTTTCCGTTATAGAAGCAGACGACTGTGATTCCCGCCGCCAGGATCCCCGCTGCCGACAAAACGGCATCGATCAGGCTCTGCATGGTCTGAGCCGCGCTGACGCCGGACGAAAAGCTGAGAAAGGCAAATACCGCCGCTCCGATGAGAAACGCATTCCACACTTTTCTTTTGTCCCCTCCGGCACTGGCAAACAGAAGGGTAAACAGCGGCGCAGCGAGCGCCCAGTCTGAAAACAGAGAAATCAGAAAAAGCACGGCAATCAGTACGCCTGCAAGGATCCCGTCCCGCACATTTTCCCTTACATACAGGATGCCGAAGCACAGCAGCAGAGTAAAGATCATATTGAACCCGCAGAAGGAAATGATCCTCTCCCCTGTATACGCCTCGGAAAATGCAAGGCAGAACGGGATCTCCGAGAGCAGGGCGAATATCGCCAGACGTCCGGCGTATCGCTTTTTTGAATGGGTATAGTGATATCCCTCCACAAGAAAATAGCACATCACCGGCGCGGTGAAATATCCGATATCCACAAGGAGCGTAAACAGCGGGGTACCCGGCGTGAGAAATATATTCGCAATATGGTTCAGGAGCATGGTAAACATGGCGATATATTTGATCACATCACGGTTCAATCCTTTTCCCTTCATCTGTCTGTCCCTTTCTCCTGAAGCTGCCTCCTCTTTCTGTCCATCTCCTCCTGTCCGGGGCGAAATCTCCGGTACACATAGAACGACAGAAGCACCGTCAGTGTATCCGCCGTCACCTGCGACCAGACGATCCCGTACATCCCGAAAATACTGTTCAGCACGATCAGCTGGCTGATCACCGCCGGGACGATCATGACCCGGAGAGCTTTCGGGACAGGAAAGTTCTTAAAGACCTGATCCTGCTCTGTTTTTATTTTTTCTTTCATTCTAAATCCATCTCTTATTTCTTAATTTTTTTCAGGATCTGTATATCCCGCTTTCCGAAGTTATTCATGAAGCTCGATCGGAAGTCCGTCCGGATCTGCGAAAAAAGTAAATCTCTTTCCGGAAAACAAATCTTTTGATTTCTCATAATCGGAAACAATAATTGCAATATGATGTATGATCGACAATCTCATATTCATCCCCCTCTCTTATAACTCTATAAGTATAGCATCAATATCTGTTTTGCTCAATTTGATTCTATCCTCTTTTCCTCAGTCCTTTTCCCGCCGTCAGATACACCACCCCGGCCAGCGGCATCGTCACCAGCAGTGCGGGATAGAACAGCCTGATATCCAGTCCCCCGTACAGCGCTCCTCCGATCATCGGCCCCAGCGTCATGCCAAGATCCAGGCCGATATAATAGGTACTGTTTGCAAGTCCCCTCTTCTCCCTGCCCGCCAGCAGCATCGCTGCGGACTGGCACACAGAGCTCATGATCCCATATCCGCCCGCCAGGAACGCCGAAGCCAGGAACATGGCCGCATTGCTGCGCATGGCCGCGAGAAGTACAATGGCGAGGAGCTCCGAGATACAGCTGATCAGCAGAAATACCTGAAATGGAAGCTTATCGAAAAGATTACGAAGGCTTAATCTGAGCACGATCAGTACCACCGCATAGGATGGGAAAAACATACTCACTGCAATATCCAGTCCCTGCACCTCCACATAGGTCACAAGAAATGACTGGGTCGCGCAGTACGGGATCGCGAAGAGCATGATGATCAGTGCGATCGGAAGAACTTTGATATCAATCAGCTCCAGACGCGGTCTTTCTCTCTTCAGCTCCAAAGAGTCGTTCACCGGCTCTCCTTTGTCTCCCACAAACCGTATCACCAGAAGGATCGCAAGGGAAAACAGCAGTGCGATGCAGAAAGCAGTACGATAGCCGAACCTCTGATAGACGCTGACCCCGATTGCCGGCGCCACCGCCATCCCGAGCGCGTTCATTGTCCCGTAAAAACCCATCCCGGAGCCGATCTTCTCCTTGGGAAGCATGTTTGACATCCAGGTGGAGAGACAGACGGAGCAGCAGGCGAAGCCGGCTCCGTTGATGATCCGGGAGAATACCACGGTCATCTCATTCGGTGCCAGAATGTATCCTGCACTCGCGATCGTCATCAGTACCACTCCGATAAATGTGAGCTTATATTTGCTGATCCGGTCCGCCAGATTGCCGGCGAGAGGCCGGCAGAACAGAGAGCACAGATTCATCAGTCCTCCTACAAAGCCCATGACCGCGGCGGATGCGCCGATGCTTTCCGTAAATCCTGTGATCAGCGGCGTCACGAGCATGGGGCTGGACATATAGAAAAAGCTGGCGGCAAGCACCAGGATGATGTCTTTCGAATAGAGTTTCTTTTCCATGATGGTCTTTCTCTCCTTCTCTGTCATACTATACTTCTTCCCCTGACGCGGAGGATCTATACTCTCAAAATGCCTGAGAATTCTTCACTCCCACCATCATATACCCGGTACTTTGAAAAAACAAGGAGACCTGCACAGTATTCTTCACTGTACAGGCCTCCGTCCGTTTTATTCTGTTGTCAATCCCTTTGATACAGGTCTTACTTCTCCCGGATCTTCTTGAGCGCCGTGGTAAACTTGATCGGATTGCCGTACATCAGCGTTCCGAACCGGAAGATCTTCGCCGCCAGGACTCCCGCGCCCACACAGAACACGGCGAGCAGCGCTCCGGAGAGGATGATCTCCCACATCTCCACACTTCCCATGGCGATCCGGATCAGCATGCCATTGCTCGAGGTGAACGGAATAAAGGAAGACACCTTTATGAGCATACCGTTGCTGTCATTCATGCCGAAGATCGCAATGAAGAAGGAAATCATATAGATCATCAGCACCGGCATGGAAGCCTTGCTGATATCCTCTGTCTTGGACACCAGAGCGCCCAGCATGCCGAAGCAGAATGCATACAGCAGATATCCCATCATTCCGAATACAGCGAATGCCACCCACACCGGAGCCGGTATGTCGAATACATTGTCCAGCAGGCCGCCCCAGCTGTCCTTGAAGAACTGATAAGCGCCCACTGCGCTTCCCAGGATCAGCGCGCACTGGATCAGTCCCGCGATCGCTCCAGCGAGGACCTTGCCGAAAATCAGGCTGCTGCTGTCAACACTCGTCACAAGGATCTCAATGGCACGGTTGCTCTTCTCGGTCGTCACGGAAGTCGCGATCATCTGCCCATAGAAAATGAGCAGGAAATACAGGATCATGATCAGCATGTATGTATACGCATAATTGCTGACGCTGTCCTTTCCAAGGATCTGCGTCTCATACACCGGCTGGGTCTGATACAGCGTCTCGATCTCCGCCGGATCAATTCCCTGCTCTGAGAGCACCTGTGCACGGTAAGCCGCTGCCGCTGCGGCAGAGAAAGCTTCCTGCATGGTATCTGACATAGACCGGTTCTCCACCACATAGGTATAATGCAGCAGATCTTCCACGATGAATCCGGCCTCCGCCGTTCCGTCATTCACAGCATCCTCCACCTGATCCTTGTCAGTGCATTCCATCCACTTGATATTCATTCCCATGGCCGCGGAGAACGCCTCCGGATCTGCAATGCTTCCGTTTTCATCCAAAAGCGCTACGGTCTCCTCTGAGTTCTCGCCGGAACTCTCTTCTGTTTCCACAGTGCTCTCCTCTGAGGCGGAGGAGCCTCCTTCTACTGCCGTGATGATGCCCGGCAGCGCGATGATGCCTACTGCCAGCACGATCAGGATGATCGTTGTCAGGAGGAAGCTTTTATTCTTAAAATAGTTATTCAGCTCAAATCTTAATACCGTCAGAAACTGTTTCATGCCTGATCACCTGCCTTTTCCACGAAGATTTCCGTCAGAGACGGCTCATAATTTCCATATTCCTCGGGAACCAGGTTCCGCTCCAGGAATTCTTTCAGAAGAAGCTCCCGGGTACATCCCTCTTTCATCTCGGCGATCACCTGATCCTTCCGCTTCCCGACAACATGCAGCAGGTCTCCCATATAGTCCCTGATCATCTGCTCGGGCTCCTGATACTCCGCGCCCAGGCTGATCACAAGTCTGTTGTGTCCGTACTCCCGTTTGATCTGATCCAGATTGCCGGACAGAACGATCTCGCCGTGATTGATGAGCACGATATCCTCGCAGAATTCTTCCACGTAACTCATCTGATGGCTGGAGAAGATCACCAGTTTTCCGGCTTCGATCTGCTCCCTGATCACATCCTTTAAGATCTGTGAATTCACAGGGTCCAATCCGCTGAATGGCTCGTCCAGGATCACGAGATCCGGATCACACACCAGAGTCTGCGCCAGCTGCACTTTCTGCTGGTTTCCTTTTGACAGAGTCTCCAGCTTCCTCTGGGCATACTCTTCCACCCCGAGACGCTTCAGCCAGCGCTCTGACTGCCGCTTTGCGTCAGAGCGGCTGCTTCCCCGGAGCTGGGCAAGGTAGATCAGCTGCTCCTGCACTCCTTTCTTCGGATACAGTCCCCTCTCCTCCGGAAGATAGCCGATCCGGAAATCCCTGGGATGAAACGGCTTCCCGTCCACAGTAATGGTTCCCGAATTAGCCCGGAAGACATCCATCAGGATGCGGATCGTCGTCGTCTTTCCTGCGCCGTTCCGTCCGAGAAGACCAAGCGCTCTGCCGCTTTCGATGGAAAAAGAGATTCCGTGGAGCACTTCTTTATCTCCAAAACTTTTTCTCAGGTCTTTTACTTCCAGTTTCATAAGTTCCTTCCTTTCCCTTATAGATTGAATGAGCTTTGTCTCTCATTGTATTAATACTATCATACAATCATAAAAAAGAGAAGAAGAAAATTCTTAATTTTTTACTTCTGGTTTCTGTTCACATAAACAGCCTCAGTTCGAAGTACGGACCTGGAACACGGCAGCGCGGCGAGTGAACATACGGGCAGAATCAGATGTGAGCAGTAACTACTTCTGAGGCTCTGCCCTCCTCCTGCCCAGTTCCCAGAACGCCACTGCGCTGGCGGCAGCCACATTCAGCGAATCCACGCCGTGAGCCATCGGTATTTTGATCGTATAATCACATCTCTCGATCGTCCCGTCCATCAGCCCGTCGCCCTCTGTCCCGAGGATGACAGCCAGCTTCTTTTCCCGCCGCAGCCGCTCATCGTCAATATCCGCCGATTCACTGCGAAGCGCCATAGCCGCAGTCCGATATCCAAGCCTGCCAAGGAACGCCATTCCCTCTTCCGGCCACTTTCCCGCTTCCTCTTCTCTCAGGATCGTCCATGGGATCTGGAACACGGTTCCCATGCTCACGCGGATCGCCCGCCGGTAGAGCGGATTGCTGCATCCGGGAGTGAGCAGGACTGCGTCCATGTTCAGTGCAGCGGCAGAGCGGATGGCTGCTCCCACATTAGTCGGGTTCATGACATTCTCAAGGATGGCGATGCGCTCCGCATTTCTGCAGATTTCCCGAACAGACGGAAGTGCCCTGCGCCGCATGGCGCAGAGCATCCCCCTGGTCAGTTTATATCCGGTGAGCTGAGTCAGCACCTCGAACTCTGCGATATAGACCGGAATGTCTCCGCAGCGTGACAGGATCTTTCCCGTCTCACCTTCATCTATATGCCGCTTCTCTGCGAGAAAGGAAACCGGCTCATATCCGGCATCCAGCGCCCGCCCGATCACTTTGGGACTCTCCGCAATGAAAATGCCGTCCTCCGGCCTGTCCTTATTCAGAAGCTGCGCCTCCGTCAGTCTTGCATAGACGTCCAGCTCAGCCGCATTAAAATCTATGATCTCGATAACATTCCCCATCCTACTTCTCCGTAAAGCTGATCTGCTTCGGCACAAGACATGGTTCCACTTTCTCCGCTATGTAAGCCTTAAGTTTCTCCAGATCCGGTTCTTCGCTTCCCACTATGTCCGCGCACAGTATGAGTCTGTGTTCCGGTCCCCAGCACGTATAGGCCTCAGCGTGGTCGATCCCGCCGTAACTCATGATTGTTTCCTCAAGCCTTCCCAGATCCAGGTATTCCCGTCCGGTCAGATTCTCAGTCATGACCGTTCGTCCGCATCTCTCCAGCACATCCAGCGTGCCGTCCGGGAGGATCCTTGCATTCAGTCCTGTCTGATAGAGGACGCCCGCTCCGTAAGGATTCGTGATCTTGTCCGTCCAGTTCTTTGTCGGACGGTCCATAATGTAGAGAGTTCCCCATGCTCCGTACGGCTGCTTGCGGCAGGTCTCATCAAAAACATAAGCCTTGACGAGAGTATCCTTGGAAACATCGTGGATCAGCTGGAATCCCGCTGCATCATTGACCGCTCCCGCTTTCAGGATATAGTGCTTCGGGAAAAGGTGTTCCGGAAGATGCTTCTTCAGGCGGCGGACCGACGGCTCCGTCAGCATCGCCTCCATGATGACATCCATGCACTCCATAAAGACCTTGAGCTGCTGCTCGTCAAAACGGTTCTTCCAGTATCTCAGCTCATAATAATAGAAACCTTCCTTATTGGACATTACCTGCAGATGGAACGGCAGTGAATCCAGCTGCAGCGGCTCTCTGTGCGCCGGCGCCCCTCCGATCTCATCAAGGTTCAGGATATCCCCCTGATACTGGAAGAACATCTCATCCGCATGGAGCGCGGAGATATGGCAGCGCATGGTCTCCATGATCTGACGTGCAGATCTGCCCAGAAGCTGCGGCACTGTCTCGTGAGGTATGTTTGTGTAGCGGAACAGGTAGCTTAAGAACAGCGGTCCCGCCAGCCTTGTCCAGCGGCTGTCCGTACGTCCGCTGTGGATACTCGTGCAGACCACATCCTTCTCATTGCTGAAAATGCCGATACAATAATTATAAGCGGTCAGGAACATCACATTCTCTGACACTCTGTGCTTCCTGCAGAAAGCATTCAGCTGGTTCGGACTGATCGTAAACCTTCCTCTGAGCGAAGCGTTCTCTCCGCGCTCAAGGTCATGGAAATCACGGAGCGTGAGAATGCTCTTCCGGATCCGGATGCCTTTCATCAGCTCTCTGTAGTATGCGATATCCTGTTCTCTCTTGCCCTTTCCGTCGCGCGCCTTTTCATCCAGTACATACTCGAACAGTGTGTACTTTTCCTTTTCCACCGGTTTTCCCGCATACAGGTCATTCAGATCCTCGAACAGGATCTTCAGCGTCATTCCGTCTCCCACGATATGGGCAATATCGAGGAACAGGTATTTCGCGCTGTCAGTCTGATAGATCCCCGCGTGGTAGAGCGGCTCATCTTTCTCATACATATAGGGCACAAGGAGATGCTTTCTTGTCTCCTCGAATTCCTCATCCGTCTGACGGATGATCGGTATGTCCACCCTCAGATCGTCATGGCGGAAGCTCTTGTACACTCCCTCGTCCAGCTGGATGATGGACTTCAGGCCCGGATGTACATCGAACAGATCTTCCACTGCCTTCTGCAGCCGTTCCAGGTCAATACTGTCGTCAAGACGGATCAGGGACGGAAGGTTCGCGGTCGTGTTCCCTTTCATCACATATGCAAAATAGATCTGCAGATTGGTCAGCGGGTAGACCGGACGGACAGAATAGTCCACTTTCTCTTCCTTCAGCGTCTCTTTATAATATGCCTCCAGCTTTTCAACCGTAGCGTGGGACATCAGGTCATCCAGTGTGATGGAAAAATCCATATTGTCCGCCAGCTCTGTCAGAAGGAGAACGCTTCCCATGGAGTCCATGCCGGCCCTGTAGAAATCCGTATCGATGCCGAAATCCTGATGGCCCAGGATTCCCGCCACGATATCGTAGATCTTCTGCTGAAGGTCATCTTTCGGCATGACGAGCTTTTTCCGGTTCTCTTCCTCTGCCTTCTTCTGGCTGAAATAATTCGAGCGCTTGATCTTTCTGGAACTGGTCTTCTCAAAGGGATCCTTGCGCACACGGAAGTTAAGAATCCTCTTAAAAGAAGGCAGCTTCTGATTGATCTTCGCGATACTCTCTCCCACAGCTCCTTCAATATCCGTAATGCCGCACGTCTCCGCATACTTGAAGTTCGGATAAATCTCTGCTGTGATCACATCATTTTCCTCAAAGACAAGGATGTCCTCCACGATCGTCTCATCGGCAAACATATTCTCGATCTGCTCCGGCGCGACATTTTCCCCGTTGCTCAGGATAATGAGGTTCTTCTTACGCCCTGTAAGGTAAAGGAAATTCTCGTCATCCACATATCCGATATCACCGGTGCACAGCCACCCGTCCTCAGTGATCGCTTTGGCGGTATTCTCCGGATCTTTATAATATCCCATCATAACGGAAGGGCTCTTGACCTGGATCTCACCGTCCACGATCCGGACCTGGCAGCGGTCCACGATCCTTCCTACCGACGCGATCTTATCCGGGCGGTCCCACACTGCGGTCGAGATGACAGGCGAACACTCAGACATGCCGTAGCCCTGCCCGATGGAAATGCCCAGCTCCTGATAGTTCTTCGCCAGTTCCGGAGTGAGATATCCTCCACCGCAGGATACTCTGCGCAGACGTCTTCCGAATACCTCCGCCTTTGCCTCTTCCACGCTCTTGTCCGGATTCTGCTTCCTGAGAAGACAGAAACGGTTATAAAGCGCCTTCGCCACCATCGGTACTGCACGGAATGCCGTGGGCTCGAAAAGGAGCAGATGGTCCGCCAGTCTGCTCATATCCCTGTTCAGGCACAGGATATTCCCGTAGCGCAGTGAGACAAGCACATCACAGTTGATGCAGAATACATGGTGGATCGGAAGGATATTCAGAAATACCTGATTTTCCGGGTGGTCATTGTCAGTAGAAGAAAATGCATTATCGATCAGATTGCGGTTGGAAAGCATGACTCCCTTTCCCCGCCCGGTCGTTCCGGATGTAAAGAGGATCATCGCACAGTCGTTTTCCGACACGTTCGGAGTGACGGTGCGTCCGGCGAATTCTTTCAGAATATTGTCAGAGCATGGAACATGTTTTCCGTGCTGAAGTGATATAAAAGTCCTGACTCTGGGACAGAGTGCCTTTACTCCCTCTACAAGAGGATGATGCTCCCAGTCATAGAACAGGATATCCACGTCGGATCGGTTGAGGCAGTCAGCCAGGCCTTCTACATCCAGCTGGATATCCAGCGGAACGACGGTATTTCCGTTCGCCATGACTCCAAGCATGACTGCAAGATAGTGATGGCTGCTGCTTCCCAGGAGTCCCACCTGGGCCCTGTGTCCGATCACAGCATCCTGCTCCTTTGTCCATGCGGAGATGGCGCTGCACTCTTCAACGAACTGACGGTAAGTAACATCATAGACAACATCATTGTCCTCGTAGCGAAGGAACACTCTCTCCCCGTGCTCTCTTCCGGCATTCTGCACCAGATTGCAGATTGTTTTTGTGTTTTCGTAAGTAATCATAATCTCCCTCATTCAGTAATAATGAATACGGAGACGGGCAAGACCGTTTTCAACCGATAGTCGAACCCTGTTTTGTCCGAATCCTGACGACATGTTACAAAAACAATATAACAAATCTGCGGGAGAATTTCAATTTTATCTTGACACTGTTCCTTTCTGTATGATAGAATCAGCCGGCAAAAGAATATTGGTTTAGTTGGAAACGCACATTCTCCCGAATGATAACGAACAACACGATCTTCTGCTGGTTTATGATTCATTGAAGGAGGATTTTTTATGCCAAAAACAAAATTTCAGGAAGTGATCTTCACGATCTTAATGGTCTTTGTGATGGTCTATGCCATGATCTGTTACAACATCGCGCTGAATATCGGAGGACTTGACGGAAGCGTGTTTCTCTCCGCTTTCCATGAACTGGTCATAATGGCTCCGGCAGCTTTCATCCTTGATTTCTTTTTTGTCGGAAATATTGCAAAAAAGACAGCTTTCCGGATCGTTGACCCGTCCAGAGAGAACCCGTTCCATCTCGTTCTCGCCATCTCCGCTGTCTCTGTAATGTGGATGTGCCCGCTTATGAGTTTTATTGCGACGATTCTTTTCAAAGACGCGGGGATCAACTTCATCCCGGTCTGGCTCCAGACTGTGGCTCTGAACTTCCCTATGGCATTCTTCTGGCAGATGTGTTATGCCGGTCCATTTGTCCGTTTTATCTTCAAGCTTGTCTTCAGCGGACAGGGACACGTAAGAGAGGCAGAACCGGAAGCCTAAGCTTCCGGGTTTCTGCCTCTTAGTCTCATATAGTAAAATCTGATCTTTCCCACCAGCAGCGTCAGATACCGCAGCACAGGCTCTGTCGCGATAGCAAATACAACAAACAGCATCACGCACTCTGTTGTCATTCCCGTTATGGCAAAGAGATCGTTCAGATAGATGCTGCAGAACAGAAGTCCCAGGATACAGCCTCCCAAGATACCCGCCCTGATCTTGTTCATCGGGGCGCTTATCTTATACAGGATCATGAATCCGACGATGGCAAGCAGCATGGTCGCCGCGGTGGAGATATCCGTGGAATTCACACCGAAAGTCCTTCCGAAGACAACGAGTGCGCCCACGGCCGCCGCATCCGTGATCGCCGCAGGAAGCGCCTTCAGGAATACATTTGTCAGGAAATGTCCCTTGATGATATTCCTGTTCGGCTCCATCGCCAGGAAAAACGCCGGGATTCCGATCGTAAACATACTGATCAGCGAGATCTGGGACGGTTCCAGCGGATAAGAGAACATAAACACGAACGAGAGAAGGCTGAGCAGGAAAGAGAAAATGTTCTTGACGAGGAACAGGCTCGCCGAGCGCTGGATATTATTCACTACTCTTCTGCCTTCCAGGACGACCTGCGGCATGCAGGAAAAATCAGACTCCAGCAGCACGAGCTGGGACGCCTGAGCCGCCGCCTCGCTTCCCGACGCCATGGCAATGCTGCAGTCCGCATCTTTGAGCGCCAGGATATCGTTCACTCCGTCTCCCGTCATCGCCACGGTATGTCCCGCGTCCTTCAGGATCTGGACAAACTGACGTTTCTGGTTTGGCGTGACACGCCCGAAAACAGTATTGTGGAGCACCGCATCCCGCATCTCCTCCGCCCCTTCCAGTTTCGATGCATCTATATATTTTTCCGCATTTGCGATCCCCGCCTGCCCAGCCACTCTCGACACGGTCACCGGGCTGTCTCCGGAGATCACCTTGACCTCCACACCCTGCTCTGCAAAATACCGGAAGGTCTCCTCGGCAGCTTCCCGGATCGGATTTGCCAGCAGGATATAGCCGAGGGGAGTCACCGGCTTTGGCAGCGGCTTTCCGTCCGGCTGCCCGTCATAGGTACCGAACACAAGGACTCTCGCCCCCGTGGAAGCCAGCTCTGTGATCTCCCCCGCCCGGTCCGCGTAATCTTCCTTCAGTACGAACTCCGGCGCTCCGAGCACATAGGCGCCATCCGGGAAAGTAACGCTGCTGTATTTTGAAGCAGAAGAAAAACCGGTCTTCGCCACTGGCTGCTTTCCTGTTCCCTTCGTAAAATATTCCTTGACCGCCGCCATGGTAATATTGTCCTGTGTCATGGCAGCCGCAAAATCCCCGATCAGCAGATTCAGCGGATCCATCGCGCCGCCGTCATAGGCATCCGTCTCCAGTACGTCCTGTACCTTCATTGTATTTTCCGTGATCGTACCCGTCTTGTCCACGCAGAGCACATCCACCCGCGCAAGAGTCTCAATACACTTCATATCATGAAGCAGGACCTTCTTTCTCGCGAGACGCACTGCGCTGACTGCCAGAGCAACGCTTGCCAGGAGATAAAGTCCCTCGGGGATCATCCCGATCACGGCGGCGACCATGGCGGTCACACTGGAGCGGAACCCGTCATGCTGGAAGAAGAAGGACTGGCAGAACAGGATGAGCCCGATCGGGATGATCGCCACCCCGACCCACTTGACCAGCTTATCCAGCGAGCGGATCATCTCCGACTGTTCTCCTTCCTGCATCTCCTTTGCCTGAAGCGTAAGCTTGGAAATATAAGAATCCTCGCCTACCTTGTCCAGCCTTGCATGGCACTGTCCGGACACGATAAAGCTTCCGGACATCAGCCGGTCTCCCCTTCGCTTCGTGATCTCATCCGACTCCCCGGTCAGCAGGGATTCATTAACCTGCACTTCCCCGGCGCATACTTCCGCGTCCGCGCAGACCTGGCTTCCCGCCTTGAAGATCACAATGTCGTCAATTACCAGATCCTCTGAGTCCACAACAGACCGCTTCCCTTCGCGCACCACGGTCACACGGGGCGCGTTGAGCATCATGAGGTTATCGAGCACCTGCTTTGCACGGACCTCCTGTATGATCCCGATCAGTGTGTTCGCGATGATGACCGGAAGAAACGTAAGATCCCGGAAAGATCCCACGATGCAGAGCAGCACTGCGAGCACGGCAAAGATGAGGTTGAAGTACGTAAAAATATTCTCCTGCACGATCTCTTTCGTCGTCTTTGACGAAGAGTCCACAGTTTTGTTCGTCCATCCGTGAAGCCTGTGCTCCTGTACCTGTTGTCTGGTAAGCCCCTGCCTGTAGTCCGGCCGGTATCTCGTCGTCGGTATCTTTCTTTCTCTCTCTTCCTCCGGTTCCTGGTAAAACTTTCTCTTTGGCATAAATGCAGCTCTTTCCTTTCCGACTTCAGTGTCTGCTCTGTCGAAGGACTTCTTCACAGGGCACTGCGCCTTGAATTCTGTCACCGTTTGCTTTCCCCGGCTCTCATTCCCATAAAAGACAGCGCCCCGTGAAATTCACGGGGCTGTCGTTCTTTCAGCTTCATTCTAACACAATGAATCTGTTTTTCCAGTATATTAATGAAATCTTTAGTTTTTCATCTCGATTTCTTCTTTTTTATTGAGGATCTGCATGAACTCCTCTCCGGTGATCGTCTCTTTCTCATACAGATACTTGGCAAGCTCGTGAAGCTTTCCCTTATTCTCTCTGAGGAGATTCATCGCCTTGTCGTACGCCTGCTTCACAGTATCCACAACCATGTCGTCGATCGTCGCGGCTGTCTCAGGCGAACAGCTCAGACTGCTGTCCCCGCCGAGATACGGGTTCACCTGCGTCTCCAGGGCTACCATGCCGAACTTCCCGCTCATGCCGAACCGGGTGATCATGGCACGGGCAAGCTTCGTCGCCTGCTCGATATCGTTGGACGCGCCTGTCGTGATCGAGTTGAACACCAGCTCCTCAGCACATCTTCCGCCGGTCAGCGTTGCGATCTTATTCTCGATCTCCTCTTTTGACATCAGGTTTCTCTCTTCCTCATCCACCTGCATCGTATATCCCAGCGCGCCTGAAGTCCTCGGTATGATCGTGATCTTTGTGACAGGCGCCGAATTGGTCTGAAGCGCCGCCACCAGAGCATGCCCGATCTCATGGTATGCCACGATCAGCCGCTCCTTTGTGGAGAGCACTTTATTTTTCTTCTGATATCCTGCGATCACGACCTCGATACTCTCTTCCAGATCAGACTGAGTGACGAACTTTCTGTTCTCCCGGACCGCACGCAGCGCCGCCTCATTTACCATGTTGGCGAGTTCTGCGCCGGATGCTCCGGACGCTGCTCTTGCGATCGCGTTAAAGTCCACGTCGTCCCCGATCTTGATCTTTCGTGCATGTACTTTCAGGATCTCTTCTCTTCCCTTCAGATCGGGAAGTTCCACAGGGATCCTCCGGTCAAATCTTCCCGGACGCAGGAGCGCCGGATCCAGAGTGTCCGGACGGTTCGTCGCTCCCAGGATCACAACGCCCTTCGAGGCATCGAATCCATCCATCTCCGTGAGGAGCTGGTTCAATGTCTGCTCACGCTCGTCATTGCCGCTGAATCCCTGACTGTCCCTCTTCTTTCCGATCGTATCGATCTCGTCGATGAACACGATGCATGGAGCTTTCTCATTCGCCTGCTTGAAGAGGTCGCGGACTTTTGATGCTCCCATTCCAACGAACATTTCTACGAATTCAGAACCTGAGATGGAGAAGAAGGGAACCCCCGCTTCTCCCGCTACCGCCTTGGCGAGCAGCGTCTTTCCGGTTCCAGGAGGTCCCACGAGCAGAGCGCCCTTGGGACATACTGCTCCGATCTCCTGATATTTCCCCGGATTGTGAAGGAAGTCCACGATCTCTGTAAGAAGCTCCTTCGCCTCATCCTCTCCGGCAACATCGTTAAATGTAATTCCTGTAGTCGATTCAACATAGACCTTTGCATTGCTCTTTCCGAACTGCATGAACGGGTTTCCGCCCGCTCCTCCGCCCATCTTCTTCATCAGCTGACGAGACAGAAGCTGCCCGAGGGCGACGAAGATCACGATCGGCAGTACCAGCGAGACGATAAAGTTCAGGATCGGGTGCGTCTCCTGCGCCACCCTTCCAAACTCACAGCCTGACTCTTCCAGACGGTTCACCAGTTCCGGGTCGTCGAAGGTCGTCGTCTCATACTGCTGAGGTTCTTCGCTCTTATCAATGAAATAGATTGTATCTCCTTCCAGCTGAACACGGGACACCTCCTTGTTTTCCACCATTGTAAGGAAGGTTCCGTAATCCACTTCTTTTACACTCGTACCCATGAACACAGGGAACACAAATGCATTGAGCAGAATAATAACCAGCAGCGCGATCAGGTAGTAAATGATCAGAGGTTTCTTCGGCTTTTGTACTTGTTTCATTTCAATTCCTCCTTTGCTGTTATCTGCTCCCCTTCTATTCTCTCATTCTTCTTATCTCTTTTTCAGGGCCATCCGGATTGCTTTCAGGATCTGGATGATCGGGATGTTCACTGCCGCAAGACCGTATACCGTAAGCAGCTGCGTAATTGTAAGCGTCTGCACCTGGAAAATATTGTGCAGGCCCGGGATCATGACAACAGCCGTAATCAGCACTAAACCGAGGAGGAACGCACCGATCAGCCACTTATTGTCGATCACTCTCTTCGAGAATACGACAGGCCTGTCAGACTTACAGTTAAATCCGTGGAACAGCCTTGCAGAACAAAGCGTTGCGAACGCCATCGTACTTCCCAAAAGCGCGTTCTCCCCGTGATATCCGATCAAGAACGCAATCATTGTAGTCACTCCGATCGAAAGTCCTTCCGTTCCGATCTTGAGCAGGAAGTCCTTTGTCAGGATAGATTCGTTCATCGGCCTCGGCTTCTCATCCATGACTTCCTGCGAGTGCGGCTCTAATCCCAGGGCAATCGCCGGCAGACTGTCTGTCAGAAGGTTGATGAACAGCAGGTGCACCGGCGCGAACGGTACCGGCAGCGCCGTGATAGACGCGTAGAGCACTGCCAGGATCGCTCCGAAGTTTCCTGAAAGCAGGAACTGGATCGCACTCTTGATGTTTCTGTAAAGATTCCTTCCGTTCTCGACAGCTTTGACGATCGTCGCAAAGTTGTCATCCGTGAGCACCATGGCCGCGGCGTCCTTGGACACTTCGCTTCCCGTGATACCCATTGCCACTCCGATGTCGGCCTGTTTCAGGGCCGGAGCATCGTTTACACCGTCTCCTGTCATTGCCACGATATTTCCTCTATCCTGCCACGCGCGCACGATACGGATCTTGTGCTCCGGTGAGACACGCGCATATACGGAGATACCTTCTACAAAATCCTTCAGTTCCTCATCGGACATATTCTCGATCACGGCACCTTCGCATGCCTCGGATTCATCCTTCAGGATACCGATCCTTTTTGCGATCGCCGCGGCTGTCACCTTGTGGTCTCCCGTGATCATGATCGGGCGGATTCCCGCGCGCTTACATTCAGCGACCGCCGCCTGGGATTCAACCCTCGGCGGATCCATCATTGCGACAAGTCCCAGGAAGGTCAGGTCATACTCGTCATCCAGCGTCAGTTCAAGCTCGTCAGATACCACCTTATATGCAAATGCCAGCACACGCAGGCCGGATCTTGAGAATTCCTGGTTCTGATCCTCGATCTTGCGCCTGTCTTCCGCAGTGATCGGACGGACTTCATTTCCGATCTGGATACTCGTCATCCTGTCAAGGAGCACATCCACCGCGCCTTTTACAAGCATGGTCGGAATGCCTTCCATGGTATGTTTTGTGGACATCAGTTTCCTGTCGCTGTCGAACGGATTCTCGCTCTCTCTCGGATATTTTGCCTTAACGTCATCCGGGTTCAGCCCCAGCTTTGTTCCCAGATTCAGGAGGGCTGTCTCCGTCGGGTCGCCGATCTCAACACCATCCGTGTTGGATGAATCATTACAGAGGATACTGCTGATGAGCAGTCTGCTCTGGGACGGATCATTCAGATCGATATCCCCCGCCTTGATACAGAGATCATCCACATAGTAATCTTCCACTGTCATCTTGTTCTGAGTCAGTGTACCTGTCTTATCAGAACAGATAATGGACACGCTTCCGAGTCCCTCTACTGCCTGGAGCTTTCTCATGATCGCATGCTCTCTCGCCATCTTCTGCGTACCGAAGGAGAGCACGATCGTAACGATGGAGCTCAAAGCCTCCGGGATTGCCGCAACTGCAAGCGCAACGGCGAAGAGGAATGCGTCCGCGATATTGTCCCCGCGGAAAATGCTGATGCCGAAGAGAATACCGCAGAATATAAGGATCAGGATGGACAGCTTCTGTCCGAACTGATCCAGGTTGACCTGGAGCGGAGTCTTCTTCTCCGACGTCGTCTTGAGCAGGCTTGCGATCTTTCCCACTTCCGTCTCCATTCCGATTCCCGTCACCACGAAGGAACCGCGTCCGTATGTGACAAAGCTTCCGGAATAGACCATGTTCACGCGGTCTCCCAGCGGCACTTCATCCTGGTCGATGACGTCTGGCATCTTATCTACACCAAGACTTTCTCCTGTCAGCGCACTCTCATCCACTTTCAGGCTGGTACATTCAATAATACGGCCGTCGGCTGGTATATAATCACCTGCGTCGAGCATGACGATATCTCCGACTGTAACCTCAGCTGATGGAATCTGTACAACATTTCCGCCTCTCAGCACCTTTGCCTCCGGACCGGAAAGCTTCTTCAGGCTTGCCAGCGACTGCTCCGCCTTCACCGTCTGTACCGTACCCAGGATCGCATTCATTGTAATTACGATCAGGATGACAGCCGCGCTCTCAGGTTCTCCAATAAAGCCGGACACGATCGCCGCGATGATAAGGATGATAACAAGAAAATCCTTGTACTGTTCCAGGAAAATCTGAAGGACTGTCTTCTTCTTTCCCTCCACCAGCTCATTCGGTCCGTACTTCTCCTTGTGTTCCCTTACCTGTTCATCGGTAAGAGGTTCTGTGGAGCCGTTGAGCTCTTTCATTGTCTCTTCTGCAGACAATTGATAGTAGTTTTTCATTTCACTCTGACCTCCGTTTTTTTCCGTGCAATAAAAAAGAGACAATTATTGCACTTTTCTTTTTATGCAATAAAAGTCTCACCATTTAATCGCGATACGGATGGATAAACCATCGTACTGACGCTATCGCAAACACCCTGGATTGGGCGCCAGTTACTCCCTTTTACCAAAATTTAATATAAACGAATCTCCCCGATATGTCAACGCTTTTCACATTTTTTTTACTTTTGCCAGAAAATTTTAAACTGCCCGGTGCCCTTCATTGCCAGTTCGTCAGTATACATTATATCCCGGAATCCTGCGCTTTATCCTTCCAGATCCCCGCCGGGCGGCTTTTTTCAGAGAATTCTGTTCTCATGTTCTTAAAAATCCCGTTTCCGGAATGGTCTCTGTAAAAGATCCTGCCGGACTTTATCAGAGAAAGCAGAAAGGCTGCCGCTTTGACACGGCAGCCTGATCTTTTAGGATCTTGTTTATACGATTCCCTGTGCCTCCATTGCGTCAACGACTTTCTCGAATCCAGCAATGTTGGCTCCTACAACGTAGTTGCCCTTGAAGCCGTACTTCTCAGCGGCATTTGCTGCGTTGTGGCAGATATTTACCATGATGTCTTTCAGTTTCGCGTCAACTTCCTCGAAGGACCAGCTTAAACGCTCGCTGTTCTGTGACATCTCCAGTGCAGATGTAGCAACACCGCCTGCGTTGGCAGCTTTTCCGGGAGCAAAGATCACGCCGTGCTGCTGCAGATACTCTGTAGCCTCGATCGTTGTAGGCATGTTCGCACCCTCTGCTACGACCTGGCATCCGTTCTCAACGAGCATCTTAGCATCGTCAAGGAGCAGTTCGTTCTGTGTCGCGCACGGAAGAGCAACGTCAACCTTAACAGACCATACGCCTCTTCCCTCATGATACTCTGAGTTCGGACGGTATTTCTTGTACTCTGTCAGTCTAGCTCTGTTTACCTCTTTGATCTCTTTCAGAGCTGCAACGTCGATTCCTTCCGGATCATATACCCATCCGTTGGAGTCGCTTACTGTAACGACCTTAGCGCCCAGCTGCTGTGCCTTCTCTGTAGCATAGATTGCAACATTTCCTGAACCGGATACTGCAACAGTCTTTCCTGCCAGTTCCATTCCGTTCATCTTCATCAGCTCATCTGTGAAGTACAGAAGTCCGTATCCTGTAGCCTCTGTACGTGCCAGTGATCCGCCGTAGGAAAGTCCCTTTCCTGTAAGTACGCCTTCATACACACCGCGGATTCTCTTATACTGTCCGAACAGATAACCGATCTCTCTTGCGCCTGTTCCGATATCTCCTGCCGGAACATCTGTGTCAGCGCCGATATGTTTGCAGAGTTCTGTCATGAAGCTCTGGCAGAAGGCCATGATCTCTCTGTCAGATTTTCCCTTCGGGTCGAAGTCAGAACCACCTTTTCCTCCGCCGATCGGGAGTCCTGTCAGTGAGTTCTTGAACACCTGCTCAAATCCGAGGAATTTGATGATACCAAGATTTACGGACGGGTGAAGACGAAGTCCTCCCTTGTAAGGTCCGATCGCACTGTTGAACTGTACGCGGTATCCTGTGTTTACATGAGCCTGTCCGTTGTCGTCAACCCACGGCACGCGGAACTTAATCTGTCTCTCAGGCTCTGTCAGTCTCTCAAGAAGAGCTTCCTTGCGGTACTTCTCCTCATTGGCCTCGATCACCGGGCGCAGAGACTCGAGTACTTCTTTGACAGCCTGATGGAATTCCGGCTCAGCCGGGTTCTTTTTTACGACTAAATCAATTACTTCATCAACGTATGACATCTCTAACTACCTCCTAAGTTAAAAATAAGCGGGTAGATATTCTGCCCGCTCTCTCGACATCATTGTCTACCCGTATATTTTAAAAGGAAAATGAAGTAATGTCAATCAAAAGTTTCATTATTTCACAGTTTTAGCACTTTATTTTGTTAAATTTGCATGAAAGTTCATTCCGGAATTGCAGATCCGGCAGATTCAGTATCTGTTTTCTGTCTGTATAAACACACGCCGGAAATCCCGAAGCTGATCCTCGTTCTGCGGTGTCATGGTCATCCGCTGATAAAAGTAAAGCAGGATACCGTCTCCGGTATCCTGCTTGTCTGCACATATTAGTTATATTTACGTTTTCTAGCAGCTTCAGATTTTTTCTTACGTCTTACGCTTGGCTTCTCATAGTGTTCCCTTTTGCGGATCTCCTGCTGAATGCCAGCTTTAGCACAGCTTCTTTTGAATCTGCGTAAAGCGCTGTCTAACGTCTCGTTTTCTTTAACGATTACATTTGACATATCCCCTCCAGTCTTGTATTGTGCATCATACGACTGTTCGGGTATATTTATTGCACTACAAATGATTATAGCATATTTTTCATCTCCGTCAACTGTTTTTTCCCGAAAAATCGCGTGATTTTCGAGAAAAAGCCTATTTCAGCGGACATTTACCCGGGCAGAATCCGCTCAACGCGCCGCCCTGATCCCATTTTTTCTTCCCTATGCACAGCATTACAGCGGGGATCAGGAGAAATATTCCCCATTCCGCCGGACCGAATCCCACGCATGAGCGCTGAAAGCCGCTTAATATCTGCACATGCGCCGCAGCAAACGCAAGTTCATTTTTGATCAGGTTCACAAGCGGGTTCTCATATCCCATCCCACCAATATAGCTCAGGCAGAGAGGAAGGATCAGAAGAAGAATGCCGGCAAAGATATTCTGGGCAGGCTGCTGAAGGATCTGCGCCAGGAATCCGATGATGATCCCGAGATACGCCCCGATCAGGACGCGCACCGCCACAGTCAGCACCATGTAGGCAGCGATCGGAAGATCGAATGCCGCATGGGCAAGCTCCGGCACGGACCGGATCGAGTATGCTCCGTCAGCGATCCCATATCTGATAAAGTATTCCGCATATACGGGGCACCATACTGCCGCCCCGTAGAGCGCGCCCAGTCCTGCCGCTGCAGACATCTTTCCAGGATAGATCCGCCTTCCTGCCGGAGTTGAAGCAAACAGCCGGTCCATTCCCTTCCCTGTATCCTGCCAGAACAGCGGAGACAAGGACAGCGTAAGCGCAAGGCAGAGGATCAGCATCCGCACAGACTCCGTCTGTCTGTCAGAAAAAAACGTCTCCTGCCGCCTAAGATCAACGATTCCCAGCTGCTCTCCCCGGGTCTCCGACAGGGAAAGCACCTGGTCGTACAGGTGCTCCGCTGCCTTTCTTTCCGCTTCTTCTGCGAAATCCCCGTTCTCATACATCTCCTTGATCCGCCCGGCCTTTTCTTCCGTGTAATCGCCGCCGTACGCATTGATAAACTGCCCGTAATAAAAGTCATCAGGCGTGAGATTCTCCTCCGCCAGGCTGAAACTGCTCCACGGCAGGATCAGTACCGTCAGCGCAATGATCCAGCCTTTCTGATCGGCCAGCAGTTTTCTCCATTCGCCAAGAAAGATCCCGGTCGGCAGTCTCCGCTGCTTCCGCCTGCAGATCCGCTTCCGAATCTCCTCCCCCGGAAAACGGATACGAATCTCAGTGCTCCATACAAGAAGGACTGCCGCAGAACAGAGTCCGCCCAGAACCAAAGTGAAAATAACTGCTGCACTCAACAGGGAAAACGGGACGGAAAACAGATTCCGGTTCTGATAGTTTCCCAGGATCTGCTTCATATCAAAGATCCCCACCGGATTCAGATAGCGGAACAGCTTCACCGCCGGCGAATCCGGCACAAGGAACCAGAGGAAGAACGATGCCGCGGTCACTCCTGCGAAGAAAAGCCATGCCGTTTTCCCGCCGCCGAATTTTACACAGAAGAACTGACATACCGATGCACTCAGAAGCGCCGCCAGAATTTTCCCCGCCAGATAAAGGAGCAGATAGGTTCCCACCGTGCAGGGAAATGCCACATTCCGAAACGCCGCGATCCCCTGTACATATGCCCCCAGATTTTCTGCTCCTGTAAGGACCGCCGTCTGGAGCAGGTTTCCTCCATAGAGCAGCGCCGCTGACAGTGCCGCCGTCAGCCACACTGCAGTGAGCTGTGCAAAACGCAGGGCAGTCCTGCCTGCCGGAGCAGTATGGATCAGGTTTCCCATACCGCTGTCATGATCAAATCCGAACAGCCGGAAGCAGAACAGACAGATCATTACAATACACAGGATATCTGTAAGATAGAAGTTCTGCATAGGCTCCAGATAACGTCCATCAGCCGGCGTCACCTCAAGCTCCTTCACATCTGCAAAATCCTCCACCGTCTTCCGGATGTTTGCAGCAGAAAACCTGCTGTTCTCAAAGATCGGAACGCCCAGCATCGCTTCCGCCCGGCTTTCCATCTCGTCAACAAAGGAACCATACTCTGCGGCAGAAGCATATTCTGTCATGATCTGTCCCAGCGCGGCAGATTCCGCATACAGCTCTTCCGGCTCCATTTCCAGATAATCTGTATTCCGGAACCGCTCGGTCACAGCTTTTTTCTCTTCTTCTGTCATTACATCAGGCGCGCCAAGATATGTCATCAGCAAACCATAGTCTGCGGTCTGCTCTTCCAGATACTGCTGCTTCTCTTCTATGGATCCTCCCTGCTCTTCCGCCTTCTCCCGCCAGATTTTCTCATATTCCATCTGTTCCGCGGACGGGATACGGGGGATCATTCCCACGTAAAATACTGCCGCGTTCAGCAGGATCAGAAGGAGTGCAAAATATTTTATATTTCCGAAAAAGACTTTTCTCAGCTCAAATCGGATCAGCTTCATACCGTCACCTGCCTTTTATCAAAAAGCGACAGATAGACCTCCTGCAGATTCGGAAAGACTTCGCGTACGCCATACTGCCCCAGATTCTTACGGACTTCCCTGCCGTCGGCTCATCCAGGATGATGATCCTGGGATCCCCCAGCAGCGCCTGCGCGATGAGCACACGCTGCTTCATGCCTCCTGAGAATCCGCCCAGCCTGCGCAGCGCATCCTCCTGAAGTCCCACGATCTTCAGGACACGCTCTACCTCCTCCGGGATCTCCTTCCTTTTGAGCTCCTTTAACACTGCCATATACTCAAGGAACCGTGCAGCGGTGAAGGAATCGTACATTCCCTGACGCTGCGGGACATAGCCCAGAATTTTTTTATACGCCTTTTCATTCTCGCGGATCCGCCTGCCATTATAAAGTACCTCTCCCGACGACGCCCTCATACTGCCGGTGATGATCCGGATCATCGTGGACTTTCCCGCTCCGTTGGGGCCGAGAAGCCCGTATACGCCTGTACCGATCTTGAAGGATACATTTTTCAGTGCCTGCACTTTGCCGTAATTTTTACTCAGTGATCTCACTTCAAGTGCCATACGCATCCACTCCATTCCCTATAACAGCAGAAAACTTCTTTGTCGTGCGGCTAATAGCTGTAACTGTAATCTGTGTTCGACGGATCGACCCTCAGGAACTCTTCTGCCTCCAGTACTTTTCCGCTTCCAAATTCGGACTTATCTATCTTGTAATATATCGCGGAGGACTCACCGTCATTTCCCTCTACGATCATATAGTCGTCGCTGCCCGGGAAATATAATTAAATGTGCCGCCGGGCTGAAGTACTCTTGCCGCCTCCTCTCCATCATATGTGTAGACGTAAATGTATCGTTCCTCTTCCGGAAGTGCATTTGCCCCATAATTAATATCAGCCATATAGATATACTGCCCGTCCACCCCTTGAACACTCGCACCTCTGCCAAGGGCAGGATAATCCTCTTCTGTCAGCTTTTTCTCCTTTTTGCCGTCCTTAGAATACTGATATATCTCATTCACCCACGTCCAATTCTCCGAATTGCTTTCTATATTTTTCGTCGCGATCACCCTGTCGCTTCCTATTTCAAATCCATTATCCATCTCATCGCAGAATAGTAAAGCTTCGTTTGTCTTGAGATCGATCCTGTAATTAAAGTTCTCGATATTTTCGGAATAATCCGAAAGCTCGAAATAAAGAAAATCCCCATCATATTCTAATCTGTTTATATATGGGTCCTCTAAATCATGGCTTTCGAAAATAATATTCGGCTCTTCTGGATTGCGGATGGGAAATCTAGTGAGAACTGCTTTCACCTCATCCTCTTTATACTGCTTTTCAAAGACTATAATGTCGCCTTTGTATATAACAAACTGAAGTCCGCCGCCTTGAGCCCCGGTATATATCTTCTCACGCTCACTTCCATCCAAAGAAACTTTGTATATCGAACATGCCTCATCGCCCTTCATAGCATCCGCACTGATATAGAGAAATCCATTGTAATACTTAAGATCTGTCTGACTGCCGAAGAACGCATTGCACTCTGTTCTTTTATCTTCCGGTTCATTTTCGTGCATGCACTCCGGCCTGCTGCATACGACAATCGGATTCTCAAGACTTTTGTCATAAAAATTCAAGAAATTACCGTTAAAGACATAGTATCCGTCCGGACTCTCTATCATAGGATTCCCACTCATATATGTAAATCCCATCTGGCAGACGGAATACTCGTCCTCGGGCTCATTGTTGTTACTCTTTTCACAGGCTGTCAGACTAAAAACACATAATAAAACGACTGCTAATTTCAAATCTGATTTGATTCTTTGCATAGGACCTCCTTCCCGCCGCCAATTCAGCAGCATCATACTTTTTCCAGTAAAGAACTGAATACAGTCGTATCGATAAGTATCTTAATCTTATATCTGTGTTCTCTCTTTTTCTATATCAAAAAATTAACTTTATGTATCAATATTGCAACATTTCATAATGACACCTTATTTTTCATATGTTACACAATTTGCAGACAAATATACCATACCCAACCATTTCTTCTTAATTTTTTCTTTCCTTTTTTTCAGAGAACGTGCTATAATATTTAGGCAATGAGCAACTCTTTGCGTAAGTCCGATTGCGGACTGCGGAAGAGCTGCTTTTTTATTGCAAAAATATAATTTTCTAGGAGGAAATGACATGCAGAGTCAACAAGTCGGCGATGCTGATCGCATTTTTGCTGATGGGCCTGTTCCCCAATGTGGTGACCTACCTGCTGGCCGCAGTGCTTGCCGGCTTCGGCTTCGGAGGCCTGGAGCCTGCGCTTCAGTCCATGGCGGTCGCGATCGCACCGCCTGAGAGACGAGGCAGCGCCAACTCCACCTTCCTGTGCGCATATGACATCGGAATCGGTGTGGGCGGCGGAATCGCGGGCGTGCTGATCTCATCCTTCGGCTACAGCCAGATGTTTGTGATCATGACCGTGTTCAATATTTTATCCGTTGTGATCTATGTGCTGTGGGGACGGAACCATCCGTCATCCTTTACCTACCGCAGGAAACATCATCTGAATTGATGCAGACGTTTGCATGCAGCGGCTTCAGTGAAAGCATACTGATCATAATCAGCTGATTTTTCCAAAAAGGGAGATGCCTCATCGAGACATCTCCCTTTTCACATTCCTGTTTCTTTATCTGAACTGTTCTTATTTGATCTGTCCTTCCAGCACCTCTGCCGCTTTCTCAAGCGCATCCTTGATGCCTGCCGGATTCTTTCCTCCGGCCTGCGCCATGTTCGGGCGTCCGCCGCCGCCACCGCCGACGCATCCGGCGATGCCTTTGACAAGATTGCCCGCGTGAGCGCCCTTCTTCATCGCGCCCTCTGTCGCGGTCGCCATCAGGCTGACCTTTCCTTCATTGGCGGATGCCAGGACAACGACTCCGTCGCCCAGCTTCTCCTTGAGCTGATCTCCCAGGTCTCTCAGTCCGTTCATATCTACGCCGTCCACCTCTGCGGCAAGGAGCTTCACGCCTTTTACTTCCTTCACCTGATCCATAACATCGCCGACAGCATCCTGTGCCATCCTGCTCTTCAAGCTCTCCACTTCGCTGTGAAGCGCCTTGTTCTCGCTCATCAGATGGGTGATCTTGTCCGCCAGGTTATCCGGCGTCGCTTTCAGAAGATGTGCCGCATTCTTCAGCTTCTCTTCCAACTCGTCATAGTATTTCATCAGTCCCTCTGAGGTGAGCGCCTCGATCCTGCGGACTCCCGCGGCAACTCCGGTCTCAGAGATGATCTTAAACGCTGCGATCTCAGAAGTATTCTGCACATGGGTTCCACCGCAGAACTCAATGGAGAAATCTCCCATATTGACCACGCGCACGATGTCGCCGTACTTTTCGCCGAACAGCGCCTGCGCGCCTGTCTTTTTCGCCTCTTCGATCGGCATGTTCTTCACGACGACCGGAAGTGCGGCGGCGATCTTCTCGTTGACGATCTCTTCCACTTTCTTAAGTTCCTCCGGAGTCATGGCGGAGAAATGTGTGAAGTCAAAGCGCAGCCTGTCCTCATTGACGCTGGATCCTGCCTGCTCTACGTGAGTTCCAAGCACGGTGCGCAGCGCCTTCTGGAGAAGGTGGGTGGCACTATGGTTTCTTGCGGAGAGAGCGCGCTTCTTCGCATCCACCTCGAGAGTCACCTTGTCTCCGGTCTTGATCATTCCTTTTGTCATAACGCCTACATGGCCGATCTTGCCGCCGAGGAGCTTCACAGTATCCTCCACGCGGAACTCGCCCTCTGCAGTGCGGATGTATCCTGTGTCAGCCTCCTGTCCGCCGCTGGTCGCGTAGAACGGAGTCTCCTGCACGAAGATCGTTCCCTTCTCTCCGTCGGAGAGAGCATCCACGATCTCTGTCTCTGTAGTCAGGACAGTCACCTCAGACTCGTGGGACAGCCTGTCATATCCGACGAATGTGCTCGTGACATTCGGATCGATGGACTCGTATACTGTCACGTCGGCTCCCATGTAGTTCGTCACCTCGCGGGCGTCGCGTGCTTTCTTCCGCTGCACTTCCATGCACTCCCGGAAGCCTTCTTCATCCACGTCCATTCCCTTCTCCTCCAGGATCTCTTTTGTCAGATCCAGCGGGAAACCATAGGTGTCGTACAGGCGGAACGCATCCTCGCCGCCAAGCGTCTTCGTGCCCTCTGCCTCCATCTTTCCGATCATATCGGACAGAATGCCCAGTCCCTGATCGATGGTCTTATTGAACTGTTCTTCCTCCTTGGAGATCACCTTGAGGATGAACTCTTTCTTCTCTTCCAGCTCCGGATATCCGTCCTTGGATCCTTCAATCACCGTCTCCGCGAGCTCCGGCAGGAATCCCTTCTCGATTCCCAGCAGTCTGCCGTGACGGCATGCTCTTCTGAGCAGACGGCGGAGCACATAGCCGCGTCCCTCATTGGAAGGCATGATGCCGTCGGAGATCATGAACGTCACGGAACGGATATGGTCTGTGATCACGCGGATCGAGACGTCGGAATTGTATTCCTTTCCGTACTCTGCATCCGCCAGGCGGCATACATGGTCTCTCAGCGCTTTGATCGTATCCACATCGAAAATGGAATCCACGTCCTGAACGACCGAAGCAAGACGCTCCAGACCCATTCCTGTATCAATATTCTTCTGCTCCAGCTCTGTGTAGTTGCCGTTTCCGTCATTGTCGAACTGGGTGAACACATCGTTCCAGATCTCCATGTAGCGGTCGCAGTCGCATCCTACCGTACAGTCCGGTTTGCCGCATCCGTACTTCTCTCCCCTGTCATAGTATACCTCAGAGCACGGACCGCACGGGCCTGAGCCGTGCTCCCAGAAGTTGTCCTCCTTACCGAACTTGAAGATCCTCTCCGCCGGGATGCCGATCTTCTTGTTCCAGATCTCGAACGCCTCATCGTCATCCACATAGACGGACGGGTACAGACGGTCCGGATCCAGACCGACTACCTCTGTGAGGAACTCCCAGGTCCACTGGATTGCCTCTTCCTTGAAATAATCTCCGAAGGAGAAGTTGCCCAGCATCTCAAAGAACGTGCCGTGGCGCGCTGTCTTTCCTACGTTCTCAATATCGCCTGTGCGGATACATTTCTGGCAGGTGGTGACTCTCCTTCTCGGCGGGATCTCCTGTCCTGTAAAATATGGTTTCAGGGGTGCCATCCCTGAGTTGATGAGCAGAAGGCTCTTATCATTATGAGGCACTAAAGAAAAGCTCTTGAGGGCCAGATGTCCCTTGCTCTCGAAGAACTCCAAAAACATTTTTCTCAACTGGTTTACTCCGTATGGCTGCATACCTAATCCTCCTCTTTCTCTCCCAGTATCAGATATGACATTCTTTCAGCTTAGTCCAGCTCGATCTCTTCCAGTTCTTTCGGCGGGATCGCGCGGGACGAATTCTGTACATATTTCGCAAGGCTCTTCTTCGCTGTCGCCACAGGAATATTGGTGCCCGCTCCTGCGATACATCCGCCGGGGCATCCCATTCCCTCGATCAGGCATCCGTTCAGCTTGCCCGCCTTTGCCAGCGTCAGGATCTTTCGGCACTCCGCCAGGCCTTCCGCATGCTCCACATTGACTTGAACGTCCGGATAATACTCATTGATGCACTTTTCGATCGCAGCAGCCACTCCGCCGGCACAGCCGTAGCCACGTCCCGCTCCTGTAGCGTCGTGGAAGGAGGACTCCGCCTCATAGCTGCTCAGATCGATCCCTTTCGCGTCGAACATTGCCTGCATCTCCTCGAACGTCACCACAAAGTCCACGTCGCTTCGCACGCTGCGCCTGGATGCCTCCAGCTTTTTTGCTGCACAGGGACCGATAAATACCACCTTGGCGTCCGGATGTTCCTTCTTGATCGTCCGGGCCGTTGCCACCATCGGAGTCAGTTCCTGGGAAATCTCATCAATCACATCCGGGAAGAACTTCTTCGCCATCACCGCCCAGGACGGACAGCAGGACGTGAGAAGGAACGGCAGCTCGCCGGTCACAACCTTCTCCACATAGTGGTGTGCCTCCGCAATAGCGCCGATATCCGCGCCCAGTGCAACTTCATATACCTCTGAGAAGCCCAGCTCTCCAAGAGCCGCCTTGATGTTTCTCGGCGTAATGTTCGGTCCGAACTGGCCGACGAAAGCCGGTGCGATCTCCGCGATGATCTCCTCTCCCTGGGAGAGCGCTCTGGCAAGCTGGAAGATCTGGGATTTGTCCGAGATCGCTCCGAACGGACAGTTCACCATACACATTCCGCAGGATACACATTTGTCATTGTCGATGAACGCTCGGCCGTACTTGTCCGACACAATGGCATTCACGCCGCATGCCTTCTGGCAGGGGCGCTCTTTCTTGGCGATCGCATCATAGGGACAGACAGATTTGCACTTGCCGCACTTGATGCATTTTTCCTGATCGATAAAAGATTTCCCGTTCACCATGGAGATCGCGCCCCTGGGACAGACCTCCTGGCAGGGATGTGCCAGACAGCCCTTGCATATATTGCTGACCTCATATTTATTCTCCTCGCAGCTCTCGCACGCCGAGGGGATGACCTGCATCAGCGGCGGCTCATAATATTTCTCGGAAATATTGCTCGCCTCCACGCCCGCGGTCAGATGGACCGGCTTGTTCTCCGGACGGAGGGACAGGCCCATTGCCAGGCGGAGCCTCTCCCTTACGATGGCGCGGGAGCGATATGTGCTCTCGCGGTATTTCTGGGTGTCATCGTTGACGATCTCATAGGGGATCGCCTCCATATCATCGAGAAGGGTCTCTGCGTCCGCCTTGAATCCCAGCTTCGCCACCTCTGTGAACACTCTTCTCCTGATATCTTTTACTGTAGTCTGTAATCCTCTCATCATAGTAGATTTCTCCCTTCTGAATGTCTGCTATTTCTTCTCTGCTGCTATGCATCATCTCTGTACATATACTCCTGGATTATCCGCATAAGTCCAAAGAAAGTCGTCTCTGTCAAATGCCTCTTCTGTCACAATTTCAAATGAGACAAGTCCTTCCTGATCCGGTTTTTCTTCATCGATCATTCTGTACTGAAAAGCAATCCTGTAATTAGCTTTGTCTGTTTTCCCTTTATCTTCGGACATACACTCCCGGATTATCCTCGCACATCCATTTGAAGTCATCCTGTTGATATGCTTCTTCCGTTGCAATTTCAAATGAAACAAGCCCTTCCTGATCCGGATCTTCTGCATCGATCATTCGATACTGAAAAGCAATCTCATAATTGTCCTTATCTGTAATAACGGTATAATGCGCCTTTAATTCACTATAAACAGTGCTTCCGTATTCGCTTTTTTCATGAGAGCTGGCATTTCCTTGATAGCTTTCCATTTTTCCCTCATAGAAATCCATCATCTCTCTTATCTGCTCTTCCAGTTCCGGCTGGCTGTTTCTGGAATAATCAGAAAACAAGTTCATAAAAGATTCTGTATCACCATCTTCTGTACACTTGATAATCTCTTCCAGCATATTTTCCGCCGCGTCTTGTTCCGAGAGGAACTCTCTCGTAACTCCCTCTCTTCTGCTCAGACAGCCGCAGACACACACAGCCAGAGCGGCAGCCAATAAAATCACTGCTATTCTTTTCATAAGTAACCCTCCTACCACATATAGTACACTGTCTGATTCTCTTCGTCAAAACATAGAGCAGAATTTTCCCATTGTCCATATTCCTTCTTAAATGACTCAAATAGTTCCGGATTACTCGACATATCTATACTGCCTATTACGATAAGATCATCCGCTGACACTCCCTGTGTCATAGGATCAAAACCGGTAATCCACCATTGGGGATCTTCAGGATCATAACTCAGGATCACATTGCCATTACTGTCATAAAGAGCCAGCTCCATAGGCATTGCATCTTCTACAGACACCTGCCAGAAAGGCTCGCCGCCTGTGTATATGCCTGTCTCTGCCCCTGCTCCCAGGTTAAGATAATCTCCTTTCCACATCCAGATGCAGTATTCTTGGCCATCAGCG
The DNA here is from genome assembly GCA_904419285.1 of Lachnospiraceae bacterium UBA1818. GTDB lineage: Bacteria > Bacillota > Clostridia > Lachnospirales > Lachnospiraceae > Mediterraneibacter > Mediterraneibacter caccogallinarum. The sequence goes on from CAJFQZ010000008.1 coordinate 74,573, forward strand.
GTAATAACAGGGTATTTTTGTTTCTCCATGCTTGTCCCGACGTCAAACATCCAGTCATAGAAATTGCAATATCCCATATACTGCTGCCAGCAGTCCGGGGAGGTGTGAAAGATTCCTGCATCATCTCTGTGAAAATCAAAAATCTCCAGCCCCCAGTCAAGCCATCCCATCTGGGTTGCTACAGTTGGCAGCAGCATAACCGGTGAGTTCAGAATAAACTCGGCCGGCATCTCCAGCAAACCCACCAGCGTGTCCTTAACCTTTCTGAAATCATTTCCTAATTGTGTAATCCCCGTCACGACCGGTTCTACAACGACCGATGCCGCCTCAGCGATCGTGTCAACTGCCTGTCCTGCGAATTCCCGGGCGCCGGTCAGAAAGCTGTTTATATTGTCACCCCAGTCGTCCAGGGTATTCCCGATCTCATCGCCCCAGTCTCCCAGTGTATCGCAGATGTCATCCAGAGAGGGCCACATTCCGGTTCGGTCTGTAAAACAGATCGGATCATTGAAGCAGTATGCATATCTGTTTAAAGTAATAGGGACACGACTGAAGCCGCTGATGAAATCCTTTGAAATAAAACGTCCGGTGTCACAGCTGTATTCTCTTGCCTGCGCAAAATATGTCTCCGATATTTTATCATACTGATATCCTGTAAACCCGAATGGCTGAATTTCAGTATCCGCTTTTCTTCCCACCATATTTCCAAATTCATCATAGACATAATTCGTCCTCACACCGCCCTTCGCATCTAGGAGTCTGATCGGGCTTCCCAGCTCATCTTTCTGGTAATACATCCTCTCTCCCGTCTGCTCAAGCGCAGCAATGCCGTTATCCCAGAAGAATTTCTTGTTATTACCATTTTCATTTATCTGAAGGAGATTATGATATCTCCGTGCAGTATCCACACAATACGAGACGCTGCTTATCGGATCAGGCGTGCCGCCGTCAATGCCGGGAATCCCTTCCGCATAAATATCCTTACCGACACGCTGCCCCAGTCCGTTATAAATATACAGGGCTTTCTCTCCATGTGATGACGCCTGCCGTAAACGGTTATCCGGTCCGTAAACATATTGATTCAGCATCTCTCCATCTTCAGAGATCCGGCTCAGATTCCCTCTCTTATCATACTCATATCTTTTTTCCGTTCCTTCACACCTCTGAACTGTCAGCTGATCCAAAGCGTTATAAATATACTGTGTTTCCAGATCGCCGTCTCTCATGAAGGTCCGGTTGCCGAAAGCATCATATGCATAAGCCCGCAGAAAGGTTCCGTTTCTGGTCACATCGGTCAGTCGACCGAGCACATCATAAGTATATTCATATTTTCCGCTGTCCTCTTCTACACCTGAACGTCTTTTTATCACTTCTGCCTTCCTGCCCAGACAGTCATACTTGTACAAGTATTCATCTGAGGGTTTTCCCTCGCTGAAATGCCGGAGGGCAGTCAGCTTTCCCTTCGCATCATACTGATACTCTGTCTCGGAACTGTTAGGGAAAACCTTTTTCTTCAAAAATCCCCAGTCATCGTATTCATAAGAAATATCCCATTCTTCACAGCCAAGCCTGCTTAGACGACTGAAACCGTTATATTCATATTTTATCTGGCTTCCATCAGGATATGTGATTCCGGTTCGTTCACCTCTCCTGCCGTAAGTGTAGGAAACCTTGCTGCCATCCGGATACTCTGCACATGTTATATGTCCCATGGCATCATTCTCCAGCCGTGTCACTCCGATCCAGTCCTCGACCATCACCAGCTGTCTGATCGGATTATAAGAAAGCTTTACTTCTTTTCCGTCCGCATATTTGATACTTCCCAGAAGCCCAGCTGTTGAGTATCCGTATTCCGTTACATATCCTTCCCTGTCTACTTTGGACGTCAGCCTGCCGGCCTTGTCGTACTCAAACAACTCCGGACAGCCGGAATTATCCATTATCTTTGTCAATTTTCCGAGAATATTATATTCATAAACAGTTCTGCGGCATTCAGTTTCTTCGGGCTCTCCAATTCTCTTTGTTCCTTCTGCTTCTGTTCCGTTAAACTGACATATTTCAATGAGTCTGTCTCTGCTGTCATACTTCCGTACCGTCTCATTTCCGGCAGGATCTGTTACTTTTGTCAGCTTACCTGTCGCAGAATATTCATAGCAGGTTTTTGCTCCCTGGCTATCTGTTACCGAGAGTACATTGCCCAGACAGTCATATTCGTAACAACTGCTTTCTCCGTCCTGACCTTCGCTCTTTATAAGTCTGTCGAGCGAATCATAAAAATATCTGACCACATATCCTTTCGGAGTCGTATATGTCTTAATATTCCCATTCTTGTCATATGTAAAATCAGCTGATTTTCCTTCCGGATATATAATACGAATCAAATTTCCGCATTTATCGTATTCATATACCGTAATCTGTCCCACCTCATTTTTTATAGAATTCAGCCTTCCCATAGAGTCATATGCATATTCTCTCTCAGCTCCCAGCGGATTGCTTTCAAAAATCAGCCGCCCGTTTCTGTCATATTTCAGATGGACTTCGTTTCCCAATGCATCTTTCACACAGGTAACACGTCTTTCCGCATCATATTTATATAAGGTGCATCCACCTTCCGGATCTTCCACTTTGATCAGATTCCCCAGAGCATCATAATGGAATCTGCTGACTTCCCCTTCACAGTTTGTTCTGCTCGTCTTTCTTCCCATCGGATCATATGTATATGATGTCACACCATCCGCGGCATTCCTGATCTGTGCCAAATGATTGTCCTCATTATAGACAAAAGCAGTCTCTGCTCCGTCCGGCGATGTCACCGCCGATAGATTCCACATTGTATCATACTGAAACTGCGTGATTCTTCCTGCCTGGTCCGTTATTTTTGTCGGAAGATTTAGAGCGTTGTACTCTCTTCGGATAGTGCTTCCGTCAAAATCAGTAATCTGAACCACCTTATTATTTCTGTTATATGAGTATGTCCTTGTATTTCCTTCTGCATTGACGACCTTTGTAAGATTTCCGTTTTCATCATACTCATACCTTGTATGATTTCCATTTCCGTCAATTGTCTCCGCAATCTGGTTTAGCTCATCATATATAAAAAAATGCTCAGCGCCGTTTGGATCGGTAAGACAGGTGATATTTCCTCTTTGATCACGCTTCAGCAGAACTCTTCCCCCATCCGGCTGGATGATCTCACTGACATGACTTTTATCATCTCTGCAGAACCGGAATATATTTCCTTCTGCATCTGTGGTCGACAGAAGCGCTCCTTTCTCGTCAAAAGTATTTTCCACTTTCTGCACTTCATTTACAGAAACTTTTTCCAGTCGGTTATACCTGCCGTATTTCAGCTGCATCCTATTGCCGCACGGGTCAACGATCAATGTCCGGTTTCCATGACTGTCATAGTCATAAAGAGTTACATTTCCCATCTTGTCCACATATTTTGTCTTTTGATTAAACCGGTTATATTCAAAACTTTCTTCGCCGTCCCTGTAAATATGCCTGATATCCCGGAACTGGCCATCATGCACATAGGTGATCTTGGAGCCGTTCCTCTCGGTCAGCATGACTTCTTTTTTCTCGTCATTATAGCTGTAGCGCATCTCACCCCCGTCCGGAAAGCGCTGCCTGACAGTACGCATCTGTCCATCATATTCATTCGTGATCGTGACAATTCCTTCCGGATTCCTGATGCTGTAAAGCTTTCCCTCAGGGGTATAACTATAACAGTACTGGCCGCCTTTCGCCAAAGTAACTGACGTCAGTTTTCCCTGTTCCACAATAAAATGAATTTTTCTTCCGACGTGGTCTTCCAGGCTGCACAAATTTCCATCCACATCATATGAAAATTCAAAATATTCTCCGGTATTTTTCTCTGCCTTCAGTAAATATCTTCTGTCAAGTTCCTTTTCGTAATGGAAATGCAGGGTGGTGCCAGGTGTCTCCTTTATCTCTGTACAGAAACCGTCCCCATCAAAATAGTATTCCTTCTGCTCCCTTGTAAGATACTTCCATCCGCCAGCCGAACGGGAAAATTCTCCGCAGTCATGATAAAGCGGAGCATATGTGCCATTCGCCAGCGATACAAATCGTTCTTCTCTTCCATCTTCCAGATGCAGTACCATTTCTTTCCCATGTGGGTTTACAAACACCTCAAAGTTATGATTCCAGTCTGTTCCCAGGCATCCCTCATAATGATTCACAGAATTATAAAACCGTCTGAAATACATAGGTGAGCATCCGGGAATGGAAATATCTGTGTGTGCATATATAAAATTACCTGTAGACAGGTTTACCGGATCTTTTGAATAGAATACGCTTTTCATCTCCAGTCCTTTGATGTTCATTTTCAGATGGCTCAGAGACTGATCCATATTTCCTAATATGTTATTACATTTGTACTTGACAAGTTCCATCTGAAGCCAGAATTCTCCGTCAGACATCTCCAGAGGTTTGATACGCAAAAACTCCTTGATGCTCTCGATCGCTCCGCTTATTTTTGTAAGATCACCGATCAGTCCTTCTGTCTCTGCTGCATACCTGCCGTCTGCTTCCGCTATCATTTCTACACTTTCCAGACAGTTGCCCAGCTCAGTTTCCAGTCTGCTCAGATCTATTTCCTTGATAGTACTGCGGAGCTGCGCTGCGGCATCCGAAACACTGCTTTCTTTTGCATAGGACGGCACACCTGCCAGCGCACGCTCTGCACTGTCTGCTATTCCCTGCATCTCATGCATATAATTTTCCGATTCCTTCAGTATGCTTTTCAATTTCCTGCATATCTCTTTAACCTCTGCATATTCAAAGACCCTGTCCATGGTTTGTATTCCTTTCTTTTACAAGAATTACTTTTTCATCCGTCCTGAGATATTCTGGTCTGTCTTTTTCAATTCATCCGCCGCTGACTGGACACTGGCAGCCAGACTGCGAAGAAGTTCCTGCATATTCAAAATCATCGTATTTTCTGCATCCTGAAGATTCCTAAGCGCATCTGCTGTCGTCCCGTCAGAACGCTGAAAAGTATTTCTTAATTTTTGATAACTTGAGTTCATCTCACTTCGATTATTCTCAATATCTGCACACAGCCTGTCAACGGCAGATGTGATCTGGACATAATTCAATTCTACATGACCCATATTTTTCTCCCTACCGACAATCGTCATAATTTTCTACTGCGGTACAAAAGCTGCGGATTATATACTCGTGAGCGCTGTACGCAGCCTGCATCAAAGCAGCAAGGTTTCTGATCTCTTCAATAAGAGCATCTATTTTAGGCGATATTTCTTCCGTATAAAATCCGCCTGCGGCAGTATTTAAACCCTCAAACTCTTTGAGGGCAGCATGTATCTGCCTTATATTCTCACTATGTGCTGCCTTGATCTGATTCTGTATATTGTCAAATTCCTGCTCTATTACTGCCGTCTTTTTCATTGGCCTTCCTCCTGCTCCAGCATGCTTGCCAGAGCCGTCCTCTCTGACTGTAGTTCTGTAATAGTACTGTTCAGTCTTGCGATCTGACTTTCAAGAGCTGCCTCCAGCAATTCTGCCTTAGCGATGCCTCCGCTGATCTGTTCGACAGCATCTTCCGTTTGTATCGAAAGTTCGTCTGCCATTTTTCCTTCAAAGACATCTTTCTTTCTGATATTCATCAGATCCGAATCCCCTGCTATTTTTTGACGGTTCTCTTTCCAGCCATCCAGAGTGCCAGAGCATTCGTTCAGTACTCCGCGGATACTTGCCAGCGCAGAACGGCATGCGCTGATCTTACTGTCTGCCGCACTGATCTGGCTCCATACATGTGTATTATTGTCCATTTTCTTTTCCTCTCCTTTTTAAGAGCTGACCGAATATATACTCCGGATCATTGAAAGACTTCCTGCGCATAGTGTACAGACTGCATGGCATCCTTTCCGTAGAAATCCGCCCCGATCATGTCCGCGTAGTCCTGGTTGAGCACGGCGCCTCCCACCATCACGAGGCATCCCGGCGCTTTCTTCCTGAGCTGGCGGATCGTCTCCTCCATGCTCACCACAGTGGTCGTCATCAGCGCGCTCAGTCCCACCAGGCGGATATCCTGTTCCCGCACCGTATCCACGATCAGCTCCGGCGCCACATCCTTGCCCAGGTCGATCACCTCAAAGCTGTAGTTCTCGAGCAGTACCTTCACGATATTCTTCCCGATGTCGTGGATATCGCCCTTCACTGTCGCCAGCACGATCTTCCCTTTCTTCTCCTGCACTTCGCCGCTCTTGTCCATCTTCTCTTTCAGGACGGCGAAGGCGCTCTTAGCGGCCTCTGCGCTCATGAGCAGCTGGGGGAGGAACACGGTTCCCTTCTCGAAGCCGTCTCCCACGCTGTTCAGCGCCGGGATCAGCTCTGCATTGATGATGTCCAGGGGGGCCTGCGTCTCTGCCATCTGCTGTGTGACGGTATGAGCCTCTTCCTTAAGTCCCTTCTCGATCGCCGCCTTCAGCCCCATTCCGGCTTCCTTCTTCTCTTCTGCCGGCTGAGAACTCTGAGCGCCGGAATATCTGGCAATATAATTTTCGCAGTTTGCGTCAAGGTTCATCAGCGCATGGTATGCATACCAGGACTTCATCATCTCATCAGACGCCGGGTTGATGATTCCGGCGCTTAGGCCGTTCATCAGCGCCATGGTGTAGAACGCGGCGTTTACTGTTGGACGGCTCGGCAGTCCGAAGGAAATGTTCGACACCCCCAGTACCGTGCACACTCCCACCTCATCCCGGAGTCTGCGGAGCGTCTCCAGTGTCACCTTCGCCCCTTCCGGCTCGGAGCTGATCGTCATTGCCAGTGCGTCGATGACAATATCCTTCTTTCGGATACCGTACTTTGCCGCTTCTTCGATGATCTTCCGTGCGATCTGCACGCGTCCTTCCGCATCCGCGGGGATCCCGTTCTCATCCAGGGTCAGCCCGATGACCACGCCTCCGTACTTTCGGATCAGCGGAAATACTGTATCCATAGATTCCTGCTTGCCGCTGACAGAATTCACCATGGCTTTCCCGTTATAGATGCGCAGCGCGCCTTCCATTGCTTCCGCGTCCACGGTATCGATCTGAAGCGGCAGGTTCGTCACACTCTGAAGCTCCTGCACCACTTCCCGCATCAGCGCCGGCTCATCGATATCCGGAAGTCCTACGTTCACATCCAGGATATGAGTCCCTTTCTCCTGCTGCATGATGCCTTCCCGCAGCACATAGTCCAGATCATGTTCTTTGAGCGCCTGTTTGAACCGTTTCTTTCCCGTGGGATTGATCCGCTCTCCGATGATCTTGGATCCCTCCCCGAGGAAGACGCTCCGTCCGTAGGAGGATACGACTGTGTACTCCTTCTCCCTTACCGGAACCAGGGAACATCCGCGGCACCGCTCTGTCATTGCACGGATATGGTCCGGTGTCGTCCCACAGCATCCTCCCACAACGGCTGCGCCCATCTCCACGATCTTCTCAAGATCCTCCGCGAACTCTTCCGGCGACACATCATAATAAGTCTGGCCGTCCCGCTGCTTCGGAAGCCCGGCATTTGGCTTCACGATGACCGGCAGGGAGGAATACTTCAAAAACTGCTCCAGCACCGGGAACATCTGCTCCGGTCCCATCCCGCAGTTGATCCCCAGAGCGTCCACCCGAAGACCTTCCAGAAGTGCGATCACAGAAGGAACGTCCGCTCCGGTGAGGAGCTTTCCTCTCTCGTCGAAGATCGTCGTAGCGAACACCGGAAGAGACGTATTCTCCTTTGCCGCCAGCACTGCCGCCTTCAGCTCATACGTATCGCTCATCGTCTCAATGTGAATCAGGTCCGCTCCCGCTTTTTCTCCGCAGATCATGACCTCTTTAAATGCCTCATATGCAGTCTCAAAGTCAAGATCTCCCATGGGCTTGAGCAGTTTTCCCGTGGGACCGATATCCAGCGCAGTGTAGATTGGCCGTTTTACTCCTGCGGTCTCTGCAGCAGCCCGCACATGTCCCACTGCGGAAGTCACGATCTCTTCCAGGGAGTACCTGTCGTCATGAAATTTGAGCGCATTGGCGCCGAAGGTATTAGTCAGGATGATATCGCTCCCCGCCTCAATGTAGCTTCTGTGGATCTGCCTGATCTCATCCGCGTGAGTCAGGTTCCAGGTCTCCGGAAGTTCTCCCGGTTCAAGGCCCCTCTCCTGGAGCAGTGTTCCCATCCCTCCGTCAAAATACAGCAGTTCTTTTCCAAGTCGTTCTCTTATCATAGTGTATCCTTTCTCGTTCAAAACTCGCTAAGGCTCTTTTAATTTCTCCGGTACGGACAGTCTGCTTTTCCGCACGCCTCGCACCCTTCCACCGGGCAGCGTTCTTTCACGGGACTTGCGCCGATCACCGCAGTCACCGACTTCGTAGGCGTCATCATATAATTCTCCGTCATGGTCAGTCCGATGGTCTTGGCACAGTCCAGCATCCGCATAAGGGGTTCCTGGTAATGGATGTCAAAATCCCCGTATCCCGGGCTGAACCTCGGTCTTAAGTAGCGCCCCTCTCTCTCAAGTTCTTCCCCGATCTTCAGCTGGCATTCGTCACAGTACTCTTCCAGATATGCCGCGGCACACGCCTGAAGTACGACTGCCTTCGCCATATCGGTCAGCGAAGTCCTTGTGATCAGACGGTCTGTCTCAGTGCCCAGTGTGGCGCCGAACAGGACAATCTTGTCGCATCCCTGCAGATTCCGGCTCAGGCTTCTGCTCTCGATCGTCAGCTTCCCGATCTCGATCTTTCCGTCTTCAGTTCTGTTCATCTCAAAAATACGGCAGATGGACTTCGGACCTGCCGCGTGCTCCAGCTCTGTGAAACAGCTCCGGATCATTGTCAGGGTCCGCTCATCTGCCGCATTCTTTCCGAATCCGAGATAGCGCACCGCTTCTCTAACTCTTTTTTCCATATCGTCTCCTAACATTTGATGATCTCAGACAGATTGTTCATGATCGCAGCCGCCACATCCGGCTTGTTCATGGAATAAATATGGATGTTCTTTACTCCGTTGGCGAGCAGGTCGATAATCTGATCCGTCGCGTAGGCAATTCCTGCCTGCCTCATGGCCTCCGGCGAACTTCCGAACCGATCAAGGATCGAAAGGAACCTCCGCGGAAATACCGTTCCCGAGAGTTCCTGGCTGCGCTTCATCTGAGCGGCGCTGGTGATCGGCATGATGCCCGGCAGCACCGGGACCGTAATGCCAGCCTCCCTGATGCGGTAAAGGAAATTATAATGGATATCATTTTCGAAAAACATCTGTGTCGTCAGGAAATCGACGCCGCTGTCCACCTTCTGTTTCAGATATTTAATGTCGTCTTCCTTGTGCTCATTCTCAACATGCCCTTCCGGGTAGCACGCCGCTCCGATACAGAAGTCCCCATGCTTTCTGATCTCTTCCACCAGCTCGCATGCATAGCGGAAGCGGTTTCCTGACGGGAAAGCCATATTCGCCGGAATATCCCCGCGCAAGGCGAGGATATTCTCGATTCCCAGACTTTTCAGATTCTCTATCACTTCCCGGACTTCCTCCTTTGTGGAGGATGCGCAGGTCAGATGAGCAAGGCTGAGCACGTTCAGATCATCCTTTATGTAGGAAGCGATCTTTGCAGTATTTCTGCTCGTCCCGCCTCCGGCGCCATAGGTCACGCTGATGAACGCCGGGTTCAGCTTTGCGATCTCCGCTGTAGCCCCCAGCACCTTGTCAATCCCCTCATCCGTCTTCGGAGGGAAAACCTCAAAGGAGATGTGTATTCTGTCTTCCTTCAGTCTGTCAATTATTTTCATCCGGTATAATATCTCCTGTTCTATTCGCCGATCAGGCTCCTGTACAGTTCTTCATACTGCTTTGCAGAATTCTTCCAGGAGAAATCCTGGCTCATCGCTCTCTCCACGATCTTGTTCCAGTCTCTCTTTCTGTCGTAGTAGATGCGCTCTGCATAGCGTATTGTATTCAGCATCTCGTGTGCATTGTAGTTGCAGAAGCTGAAGCCTGTTCCGGTCTTCTCATACTCATTATACGGCTCCACGGTATCCTTCAGTCCTCCGGTCTCTCTTACGATCGGGATCGTGCCGTAACGCAGGCTCATGAGCTGGCTCAATCCGCAGGGCTCGAACAGAGACGGCATCAGGAATGCGTCACAGGAAGCATAGATCCTGTGGGAGAGTTCATCCGAATAGTAGATATTAGCGGAAACTCTTCCGGAATATTTCCATGCGAAATGGCGGAACATGTTTTCATATTTTACATCCCCGGTTCCGAGTACTACGATCTGCACTGCATCCTGGCAGAGTTCATCCATGATATAGTCGACAAGGTCGAATCCCTTCTGGTCTGTCAGACGGGAGACCATACCGATCAGCATGACATGGGGATCCTTGTTCAGTCCCAGTTCTTCCTGAAGCGACGTCTTATTGATCACTTTGTTCTTGCGGAAATCCTCGATCGTAAAGTTCTTTGCGATTCTTGAGTCTGTCGCCGGATTCCAGTCATCGTAGTCGAGGCCGTTCACGATACCGCACAGGTCATTGGATCTTGCGGACATAAGGCCGTCGAGTCCTTCTCCATAGAACGGAGTCTTGATCTCCTCCGCATAACTCTGGCTGACAGTAGTCACTTTGTCTGCATAGACGATGCCGCCCTTCAGAAGATTGGCGTCCTTGTACGCTTCCATCTTATCCGGAACAAAATAGTACTCCGGAAGGCCTGTGATGCCTCTTACTGTCTTCGTATCCCACACACCCTGGAACTTCAGGTTATGTATCGTCATGATCGTCTTGATCCCGCGGTAGTATTCTCCAAGATATCTGAAGTTGTCAAGGTAGACCGGGATCAGGCCCGTCTGCCAGTCGTGGCAGTGGATCAGATCCGGGCGGAAGCCGATCACCGGAAGGATGCTCAGGACTGCCTTTGAGAAAAATGCGAACTTCTCGATTTCCCACTTCGGATCGCCGTCATACGGTGCGAAACCGCTGAAGTAGTGCTCATTGTCGATGAAATAGAATGTAATGTCATTGAGCACAGTCTTCATGATCCCAACATACTGATTCTGTCCTGCAATATCCATATAAAAGTGGCTGACATACTCCATCCTGTCTTTCCACTCCTGCTTCATACACGTGTACTTCGGAAGCACAACCCTTACGTCGTATTTGGTCTTGTCGAATTCCTTGGGAAGCGAACCTACAACGTCCGCAAGACCGCCAGTCTTAATAAATGGTACGCATTCTGAAGAAGCAAACAAAATGTTTTTCATACTACTTATCCTCCATTTTCTGCATTAATCGCCGCACGGCTCTTTAACTACTGTCCATTATACCGCATTTTCCGTATAATGCAAAGGATTTTATCGCTTTACTTTGACGCAATCGTCTCTTCTTCAGTTTCTGTGTTTGTACTCCAGCTGAATCGTATCCGCGATCAGCGCGATAAATTCGGAGTTCGTAGGTTTCCCCTTCCCTGTACTGACCGTATATCCGAACAGTTCATCCAGTGTGTCCAGCTTTCCTCTGCTCCAGGCAACCTCGATGGCATGGCGGATCGCCCTCTCCACGCGGCTTGACGTAGTCTGATATTTCTTTGCCACCGTCGGATAAAGTATCTTAGTGATTGCATTGAGCACGTCCATGTCCTCCACCGCCATGATGATCGCATCCCTGAGATAATGATACCCCTTGATATGAGCCGGAATGCCGATCTCGTGCAGCATATTTGTGACACGGTTTTCGAGATTCTCTCCGTTGACCGCATTTTCTGATTTTATATCTTCATTTTTCTTATCGTTATTACGGAACATTTTTCTGACGGATTTTATCCTGTTCAGCAGCATTTCGTTGTTGAACGGCTTCATGATATAGTAGTTCGCGCCTTTGTTAAAGGCATCTTCTGTAATCCTTTCCTGTCCCACCGCTGTGACTACGATAAAATATGGCCGTTTGCTGACATTTTTGTCCTGACTGACCTGTTCCATTACTGTCAATCCGTCCATTTTCGGCATTATCAGATCGAGAAGAACAACGTCCGGTTTTTTGTCTTTGATGATCTGACACATCTCCTCGCCATTTTTCGCTTTTCCCACCAGGTTCAATTCTTTATCCATGCCGATAACAGTCTCCAGCATATCGAGAATTCTCTGGTTATCATCAGCGATGGCAACATTCAAATGCTCCATTCTCTTCTCTCCTTTAGAAATTTTGAGAACCAGCTTTGAAAACGCCACTTGCTTATTATATCCAGCCGTATTTGCGGAATCAAGGAGATTTTGTAGCTCTAATTCGACATAAAATTCGACAAATCAGTCTATTCCACCTGGTTCAGCATATTTTCTATAAAGATCCCATACCCCTTTGTCGAATCCTGAACAAACACATGTGTGACTGCCCCGATCAGCTTTCCGTTCTGGATGATCGGACTCCCGCTCATCCCCTGGATGATCCCGCCCGTTTTTTCAAGGAGCTCCGGGTCCGTCACCTGGATGACCAGTCCCTTATTGATCTCGTTTCCCGATGTGTCGATATCTGTCACCTGGATTTTATAGTCCCTCACCTCGTTATCGACAAAACAGCGCATGAGCGCATCTCCTGTCACAATTTCGGCTGTGGAAGCAGTCTCAATGGGGATTTGTTCCTCAAACAGCTCGTCGATCCGGTCCACGGTTCCGTAGATTCCCGCCTCCGTATTCTTGTCGATTGTGCCCAGGATGTTGTAATTATTATAGACAATGATCCCCTCCATCGTCCCCGGACTTCCGTCGGCGCCTTTTATGACGTCCTGTATGCTCGTCTTATACAGTGTGCCGTCGGAAATGGTCATAAGGACATTGGTGTCCGTGTCGTGGATCCCGTGCCCGAGGGCGCCGAACCTGCTCTGCTCCGTCAGGAATGTGACCGTCCCGAGGCCCTGCACATTGTCCCGCACCCAGATCCCCAGCTTATAATCATCGGGCGCGCATTCCACAGGCCGGATCCGGACGTCCATGGTCTCCCCGCTCCGCCGAAGCGTCAGCACCACGCTGTCCCTGTCAAGATCATCCACCGCCTCGAGAAGTTCTGATTTTCCGGAGATCTCCTTCTCATTGACCGCCGTGATATAATCTCCGGTCCGGACAATCCCCGCGGCCGGCTCGTGCTCTTCGCCGTCCACGCCTTCCAGGCTCTCCGTGCTCAGGACCATAACTCCGTCAGTCTCCATATAGATTCCGACAGGCATCCCTCCCAGGAGCACCGTCCTGTTCCCGGATCCGCCTGCGCTGGCCTCGGCCTGCTGAAGCCTGTTTTCAGGTTCCAGGAACCAGGCGCACAGAAGCACGGCACACAACAGGGCTGCCGCGAGGAACAGTGCCGTGAGATAACGCTTTCCTTTTTGTTCCCGGTCGCTTGACATAGATTCACTTCCTTTCACACATAAAAAGAAAACGGATACATCGCTGTATCCGCTCTTAGTATGTGTGCCTTCCGTAGATTTCACACTGGTATTATGTTTCACGCTTTGCCAATTCTTTCATCTCGCCTGCGCTCTCCAGGATCCTGTCGGTCACGTTGGCTCCTCCCAGCATCCTTGCCAGTTCCCGCACCGACGCCTCTTCATCAAGGAGTGTGATATCTGTCTTCACGGACTTTCCGTCGGTCTCCTTCTCGATCAGGAAATGACTGTCCGCCGCTGCCGCGATCTGGGGCAGGTGGGTGATGCAGATGACCTGACGGCTCTTTCCGATCAGCCTCAGCTTCTCCCCGACCTTTCCTGCAGTGATCCCTGAGATTCCTGTGTCGATCTCGTCAAAGATCAGAGTCGGCGTATCCTCCTCGTCGGCGAGGACGGTCTTGACCGCCAGCATGACGCGGGACAGCTCGCCGCCTGATGCCACGCTGCCCAGCGGCTTCATCGGTTCGCCCGGATTCGCCGAGAAGTAGAATTCTGCATCATCCTTTCCGTTTGCGCTGTAATGTCCGGCGTCAGAGATCCGGATCTCCAGGCGCGCGTCAAGAAAATTCAGTTCGGTCATCTGCTTCTGTATCTCGGCTGCGAACACCTCTGCAGCCTCTTCTCTCACTCTGTGAAGCTTCTCTGCCGTCTCCTCGACCTTTTGCAGCGCTTCCTCTATCCTGCTGTCAAGCTCCCGCATAAATGCATCATAATCTTCAAGTTCTGATAGTCTCTGCTGTTTTTCTTCACAATATGCCTGGATCTCGGAAATTGTCTTTCCATATTTTGCCTTTAAATGATTGATCAGGTTCAGCCGGTCTTCTGTATCGCGGAACTCTTCCTCCGAGAATTCAAAACTTTTGGCATACTCGGACAGTTCCCGGTTAAAATCATTGAGCAGGCTGTCAATCTCCACAAGCTGATCATAAAGACGGCTCCCCGCGTCGTCAAACTCTGCGGCATCCTGCATGGAACGGATCGCCCTGCTCAGGAAATCGCTGGCGCTGCCTCCTGCGTCTTCCCCGGTGTACTGATAGGTCTCCGCCACGGATTCCGTCACTTTCCTGCTTTCGGTCATCCTCCGGTACAGCTCTTCCAGCTCTTCATCCTCTCCCGGGACAAGTTCTGCCTCCAGGATCTCCTTCACCTCAAACTCCGCCAGGGCAGCTTCCTTCCTTCTGCTCTCGTCATCCAGGGCGGAACCTTCCTTTTTCCTGCAGAGCTCCTGATATGCACGGAACTTCTCCGCCATCTCTTTTCTGAGCGGAGCAGTCTCTTCCTTCACGTACAGGTCAAGGAGCGCCAGATGATTCTTCCGGTGCAGGAGCGTCTGATTCTCATGCTGTCCGTGGATATCGATCAGCATGCCGGCCGCATCCCTGAGCACCCGTGCGCTCACGGTCTCTCCGTTGATCCTGCTGACGCTCCGTCCCTCCATGAGACGCCTGCTCAGCGTAAGGCACCCGTCTTCCGGAAAAAGATCCAGCTGTTCAAGCTGGCGTCTGATCCTCTCATCCTCAATAGTAAATGTCAGTTCCACAAGCCCGCTCTTCGCTCCGCTCCGGAGCATGTCCGCACTGTACTTTCCTCCCAGCGCGAGATTGACAGAGCCGAGCAGCAGTGATTTTCCCGCGCCGGTCTCTCCGGTCAGTATGTTCAGCCCCGGACCGAATTCTACTTCCGTCTCATCGATCAGAGCCAGATTTTTCACAAACAGATTCTGCAACATATCCGATACCTACAATCCTTTTGACACAATCCTTCTTATCTTCTCCATCACGGCTGTCGTATCCTCCACCGTGCGGATCGCGCACATGATGGTGTCATCCCCCGCGATACACCCCACGACCTCATTCCACTTCATGGCGTCCAAAGCGGCGGCGACCGCCATCGCCATGCCGGACACCGTCTTGATCACCAGGATATTCTGCGCCATATCCATGGAGACATAACCGTCCTTCAGCACCCGGATATACTTTTCGCTCATCCCCTCCTCCGGTCTGTGGACGATATACTTCTGTTTTCCTCCTACGGAGACTTTGGTGAGTTTCAGATCACGGATATCCCTCGACACCGTTGCCTGCGTCACCTTGAATCCGGCATTATTAAGATATTCAGCCAGTTCTTCCTGTGTCTCGATATCGTACTGACTGATAAGTTCAATGATTTTTGCATGACGACTGACTTTCATTTTCTTAATTTCCTTTCATCTTTCTGCGCATGGTCTTCATAAAGCTCTCCCGGCTCAGCTTCACCAGCCGTGCCGTCTCCTGTGCCCTGCGGATGACGACCCTGTCTCCGGTCACAAGAGTGGTCTGCTCTGCCCCGTCGTAGCAGACGGCCACCTGCTCCGTCCTGCCGTATCTGCCCTCGCAGATCTCCACCTCGATGACGTCGTCGGATGAGAGGACCACACTGCTCGTGTTCAGCGCGTGGGAACAGATCGGCGTGATCACGATCATGCTCGCCGTAGGCTCCACCACCGGTCCACCCGCCGACAGATTGTATCCCGTGCTCCCCGTCGGTGTGGATAGGATGACGCCGTCCGCAAGATAGGTGTTCAGAAGCGTGCCGTTCACATACAGGTTGAACTGCACGATGCGTATCTTTCCCTCTCTTGCGAGAACAATGTCATTGACTGCGAGATCTCTCCTTCCGTCCGCGGTCGTTCCCTCGAGCATCATACGCTCCTCGATGTCAAAGTCTCCACGGAAGAGCCTGTCCAGCGCCGGGCGGAACTCTTTGAGCTCCACGTCTGTAAGATATCCCAGCGTCCCCAGATTGATCCCCAGAAGGGGCATCGCGCATCCTCCCATATCGCGGACAGCACGGATCAGCGTCCCGTCCCCGCCGAGGACAAGAGCGCAGTCCGCTTCCTCCGGGACCGTTCCCGGAACAATATGTCCCGCCTCGTCCTTCTGCGAGAGTACAGCCTTCCTGCCGTTCTCTTCAATGTAGTTCAGGATCTGGTTCGTGACCGCATAGTCAGGATCTTTCAGCTTATTCGTGATAATGTAAAAACAGTCCATGTACGCACCTCTATTTTGCCAGTGTTTCAAACGCTCTGTCAACCACGCTCTCAAGATCAACGCCTTCTGCTCCGGCTTCCCCGGGCGGACATTTCTTCAGGTGGATCAGATATTCAATATTTCCCTCCGGTCCTCGGATCGGCGAGAAATCAATGGCCAGGACTCTGAAGCCGATGGAGACCGCATAGTCCGCCACCTTTTCGATGACTTCATGGTGGGTGCTCTTCTCACGCACCACGCCCTTCTTGCCGACCTTTTCGCGCCCCGCCTCAAACTGGGGTTTGATCAGGGCCACGATCTCCCCGTCCTCTCTCAGGTAATTGCGGATCGGTTCCAGTACTTTCGTAAGAGAGATAAAGGAGACGTCAATGGAGGAAAAATCGATGGGCTCCCCGAGATCCTCCGGAGTCACATATCGGATGTTTG
This sequence comes from Lachnospiraceae bacterium UBA1818, assembly GCA_904419285.1. Lineage (GTDB taxonomy): Bacteria > Bacillota > Clostridia > Lachnospirales > Lachnospiraceae > Mediterraneibacter > Mediterraneibacter caccogallinarum. The sequence goes on from CAJFQZ010000008.1 coordinate 91,471, forward strand.
TCTTCTCCATGCAGACGACTCTCTCATCCTGGCGCAGCTTCCAGTCCAGCTGTCCTCTTCCCACATCGATGGCAAATACTTTTCTCGCTCCGTTCTGGAGCATACAGTCCGTGAACCCGCCTGTGGAAGAACCCACATCAGTGCACACCTTATCCCTGACATCCACGTCAAAATTGGCGAGCGCCTTCTCCAGCTTCAGCCCGCCGCGGCTCACATAGGGCAGTGTGTGTCCGCGCACCTCAATGGACACATCCGGCGGAAATGAAGCTCCTGCCTTATCTTCCCGCTGTCCGTCCACAAAGACATTTCCGGACATGATCACTGCCTTCGCCTTCTCTCTGGACTCAGCCAGATTCCGTTTTACAAGCATAACATCCAAACGTTCTTTCATCTATTCTCCTCTCATTGTCAGATAATCTGTAATGACCTGCTTAACAATAGCGTCTCTGTCCAGCCCCACTTCGCGGCGCAGCACTTCCACGCTTCCGTGCTCCACATAATCATCTGAGATCCCGATACAGCGCACATGGACATCCAGCTTCGCCCGCGTCACATAGTCGAGGACCTGCTCTCCGTATCCGCCTGTCAGGACATTTTCCTCGATCGTCACAAACAGGCTGTGGTCCTCTGACAGCATTTCCAGCGCCTCTGTGTCCAGCGGCTTGACAAACCTTGCATTGACAAGGCTGCAGCTGTAGCCGGTCTTCTTCAGCTCGCTTCGCACACTGTCCGCCAGCTCCGACATATGCCCCACAAAAAAGATGGCGATATCCTCCTCCTCATAGAGGATCTCACATTTCCCATACTCGATGGGTGCACGGAAACGGCGCATTCCCTCATATGCCGCCCCCCGCGGGTAGCGCAGGGCGATGGGATACTGGAAATCCACGGCAAAGCGCACCATATCCGCCATCTCCCAGCGGTTCTTCGGGGACAGGATCGTCATGTTCGGTATCGTAGACAGGAAGGACAGGTCAAACACCCCCTGATGGGTCTCCCCGTCGCTGCCGACCAGCCCCGCCCGGTCCACTGCGAGAAAGACCGGAAGGTTCTGGAGACAGACGTCATGGATCGTCTGGTCATAGGCTCTCTGCAGGAAGGAGGAATAAACTGCAAATACCGGCTTCATACCGCCTGCCGCAAGGCCCGCCGCAAAAGTCATCGCATGCTCCTCTGCAATGCCTACATCGAAGAATCGCTGCGGAAACCTGCGGGCGAACCTGGACAGGCCGGTCCCGTCCGCCATCGCCGCAGTGATCGCGACCACCTTCTCATCCTTCTGTCCGATATCGGTAAGGACCTTGGAAAACACATCCGTATAAGAATCCTTTACATCTTTTGCCTTTGGCTCGCCTGTACTGATCTCAAAGGGACCTGTGCCGTGGAACCTGGAAGGATTTTCCTCAGCCGGCGGATACCCTTTCCCCTTTTTTGTGATCACATGGACAAGCACCGCGTGGTCCACGCGCTTGGCCTCTCTGAGTATCTTCACGAGCGCCCGGATATCATGGCCATCCACCGGTCCGAGATAGGTAATGCCCATATCTTCGAAAAACATTCCCGGGACGAACAGCTGCTTGATCCCGCTCTTGGTCCTCCGCATCTGGTTCACGATCCGGTCTCCCCGCCCCGGGATCTTCTTAAGGGTGTCCTCCACCCCTCTCTTCAGCTCGGTATATGCCTGTGCAGTCCGAAGTCCGTTGAGGTAGCGGGACATTCCTCCCACATTCTCTGAGATAGACATATTGTTATCATTGAGTACGATGATGAAATTACTCTTCAGACGGGACGCATTGTTCAGCGCTTCATACGCCATTCCTCCCGTCAGAGATCCGTCGCCGATGATGGATACCACACTGTGGTCCTGCTTCAGCAGTTCCCGCGCCGCCACATATCCAAGTCCCGCTGAGATCGAGGTGGAACTGTGGCCTGTGTCAAAGGCGTCGCAGTCGCTCTCTTTCCGCTTCGGGAATCCGCTCATCCCTCCGTATTTCCGCAGGTCGTCAAACCCTGCCTTCCTTCCGGTCAGCATCTTGTGCGTATAGGACTGGTGTCCTACATCCCAGATCAGCTTGTCCTCGGGCAGATGAAAACAGAGATGGAGCGCAATAGTAAGCTCGACCACGCCTAAATTGGATGCAAGATGGCCGCCGGTCACGCTGATCTTCTCGATCAGGAACTTCCGGATCTCTTCCGCCAGCACCGGAAGTTCTTCCGGTTTCAGCTTCTTTACATCATTTGCTTTCTGAATCTTTTCAAGCACCATGAGGCACCCCTCCTATTTTTCCCTGCTGACAAGCGACCTGAGGAGCTGTGCAAGGAACTCATCCCGCGCCGGGAACTGTCCGAGTTCATCCAGCGCCTCGTCTGTAAGACGCTCCACATCCCTGCGGGCTTCCTCGATTCCCTTCCAGGTCACATAAGTCGTCTTCTCATTCTTCTCGTCGCTGTGGACCGGTTTGCCGAGCACTTCCTCCGTGCCCGTCACATCGAGGATATCGTCCTGGATCTGAAATGCGAGGCCGATCTTCTCTGCGATCCGTTCCATCGCCTTCACCTGTTCCTCGTCTGCACCTGCCAGTACCGCTCCGACCATCATGGAGGACTCGATCAGAGCACTTGTCTTGAGGCGGTAGATAAAGTCAAGCATTCTGCCGGACACCTTATGTCCCGACTCCTTCACGTCCACCACCTGACCGCCGATCATGCCATAGATTCCCGCCTTATGTGCCAGGATACGGAGTGCTTTCCCGATGCGGGCACAGTCTGCGCCCTCTGCGCCGAACGCGCTGCATGCCGTCTCAAAGGCATAATTCAGAAGTGCGTCGCCCGCCAGGATGCCCATATCCTCTCCGTAGACGATATGAGTCGTCTTTCTGCCGCGCCGGTACTCATCGTTATCCATTGCCGGCAGATCGTCGTGGACGAGGGAATAAGTATGGATCATCTCAATGGCTGCAAGGAAGGGCTCGATCGCTCTGTCCTCTCCTCCGAAGAGGCGGTATGTCTCCAGCATCAGCACAGGGCGGAGACGCTTGCCGCCCGCCATGAGGCTGTACTCCATCGCCTCCATGATGACTTTCTGGTATCCTTCCTGTTCAGGAAGATACTTTTTCAGGACGTTCTCGATATACTCTTTTTTCTCACGATATATTTCATTAAAATTCATGGGTCTCTCCATTCTCATCCAGGACAAGTACTTTCTTCTCCACTTCATCGATCGCTTTGCTGCACTGACCGAGAAGAGCCATTCCGCGGCTGTACAGCTCAAAGGACTTCTCCAGGGAAACATCTTCTTTCTCCATGTTTTCGATCACTGTCTCGAGCTGCCCGAAGAGCTGCTCCAGACTCTCTTTTTCTTTCTTTTCCACTCTGTACCTCCTTATGCTCCGCCGCCCGGCGCTTTCTCTGTGCCCGGATACTCCGTCCCGGCGGCTGAGATCACCTCTGTCTCGATCTTTCCGTCCGTCACATACACGGTCAGACGTTCCCCCTGCCGGACCTGACGGATACTTTTTATATTCCTGCCGTTCTCATCCTGCACGAAAGAGAATCCCTGATTCAGCTTTTCCAGCGGAGACAGGCCTTTCATCTTCTCTGCTGAGAGGGCCAGCCTGTGCTTCTCAGCAATGAGGCGCCTGTCCATAAGATTCCGGAGACGGTCCTCCAGTTCCACACAGTACTGTCTCTTCTCATTGAGCTTCTGTCTTGGGTGGGCAAACTTAAGGCGCAGCTCCATCTGCTTCAGCCTGGCACGCTGGGCGTCCGCCCTGATCAGGACGGCCCGCCGCATCCTCTGCGCACAGTTCAGCATTGTCTCCTTCACCTCTCTGTACTCATAGACCGCCAGCTCTGCGGCCGCCGACGGCGTCGGAGCGCGCAGATCAGCCACATAGTCCGTGATCGTGGTGTCCGTCTCATGTCCCACCGCCGAGATGACCGGCACCGTACAGTCAAACACTGCCCTCGCCACGGCCTCCTCGTTGAAGGCCCACAGATCCTCGATACTTCCGCCCCCTCTTCCGACGATGATGACATCCACCTGTTTTGCTTCCAGGGCATGGATTCCCTTCACGATGCTCTCCGCAGCTCCTTCACCCTGCACGAGAGCCGGATAGAGGATCAGCTGCACATAGGGATTCCTCCGCCCGGCAATATTGATGATATCCCGGACTGCAGCACCGGTGGGTGCTGTCACGATGCCCACTGTCCGCACATATTTCGGTATGGGCTGCTTGTACTCAGGGGCAAACATTCCCATCTCGGCAAGTTCCTTTTTCAGCGCCTCGAACTTCTCATACAGAAGTCCCGCACCGTCCGGCACGATCTCCCGTGCGTAGAGCTGATACTTCCCGTCCCGCTCATAGACGCTGATGCTGCCCAGCACGATCACCTGCTGTCCTTCCTTCATACGAAAAGAAAGCCCCGCTCTGGAGCCTGCGAACATGACGCAGGCAATCGTGCCGGACTCATCTTTCAGTGAAAAATATATATGTCCCGATGTATGATACTTACAGTTTGATACTTCTCCTTTTACATAGATCCGGTTCAGCATAAAATCCTGGGTGAACATATTCTTGATGTAGGAGTTCACCTGCTTTACCGTGTAGACATTTCTCACGCCTTCTGCTCCTGTTCTGCAACTCTTCCCAGCACACCGTTCACAAACGCCGGGCTGTCATCGCCGCCAAACCGTTTTGCAAGCTCCACCGCTTCATTGATCGCGACTCCGACCGGGATCTCGTCATCCCATTTCAGCTCATACACCGCCAGTCTCAAGATCGTCAGATCGACCTTGTTCATCCTGGAAGTCTTCCAGCCCTTCGCGTTCTCATTGAGGATCCTGTCGATCTCAGGCACGCGGGAGACAACTGCCTCATACTTGTTCTGAATATACTTCTTATCCTTCTCCGCCGCATCTTCCAGCGTCTCGAAGTAATACTTCAGATGCTCCGGCATCTCCCCCGCCTCATTAAACTCTATCTGGAACAGCATTTTAAAAATATGCTCCCGCAGTTCCTTTCTAACCATATCGGCTCCTTTCTTCCTGCTGTTGTTCTTAAAGCTGTTTTTTTACTATAAAAAGGATGTCTTGCGACATCCCCTATTATACAACACCCGTCATCCGCCTGGCAACAGTACGGAGAGAAAGGATCACTCCTGTTTCTCCATCTCGACTCCGGCGACTCTGATGTTGACGTCAGCCACTTCGAGTCCTGTCATATTCTCCACAGCGTTCTTGACTCTCTCCTGTACTTTTGCGGAAACATCCATAATGCTGTAATTGTATTTCAGATTCAGTGCCAGGGATACAGTGACGACGCCCTCGAGCACATCCACCTTCACACCCTTGGAAAGGTTCTTCATGCCCAGCCTGCTGATGAGCTCGTTCGTGATGTTTCCCGCCATGGAAGCAACTCCGTCCACTTCCGTTGCCGCCAGAGCTGCGATGATCGCCACCACTTCATCCGCGATCTTCACTTCGCCGAGGCTGGCGTCATTCTGTATAGTATACGTATTTCTTTCGTCCTTCGCCATATTCAAAACCTCCTGTTTTGTCTAATATCTTTCTCCATTATAGCAAATATCACTCTGATTGCAAAGGAAAAATGCCGGTTCCGTGTGAACAGCAGTCCGAAATGTCCGACGAACAGTATTCTGAAACGCAGGCGGTCCCGGCCATTCCGGAACTTCCGGCATCAGGAGCGGCCAAATTCAGAGAGCTTCAGTCCCTCGTTCCTCTCCAGCGTCATACGTATACTCCACTCGTGCGCGAACAGGAGCAGCGGGCGTCCTTTAAGATCCTTGATCTTCTTCATATCCGACGTTCCGCTTAAGTGATCCATATCCACATCCGTGTTCTCGATCCAGCGGATATGCTCATAGGGCAGGTTCTCCAGGAGGATCTCCACGTTGTATTCATTCTTCAGGCGGTATTTCAGCACGTCGAACTGAAGGACGCCGACAACGCCCACGATGATCTCCTCCATGCCCGTATTATATTCCTGGAAGATCTGGATGGCGCCTTCCTGGGCGATCTGATTGATTCCCTTGACGAACTGTTTTCGCTTCATTGTATCCACCTGGCGCACACGCGCGAAGTGTTCCGGAGCGAACGTGGGGATTCCCTCATAGGCAAACTTCTCTTTTGATGTGGTCAGAGTATCCCCGATAGAGAAGATACCCGGATCGAAGACTCCGATGATATCGCCGCCGTACGCCTTGTCGATCATCTTCCTCTCGCTCGCCATCATCTGCTGGGGCTGGGAGAGACGGACTTCTTTGTTTCCCTGAACGTGCCATACCGACATACCTGCCTCGAACTCGCCGGAACAGATCCTCATGAATGCGATCCTGTCCCTGTGCGCCTTGTTCATATTCGCCTGGATCTTGAACACAAAGGCAGAAAAATCTTTCTCTGTCATGGGATCGATGGGACCCTGATCCGACATTCTCGGGAGCGGTGAGGTAGTCATCTGAAGGAAATGCTCCAGGAAGGTCTGAACACCGAAATTGGTGAGTGCCGATCCGAAGAACACCGGAGAGAGCTCTCCTTTGTCCACCAGGTCCTGGTCAAACTCCGCCGAAGCGCCGTCGATCAGCTCGATCTCTTCCTCAAGATTGATCTTTGCCTCTGTGCCGATAAGCCAGTCAATCTCCGGGTTATTGATTGCGACTTTCTTCACTTCTCCGACCGCGGTCCCCTTCTTCGTATCCGAGAAAAGTTCCACTTCTTTCTTTGCCCTGTCATAGACCCCTTTGAAGCCTTTTCCCGATCCAATCGGCCAGTTCACGGCACAGGTCGGTATCCCCAGCTCCTTCTCGATATCGTCCAGCAGATCAAAGGTATCCTTAGCGTCACGGTCCATCTTGTTGATGAACGTAAAGATCGGGATGTGCCGCATGGCGCAGACTTTGAACAGCTTCCTCGTCTGCGCCTCAACTCCCTTGGACGCGTCGATGACCATGACCGCCGAATCCGCCGCCATCAGGGTACGGTAGGTATCCTCCGAGAAATCCTGATGTCCCGGCGTATCCAGGATATTGATGCAGTATCCCTCATAGCTGAACTGCAGTACCGAGGAAGTGACCGAAATACCTCTCTCCTTCTCGATCTCCATCCAGTCCGATACCGCATGCTTTGCCGTCGCTTTTCCCTTGACCGAACCCGCCTGGTTGATCGCTCCCCCGTAGAGGAGGAACTTCTCCGTCAGAGTTGTCTTTCCCGCATCGGGGTGGGAAATAATGGCAAAAGTCCTTCTCTTCTTTATCTCATTCGTAATATCCGACATAATCTCTTTCTCCTGATCTTTTTTATCACATGATCTTTTTTATCGCATAGACTCTGCAGTCCGCCCCTCTTTCTTCAGACTGCACCTGTTACTCTTATTCATCGAAAAGAGGAGTGGAAAAATATCTCTCCGCCGTATCGGGAAGCACTGTTACCACAGTTTTCCCCTTCCCAAGCTTCCGCGCCAGCTTCAGAGCCGCCGCCACATTGGTGCCGGACGAGATCCCGCACATGATTCCTTCCTTGGACGCCAGTTCCTGGGATGTCCGGATCGCTTCCTCATCCGTCACGATACAGATTTCATCATAGATACCCATATTCAGAATAGCCGGGATCACACCGTCACCGATCCCCATCTGCAGATGGGTCCCGATGGATCCTCCGGAGAGGATCGCCGCATGTTCCGGTTCCACTGCCCAGATCTCTATCTCCGGGTTCTTCTCTCTGAGCACCTCGCCAATGCCGGTGATCGTACCGCCCGTCCCGATGCCGGAGCAGAATCCGTCGATGGGACAGTCTGTCTGTTCCAGGATCTCAGCTGCCGTCCGGTCTCTGTGCACGGCAGGGTTTGCCGGATTTTCAAACTGCTGCGGGACGAACACCCTCGGATCTTCCTCTGCCATTCGAAGAGCCGTGTTCAGGCACTCCTCGATGCATGCTCCGATATTGCCGGCGTCATGGATCAGGATCACTTCGGCTCCATAATGCTTCACCAGTTTTCTCCTCTCCTCGCTGACCGAATCCGGCATGATGATCTTCGTCTGATAGCCGCGCACCGCGCCGACCAGCGCGAGACCGATCCCCTGATTTCCGCTGGTGGGCTCCACGATGATCGTGTCTTCCCGGATCAGCCCCTGCTTCTCCGCCTCGCGGATCATATTATATGCCGTCCTCGTCTTAATGGAGCCTCCCACATTCAGCCCCTCAAATTTGACCAGGATCTGCGCGCTGTCCTCCTCTGCCATGCGGTTCAGACGGATCAGCGGCGTATTTCCCATTGCCTCTAATATATTATTATAAATCACTGCCGTTTCCATACCTTTCCGCTGCTTATTGCTTACACTGCAGCCAACTTTACTATTATATTACGCCCGACGGAAGAACTCAACTGATTTCTTCAACTTTACCGTTTACTGTTGTTCAACTTTACCGTTTACTGTTCACAGCTCTTTTTATTGTACTTGACATTTCCCGGCTTGGCAAGACAGAACAAAGGCCGCGGAGAGACCGCCGCAGACCGGTTTCCTGCCGTTTCTGTCTGCTGGTGATCTTTCCGCGGCCTTCCCGCGTGGAAGCGCTTCTGGATTCACTCATGGATCGGAGTGATCACAATATTCTCCGGCGCAATGTCCGTCTTTCTTGTCACGATGTCCTCGATCTGGGCGCGGTTGGCATCTGTCAGCTCATCCGCCTTGACGACCACATCCGCCGAATCCTCCGTAAGGCTCACGACAGCCTCGGAAAATCCCTTCGTCGCCATCAGCGTCTCGATCGCATTCTCCTGTTCGGAGAGTTCTGTCATCTGCACCATCTGAGCCACCGCGTCCTGCTTCTCTGCATCACTCAGATTCGTATTGTCAATGATCGCCTGGAGAGTCTCCTTATTCTGAGCGCGCACCTGCTCTCTGGAGACCTTCGCCTGCGCCACGGTGCTGTCCGCCGTGCCGCTGGTGAGCACTGCTTCCCCCGGCGTTCCTTCTGTCTCCGAATCATTGCTTGCAATGTCCTCTGTGGACGTCTCAATATCATCCTGGGATATATCCAGGAGTTCCTGATTTGCAAGGTCTGCATTCGCCTCTTCTGTGCTCCCCGAAGAGTCTCCGAACAGTTTTCCCGAATAGTTCAGATACCCGGCCACCGCGATCATGACGGCGAGAGTCGCGATAATGATCTGGTTCTTCTTGAACAAACGTTTCACTTGATAATCCTCCTTTTTATGTATCAGCCCGTTTCATTATTTTAATCTTATGCGCTTCCACACCGAATAATGCCTGGACCGCTTCTGTGATATTCTGCACGACGACCGCATTGTCTCCGCCGTCGGCGATAATGATCACACCTTCGATCTCCGGTGTGAGTTCCTTGCTCACATACGGTGTCTGTGATCCGTCTGAATCCTGTTCGTATATACTCGTTTTATCAGAAGAAGTGTCCTGGGCAGTCCTTGTTCCGCCGCCGCTGTCTGTCTCTTCTGTTGTCTGAGTGGAACTCTGCTGATCTTTTTCCACGATCTTCTGCCCTGAAGACTTCAGCGTGATCATGACCTTCACCCGTCCAACCCCTTCCACATACTGCAGTGCCTGCGCTGTCTTTTCTTCCAGATACGCCTCGTAGGACGACGGATCCGTCTCCGCCCGGACAGCAGCCGGTTCTGTCTCTGCGCCGCCTTCCTTACCATCTCCTTCCTTTCCATCCGGGACAGGAAGGACGATGACAAAGAGAAGAACACCGGCGAGCAGAAGGATTAAGAGCTGGTTTTTCTTCGGAAGCTTCTCCCCCGTGCGCACACCTTCCAGCCATCTCCTGAGCTTACTCTTCTCCAATCCTGATCTCCTCCACTTCTATCCGGCCTCCGTTCTCCTCATCTTCCTCGTTTTCCATATATCCCCGGTATTCTTCCGGGACAAAGTCCAGAAGATCCGCATTCCGGAACATCTCCTCCGCATCCTCGATCTCCTTTCTGTCCATCTCATACTCCCGGCTTTTATACAGGCTGGTAAACTCCTCCGCCATTCCGGTCAGGTTCAGAAGCGGTGTGAACAGGAGCAGGATCAGCATCAGCCCCGAAAAAAAACGGATATATTTTTCATAGTCCTTCCCAGGTATAGCGTGCATCACCGCTGAGACGAGGATCAGATACACTGCAATATTCTGTATCCAGTCATACAGCTGACGAAACATTGTTCTCACTCCCTTACGTTGTAGACGCTGCCACGACGGCGATCGTCAGCAGGAACAGCAGGCCGGATGAAAAGAGCACTCTGACCAGCAGTTCATATCCCTCGCTCACACTGCCGATACAGTCCGTGATCCGTTTGTCGGACACCGGCTGGACCAGCGCCGACGCCAGCTTATACAGAAAAGCCAGGATCAGCATCTGCAGGATCGGGACGGCACAGAGGATTACCGCGATGAGAGCTCCTGCCATTCCGATGCCGTTCTTGATCAGCACCGCAGTCCCCAGCACCACCTCCGCTGCTCCGCCGACCGCGTTGCCGATCCAGGGGAGCGCCTCTGCTGTCCTGGTGAGCGCACTTCTTTTCAGTGTATCAATGGCAGGAGCCAGAAGTCCCTGGACCACATTGACACCGATGATGCAGGTGACCAGTGTCTTCAGGATCCAGGACACAAGCTTCTGAAGAAGTTCTGCCAGTTCTGAGAGCGCATTTTCCCCGGTAAGATTCCCCAGTACACGGACCATGAGATAGACATTGATCAGCGGGAGCAGGAACCGGACCACGACCACTTCTGCCAGATAGATCAGGAACAGGACCGCATTATAGAAGAACATCGCCGTCACACTGCCGGAAGCGAGAGCAACTGCCAGAAAATAGCTCGGGCAGAGGACCTGCATGAAATCTGTCAGCGCGCCCAGCCTCTCCTCCACTCCCGCGGCAGCTACCCGGAACGCGGTCAGGCAGAGCGCGATCAGCAGTATATAAAGGACGTAAAAACTGAGTTCCGATACCTGCCGGCTGCGGAAAGCTCCTGCGAAATTCGTAAACACTGCGGCCGCAAGAGCGATCAGCAGCATGTAGACAAGATTCTGTCTGTTGTAGCGAAACTCGTAGAAAACCTGATCCGAGAGATATTTCATAAACAGTTCCCCGACCCCATCCAGATCCCCGGAGGTCAGCATGGTGACGATCTCTGAAAAGGACGTCTTCTGTTCCGGGAACATGACGGCAAGACTGTCCTCCACCTCATCAAAGTCAAATGCTTCCAGAAGGGAGGATTCCGTTTTTTTCTGAAGTTCATCCCGTTCCTCCTCTGTCAGCGTCAGCCCCTCCTGTTCTTCCGCACCGATGCTGTCCGCTTCGCCGTTTTCTGCTCCTCCTCCCGTTCCGAAGTCTGACGTCTCTTCCTGCGCCGTCACCGTAACGTCCCGGCTCCACAAAACAGCAGACGCGGTCAGGAAGAACACCAGGAGCAGGACCGCCTTCCCTGTTCTCCTTCTCATGCCAGGAACTCCTGTATGGTCTCCAGAAGCGCCAGAAGCACGGGCATGCCGAGCGCCAGGATCGTGAGCTTGCTGAAGATCTCGATCTGGGATGCGATCGTCTGATAACCTGCGTCCCTGCAGATACCGGAAGAGAACTCCGCGATGTAGGTGATCCCAATCATCTTCAGCATGGTGGCGAGATATCCTGCATCCATATTGATATAAGAGCTGATCTGCTCCACCGTACTGATGAAGATCTCCAGCCGGTCAATGATGCACACAAACAGAAAAATCCCCGCCGCCACACTCATATAGATGCCGTATTCTGTTTTTCCACTCTTAAACTGCACTGCCAGGAGCGCTCCCAGAACGCCGACGATCCCGACCTGTACTACATTCATCTCTCTCCCCCCTGATATAAAGCCTGCCGGCTCGTTTGCTCCGCCAGTCTGTTTTCTGACCGGCAGGATAAGACAGACTGGCAGGAGCTGTCTTTGCCGGAACCTTGTTCAGAGCGAGAACATCTGCCTGATCGAAAGGAACAGGTCGTAGATATATGGAAGCACCCAGGACAGGACGAGAATCAGCCCCGCCAGGCTCGTCAGAAACGCCTGTTCGTCCCTTCCGCTGTGCTTGAGCACCTGGCTCAGTATGGAGACGAGAATCCCAACCGCCGCGATTTTGAATATCAGATTTATGCTCATGATTCCTCCCTGTCAGAGCAGGACTACGACAAGGAAGATGCCGCTCATCACCCCCAGGCAGCGGCTGATCTTCCGCTTTGTCGCAAGCCCCTCCCTCAGTTTCTCGATCTCCAGATCCATCCGGTTCAGATACATTGTAAGTGAACGGTCCAGCGTATCTCTGTCAGACTGCCCGAGAAAAGTCCCCAGCTCTTTCAGAAAGATCGAATGGGTGCTTTTCAGGTTCAGATCTTTCAGCCACCGGTCGATCCCCCTGTTCCAGATCCTTGCAAATGCAGACTCCTCCCTCTGATCGATCTCCGAAGCCACATTTTTCAGCCATGAGGCGCAGGGCTCTCTCACTCTTCCTCCGATCGAACGGAAGATCTCTGAGAGAGGCGCCCCTGTATACTCCATCTCCCCCCTGATCAGCCCGACAATATATCTGAGATAAAGCATTTTATCAAGATAACGCTTCAGATCCGCCCCGTACAGATATCCCGCTCCGCTGGTCGCCGTAATGATAAGTACCGCTCCGATCACTCTCTGCACAGCACACTCCCCCGCTCATCATAGATTTCCCGGATCTCTCCGGGGTGTTTTCCGTTTCCCAGTACCACATACCGCTCAAACATTCTCCGGCGGATCATCTCTCCCAGGACCGGCTTCTTCTTTGCCTCGTCCATATCCAGCCCGTGAACGCTCGCAATCAGCTTGCATCCGCACTGCATCGCATACTCAATGGCATGGATATCCTCGCTCGTCCCGATCTCATCCACGGCGATCACCTGCGGCGCCATGGAGCGAATGAGCATGATCATTCCTTCCGCTTTCGGACAGCAGTCCAGTATATCCGTCCTGGATCCCAGATGGTTCTGCGCGATCCCCAGATAACAGCCGCCCAGCTCAGAGCGCTCATCCACCACTCCCACGGAACATCCCTTAACGTACCGGTTCCCGTCCGAGATCTGCCGGATCAGATCCCGGATCAGAGTCGTTTTCCCGCAGCACGGCGGAGAAATGATCAGGGTATGGCAGACCTGTCTGTTTTTCGTGATATATGGGAGAAGACTGTCCGCGCACCCGATGATCTCATGAGATACCCGTATATTGACTGATGATATGTACTGGATATTCTTCACCTTGTCCTTATCCATGATTACCTTTCCTGCCACGCCTACTCTGTGCCCTCCTTCTACTGTGAGAAATCCCTGTCTCAGTTCATTTTCAAAAGCATAGAGGGAGTACCTGCTGATATATTCCATGGTCTCCCTCAGTTCTTCTTTTGTGACAATATGGCCTCCTCTCTCTCCCGGCAGGACCAGTTCCCTGCCCGCGCAGCACACCCGCAGCGGCTGCCCGGTCCGCATCCTGATCTCCTGCAGACTATCGAAGTCCGGCACCTCTTCCTCTATGATCCTGCGCACACTTTTCGCCAGGATATGCAGTATCTGCGCTCTTCTGTCCTGTCTCTCCATCTTGTCCACCTCTTTACAAAATATATGACGAGGCAGAAAAAATATGACCGTCAGATTGAAAGAAAGTTCTCGTGCGGTTACCTGAAGAGCTGATGACAAAAGCGCGTCCGGTCCCAGCTTTCCGGACCGGCCGCGCCTGACACTCTGTTTATTCTGTTTATCTCTTCCACTCTTACTGCACCGCGGGAACCAGGACCGCATTCTCCGTATCTCCCTGGATCCGAAACGAATACACCGGCTGATAGAACCCCTTCGAATCCGTCTGATAGACAAGGGCGACATCTCCGAGAACAAGCTCCCCGGGTTCCTCCCCATACCAGCGGAACTTTCCGTCCAGGATCTGCTCATAGGCCTCTTTCTCCGAGATGACCGCCATATCTTTATATTTCTCGCAGGCCACGATATAGTTCCTGATCTCTCCCATCCTGCCGTCCTCATACAGAGTGCAGGAGAGCTGCCCATTATAGAGGGTATCCCCGTCCCTCTGCTGATAAGCCGCGAAGACATACTGCCCTTCTCCCTGATTCTCAAACGTCATGCCGTCCGGCAGGTCGATCCCGTATCCTGACATGGCTTCGCGGACCTCAGATTCTTCTGCATCCGCGTCCGGCTCTGTCTCCTGCGAATCTGCGTCAAGAAGCCCGAAATCTATATAACTGAAGGTTCCTCCGGAGAAATCGATCCACAGCATTGTATTGTCCGTGCTGTAGTAAACTGCAGTCTCATCATAGAGATCCGTCCTGCTCTCGTCCGGCTCCTGTCCCAGACGGGCGAAGAACTCTTTCGCCATCGCTCCCGTCTCGTCCCTGCTCAGCACAGATACTTTATACACAGGAGCTGTTCCGCTCTTCTGACTGTACACGGCGTCAGAACTGACCCGGACCCTGTCCATATCCTGACGGACAATATAGCTGGACGGCAGATTTCCCAGTTCCTGTCTGCTGTAGACAATGATGACCGCCGCGAATGCCAGCCCTGCAGCGATCAGCGGGATCTGGAACGCTGCAGCGGCAGCGGCATGTGTCTTTTTCTTTTTCACGCTGCGGCAGATACACAGCACTGCAGCATAACCTCCGAAGCCGATCATAGTCCCAAGAAAATTGTTGAAGATATCATCCATCTCCACCACGCCTCTGCCAAGCACAAGCTGTGCGAGCTCGATCAGGACAGTCAGGAGAAATCCCGCCAGATATGTGACCCAGAACTTCCGGAAGATCCGTATCCCCGCCGGCAGAAGGAATCCGAGAGGGACGAACAGCAGAATGTTCAGGACCAGGTTCCTCCACTGGACCGCGGAAAAGCTGTTCCACGCCTCCCGATAGGAATAGAAAAGTGGCATGACCCGTCCTCCGGCCCAGGAATCGCTCCGATTCAGCAGGGTCGCGGCAAGGAGTACTGTC
The DNA here is from genome assembly GCA_904419285.1 of Lachnospiraceae bacterium UBA1818. GTDB lineage: Bacteria > Bacillota > Clostridia > Lachnospirales > Lachnospiraceae > Mediterraneibacter > Mediterraneibacter caccogallinarum. The sequence goes on from CAJFQZ010000008.1 coordinate 106,485, forward strand.
AGATAACACAGGAAAGCAGCGCACCACACCACTCTTGCTGCTCTCAGCCGCCTTGTCCCCTTCATGAGTTTTCTGTAAACGATATAATACCCTGCAGCCGCGGCAAGCCCCACAGCCAGCACGAGGATCAGCCCAAGCGCCAGATACTGCTTTGCCATCGACAGGATTGCTTCCAGTGTCATATCCATTTTTCCTCCTCTTCCCTTATAATTTTTGATTTGCTTCGGATCTCCGGTGTTCTGCTTTCCCATCCCGCTGCTCCTGCACGGGACAAAAGATCAGCTCTCCCTGAACCTTCGGATTTCCTCCAGCCGCTCAGCGGTCTTCTTCTCGTCGCCCTGGCCAGTCGGATGATAGTAGGTCCTGTCCTTTAAGCTGTCCGGCATGCACTGCATATGCGTCAGCTTCTCTTCTGTGTCGTGGGCATACTCATATCCTTTTCCATACCCCAGCTCCTTCATCAGGCCGGTGACTCCGTTCCGGATCTGCAGGGGCACCGGCTCCGCCCGCATGGTGCGCACATCCTTCTTACACGCCTCGCATGCCGTGTAGAGCGCATTTGACTTTGGCGCCATGGACAGGTACACGACCGCGTGGGTCAGATGGACGTCGCACTCCGGCATTCCGAGAAAATGACACGCCTGATAGGCAGCCACCGCCACCTGCAGGGCATTGCTGTCCGCCATCCCCACGTCCTCGCTGGCAAAACGGATCAGCCTTCTCGCGATGTACAGCGGATTCTCCCCGCCCTCCAGCATCCGCATCATCCAGTAGACCGCCGCATCTGGATCGCTGTTTCTCATGGACTTGTGGAGCGCAGAGATCAGGTTATAGTGTTCTTCGCCTGTCTTGTCATAGAGCAGGGATCTTCGGCTGATGCACTGCTCCAGCCCTTCGTCCGTGACCGTGATCCCCTCTGCACTGATCTCTCCGTTCAGCACCGCCATCTCCAGCGTATTGAGGGCTGTGCGCGCGTCCCCGTTTGCGAATGCCGCAATTGCCCTCACCGCCTCATCCGTGATCTTCACATTCTGTCCCCCGAATCCTTCCGGGCTCTCAAGGGCATGGCAGAGCAGCTTTATCAGATCCTTTTCCTCCAGCGCTTTGAGGACAAACACCCGGCATCTCGACAGGAGCGCGGCATTGATCTCAAAAGAGGGATTCTCCGTCGTCGCGCCGATCAGGATAATGCTCCCCCTCTCCACATAAGGGAGGAATGCATCCTGCTGGGCCTTGTTGAACCGATGGATCTCATCCACGAAAAGCACGGTCCGAAGCCCCACTCTCCGGCTCTGCTCCGCCCGGTTCATGACTTCCCTGATCTCCTTGATCCCGCTGGTCACCGCGCTGAAATTAATGAATTCCGATCGGGTCTTCCCGGCGATGATACTTGCAAGCGTTGTCTTTCCGACCCCCGGCGGTCCCCAGAATATCATAGAAGAGATCTGATCCCGCTCGATCAGCTGGCGCAGGATTTTTCCCTTTCCCACCAGGTGCTCCTGCCCCACAAAGTCATCCAGAGAGGACGGGCGCAGTCTGCTTGCCAGAGGAGTCGTAACACGGTTATTATCAAATAATGTCATCTGTTCCATATTATGCACCTCCCTGCATCTGTCTCTATTATAAAAGCCGGAGAAGAAGGAAACAATATCTATCTGACAGTTCCTTCCACTCCGGCCTCTTATCTGCCGTCCGATGCTGTGCGCCGTACTTACGTTTCTTCTATTATTTCTTATTCAGCCACATCTCTCATGCTGAAGCTGAATCTTCCCATCTTGTCCTTGCCAAGGCATACGACCTTGACCACGTCGCCGATCGAAAGGACATCCTCAACCTTGTCCACTCTCTTCTTGGAGATCTTGGATATATGGACCAGGCCTTCCTTGCCCGGTGCGAACTCGAGAAATGCGCCGAAGTCTTTGATGCTTACGACCTTGCCCTCGAATACCTGGCCTGCCTCGAAGTCTGTGACGATCGTGTGGATCAGCTTCGCCGCCTGATCCATTGCTTCCTTCTCTGTTCCGCAGATGGAGACGGATCCGTCGTCCTCAATATCGATCTTCACGCCGGTCTGCTCGATGATCGCGTTGATCGTCTTGCCTCTCTGTCCGACTACATCGCCGATCTTCTGAGGATCGATCTGCATCTGGATGATCTTCGGAGCGTACGGTCCGACTTCCGGCCTCGGCTCGGCGATCGCCTTGTTCATTACTTCATCAATGATATAAGTCCTTGCCTTCTTCGTCGCAGCGATAGCCTCCTCGATGATCGGTCTTGTCAGGCCGTGGATCTTGATATCCATCTGGATCGCAGTGATTCCCTTGTGGGTTCCTGCAACCTTGAAGTCCATATCGCCGAAGAAGTCTTCCAGTCCCTGAATGTCTGTCAGGACGATATAATCATCGTCCGTCTCTCCTGTCACAAGACCTGCGGAGATACCTGCCACTGCAGCCTTGATCGGCACGCCGGCAGCCATCAGCGACATGCTGGATGCGCACACGCTGGCCTGTGATGTGGATCCGTTGGACTCAAATGTCTCGGATACCGTGCGGATCGCATACGGGAACTCTGCCTCGCTCGGGAGCACCGGGATAAGCGCTCTCTCGGCAAGCGCTCCGTGTCCGATCTCGCGGCGTCCCGGTCCTCTTGACGGCTTCGTCTCGCCGACAGAGTAAGACGGGAAGTTATAGTGGTGCATATATCTCTTTGAGGTCTCATTTTCATCCAGTCCGTCCAGTCTCTGAGCCTCAGAAAGGGGAGCCAGAGTTGTCACGTTGCAGATCTGTGTCTGTCCTCTCGTGAACATTGCGGAACCGTGAACTCTCGGGATCAGGTCCACTTCAGCCGCAAGCGGCCTGATCTGATCGATCGCACGTCCGTCCGGACGCTTGTGATCCTTCAGGATCATCTTTCTGACCGTCTTCTTCTGATACTGGTAAACCGCCTCGCCGAGAACCGAGAGCCATTCCTCATTGTCTGCGAACGCCTCCTCCAGCTTCTCTGTGATCACGCGGATATTCTCTTCTCTCGTCTGCTTGTCATCCGTAAATACAGCTTCTTCCATCTGCTCCGGTGGAACGATTTCCCTGATCGCCGCGAAAAGCTCTTCCGGAACAGAGAAATGCTCATAATCATGCTTCGGCTTTCCGCACTCTGCAACGATCGTGTCGATGAATGCGATCACCTTCTGGTTAAGATCATGAGCCGCAAAGATTGCCTCGATCATCTTATCCTCCGGCACTTCGTTGGCGCCCGCCTCGATCATGATCACTTTTTCTTTCGTGGAAGCCACTGTAAGAGACAGATCAGATACTGTGCGCTGTTCAGACGTCGGATTGAACACAAACTCTCCGTCAATAAGACCTACCTGTGTAGTAGAGATCGGGCCGTCGAACGGGATATCGGAAATGCAGGTAGCGATTGCCGCACCAAGCATGGCTGTCAGCTCCGGGCTGCAGTCCTGATCCACTGACAGCACAAGGTTCTCCAGTGTCACATCGTTTCTGTAATCCTTCGGGAACAGCGGACGCATCGGACGGTCGATGACACGGTCTGTCAGGATCGCATTCTCCGACGCTTTTCCCTCTCTCTTGTTGAATCCTCCCGGAATCTTTCCTACCGCATACATTCTCTCGTTATATTCCACGCTCAGAGGGAAGAAATCGATTCCCTCTCTCGGCTTCTCTGATGCAGTCGCCGTACACAGGACAGTCGTATCGCCGTAGTGCATCAGGACAGCGCCGTTGGCCTGTTTTGCCACTCTGCCGACGTCCACGCGCAGAGTTCTTCCGGCCAGTTCCATCTCAAATTTCTTGTACATAGTTTTCTCCTTTAAATAAATATGATTCCCTGCAGGCAGGCGTCTCCGAAACTACTGAAAAACATATTAAACAGCGCCTAATATACTTTTCAGTGGTCTCGGTTACATCTCTCTGCCCGCAATCCAATTTATTATATCACACTATATTTCATTAGGCAAACATTTTTAAAGGGCGCCCGGCACATCTTCTGTGCCTGACGCCCTCTGAAATGATTATTTTCTAAGTCCAAGTCTCTCGATCAGTGAACGGTATCTCTCGATGTCCACTTTCTTAAGGTATGCAAGAAGTCCTCTTCTCTGACCAACCATCTTAAGAAGTCCTCTTCTTGAGTGGTGATCCTTCGGATTCGCCTTGAAGTGCTCTGTCAGCTCGTTGATTCTTGCTGTCAGGATAGCAACCTGTACCTCCGGTGATCCTGTGTCTCCTTCTGTTCTTCCATACTCTTTGATGATAGCCTGTTTCTTGTCCTTTGCGATCATTTTCATTTCCTCCTTAAAATATCTCTTACAAAACGCCTGACATTAAGTAACGGTCGGAGTGATCCTGTTACCGAATGCCGGTTCATTTCATACTTGCAAAGTATAGCATACCGCACTCTGAATGTAAAGGGAAAAATCAACCTCTTCCGAAATCTCCTTTATTTTGTTCTTTTCTTAATGAAAACAGTCCCATTTATCAGCAGCACAGCCGCTCCCGCCATCAGAAGAAATACCCGTGCCGTATCCTCGTCTCCCGTCTTTGCCGCCTTGACTCTGGTATCCTCTGCAGCGTCAGCGGTATCCGCAGCGTCCCTGGAACCTGCGGCGGCAACGGTATCTGCTGTGGGTGTGGAACCGGCGGCATCCGCGGTACCGATGACGGACGCGGTCAGTTTTTCCATTGCATCTTCCAGTGCTTCCACGGACGTACTGACTTTCTCCTCTGTCGCACTTCCGTCTGCAAGCACCGTTTTGGCCTCGGCAAGAGCTGCGCGCATTACAGAAAAGCTCTGTGCATCATAGTCCGCCTCATTCAGCACCTCTGCCTGTCTGATCAGTTCTTCCAGAAGGCTCTTATCCGGCTTCAGTCTCAGGTCTGCCATTGCTTTCAGAAGATTCCGCCATGCATTGTCCACATCTTCCTGCGGCGCGAATTCGTCTTCATAAACGTTTTCTGCCGTATCCAGAGCTGTCACAAATGCAGGCCTGCCTTCTTCCAGATATGCGTCCAGATTGCTGTTCATCGTCTCTGCCAGCGAGAGGACCTTCGCCAGGTCGTCCTTATCGGCTTCCTTAAATTCCATGTACTGCATTGCCTTGATCAGATTCTGCCAAGCGGCGTCCACAGCGTTCTGCGTCACGGAACCGTCTCCTGCCTTCACTCTTTCAAGGATATCCTCAGCATCCCTGAGCGCCTTCTCAAAATTCTCTGTCACGGCATCCATCACGCCGTCGGTATCGACATCCCCTGCCAGTTCGATCGCATATTCCAGAACAGCGGTTGAGATCTCTTTCCCGGGTTCCGGTTCCTCTGCTCCCTCTCCTACAGTCACAGTGAGCAAAGCCTCATATCCCAGAGGATTGGAAAGGTTATAGCGGTACGGAAGAAAGCCTGCAATATCCGCGGCTCCGTCTGCAGACGTATCCACCTCATCCGGGCTCCATTCCGGCATTACAAGGACCTTTGTCTCCTGGGGGTCATCCTCTGCCTTTACGGCTGCCTGTACAAAGACCGGAAGTTCAACTGCCGCTCCGATCTCCACCCTCTGTTCCTCCGGGTCCTGTACGGATACATAATCCATCTCCGCACGGCGTCTCACACCGCTCACTTCAAGCTCCTGCAGTCCGATACAGTTCCCGGCAGCCACACTGTTGATGGACCGGAACACAAGGCGCACATATCTTGCCATGACCGGAACTTCAAACTCCTCATCCACAGTATCTGTCGGATAAGTCGGCCCATTATTTTCGTGTGTGATCGTCTTTACTGTAACCCAGTTCTCCTTGTCGTCCGATACCTGGATATCGTAATCTGTAGGATACACTTTATTATAATAGCTCATTTTAATGCCGGAGATCATATTGGAATAGCCTCCGAGATCTACGATGATCCACTGCGGACTTGACGCGCCGGCGCCCTTCAGGGCACCGCTGTCCCATTTTGTATCCAGGCTGCCGTCCACAGCCGACTCCGGCTTGACGGATGGAACCTCTATGCCGGATACTTCCACCGGCTGATTCAGCGCCAGATTAACCGTCTCCGTGGAATCCGGGGTTCCGTCATCCAGATAGATGTTATCCACCGCCTGTCCGATGTCCCCTGAGGCATCCTCGCCGTAAGTGACGACGATCTCACTGATCTCCGCCGGAATGCCCGCCCTGAACTCAAGGCGCACCGCATAAATGCCGCCCTCAGGCGCTTCAAAGATCTGATCTGTATCCGTAAGCTCTCCCAGCTTCTCCATGGTTCCGTCCGGTTTTTCTACAAGGACGTCTGCATTGCTGGAGCCATTCTGAAGGATACGGAACTTTTCCACATTTATATTCCCGGTGATCCGGTATTCCAGATAATCTCCTTCTTCCGTATCCCCCGTAAGGAACACACTGGAGAGATCTCTGTCATTCACAAAAGCCGTATTACCCGATGTATTTGTGATCACCGCCGCCGGATCGATCCTTTCCGGAGTCTCTGTATCCTGGTTGAGTGTGATCTCATACAGCCGGAGCGCCGCGTCTGCATCGGCGGTAAGCTCCAGTTTAAGATATCTCGCCTGTGCGCCCCGGGCGTCGGCAGTATAGTTTCTCACAGGCGGCTCCACGACGCCTTCATCTCCAAATGTTTTGACCGTTGTGTAGTTCACATTATCCTCAGAGATCGAAAGCTCCGCCTGATAGATCCGCTGCGCGCCGTCCGCTGTGGCAATCGTGATATCATACAGTTCCTGCGTCAGGCCCAGATCAAAAATGATATAGTTTCCGGCGCGCTGGGCCTGTGCAGTCTCCACATAAGTTTCCCTGCTGCCGTCCAGCACGTCTGCCCACTCTCCGCCCTGGGCGAGAGACATGTCTGAATCTTTCACCGTGATGACAGGCTGAAGATTCTCAACAGATATCTCCAGCTTGGACAGCACCGCTGAGACACTCTCATCCCCCCTGTTGATCAGGCGCACATATCTTGCGGCAGCGTTCTCTGACAGATCTCCCGGATCCGCCTCTGTCCATCTGTCGCCATGCAGAGAGTACTCCAGGCTCAGCCCGCCCAGACCGTTTCCTTCAGTCAGGATCCGGGAGATCTCCGCGATATCCTTTTTCTTGATCCCGATATAATCGCCGGGGTCAAACGTGATTCTTCCTAAATTGCGGATCCCATACTGCTTCTCCCGGATAGTGAGCGGCGCTGCAGCATATTCCTCCATGTTTGTGTAAACTCTGTCAGCTGCAGTTTCCTCATTTGCTTCCGCCAGAATGCCGTCCATATATGCTCCAACATGCTCCATGCACGCTTCCACAAAAGGCACGACCCGTTTGCTGGCCGCTTTGACCGCCGGCTTATTCGCTCCGTCCGGATACTGGTAGGTCCTCTCATTATATCTGCTCATCTCAGCAGAGGCAGAGGCAAACGCCTCCCAGATCACGCCAAGATCTGCATTTTCTTTATCCATTTCCATCTCGGCAGTCAGCAGCTTCTCCCCTGCTGACGCCACATTTTTCAAAGCCTGAAGCCATCCTTCTCCGCCATCTGTTCCTCCCGGATTGGACAGTTCCTGGACAAGCGCCTCATTTTCACAATTCTCCATAAAGTCATCGATTGCCGACTGGATGTGCCGGAACTCCGCAAGAAGATCCTGAGCTTCCTGATCCGATGAGATATCCTGTCCGTCTTCGATCCGTGCAAGGACATTTTCCAGTTCGTCTTTTATGTACAGCGACTCTTCAAATCCCTGGGGCACCCGTCCTGATCCCGGACAGTCAGACACATTTCTTGCGATTGTCAGATATGCATCGTAAACTTCCGGCTGAAGATACTTAAAGCACTGTTCCCATACCTCTTCTGTATGTGCGGAATAATTATTCACGTTCCAGAAGTATGCTCCCAGCTGGAAAAGGGCAACCTTATCCGCTTCTGCAAAGAAGATCGGATTGGACACCGCTCCGGCCAGCCCGCTGATATTATCTCTGATGTAATGGGCGCTGCTTCCCAGGAAAATCCCGGACTTTGCATGCTCGCTGCAGGGATAGTTTACCCAGAAAACCGGACTGTGTCCTGTATTATTGATCACATAGTCAATAGCGCTCTGCTCAAATGGAGAATTCACATCCAGGCCTGTCCAGAAAATAAACACATCCTGGTCAAACCCTTTCATTGCTTCAAGTTCCGCCGGTCTCGCCCAGCTGTTGTTGTATCCCTGAGGGCAGTAAATAATATTTCCGCATCCCTTTGGCTTGATATATTCCCGATTCAGATCATTGACCAGCTGCACCACAACTTCGTTTGATCCCGAACCGAAATCATCATTCAGGATGCAGAATCTTCTCACGCCGATCTCATACAGCTGGTCAAACTTTGCTTTCAACTGTTCTTTACGCTCTTCGTAGCGCGGATCCGTGACAGAAGTGATCCCGGAAAGCATGCTTGTCAGATGTACAGACCATGCGAATTCACATTTTGTCTTTTCCTGAAGCGCAGTAAGCTCACGGAACTCCGCGATCGTCTCCTCCGGATAAGGTTCCGCCCATTTGCTCGTATGATATGCGTCCGTTTTAGACGCATAGACATAGAGATTCATCTTTATGTCTCGTGTAAATTCCATCAGGCTTTTTCTCTGCTCATGCGTCCAGCCCCCATAAAATCCCTCGATGTATCCTCTTGCATCAATAGAAGCATAATCCTCGATCTCCACAGGAAGGAATTTTTCTCCGACAAAGGAAGAAAACATCATCTTCAGCGTTGAAACACCATAAAACGCCGCCGTGGCATCTTTTCCGAGAATATAGATGCTGCCGTCTTCTGCATAGAGAGAATAAGCGTCAGACCGGGAAAACAGCGCATCATCTATGCCCTTGTCCTGAAACCACTGATCAGCCTGGTCCCCGCTGTCCTTGATGCCGATCACAATACTTCCTTCTCCGCCTGCACTCTCCGCATCTGTCCGTGTTCTCCCGTAATCCTCAAGTACTTCATCGAGATAGTCCAGTGCAGCCTGATCGATTCCGCTTCCCGCCACAACATCTACATTTTCGGGCAGAATAAAAGCCGACCCCTCTGTGTACTCAATTGACTGAGGGATCGGATAAATCTGATATGCATCCCCGTCTGCCGAGTATGCATCGCCTTCCTGCCAGGAAGACTCCCAGGGTGAAGCCTGCGTCGTTTCCGCACTCTCCTGACCGGCCCCCATGACCGGTACTGAGGTGACAAGCATCGCCGCCGCAGCCGCCAGGGCAAAAAATTTTGTGATTTTTCTGCTCTTTCCCATAAATTTTCCCTTCTTTTTGTTCATTTTTATAAGATTATAGCATTGCAAATTCAGCAGAGCAATAAAAAAAGAGGGGTTTTCCTTCTTTCCCCCCTTTTTCTAAGGCATTTTGCATATATTCTCTCAGAACAAACATCCGGAAGATGTATCCATGGAAAATTTTACAGAGCGCTGATCATATTTTCGGGATGCCGGTACAGAAGAACGCTCACCGGATCCCGAAATATTTTTCCCCGAAACGGATATCTCCCTCCACATGGGCCTTCAGCTCCTCCACCGAGGCGAACTTCGTCTCCGGGCGTTCAAACTCGCAGAACTGCGCAGTGATCTCTCTCCCGTAAGCGTTCCCCTTATACCCGAATACAAAAACCTCAAGAAGCCTCTTGTGCTCATCCGTGACCGTGGGCTTCACTCCCGCATTGCCGATGCCGGGATACCATGCCCCTCCGATCTTTACCCGGCAGGCGTAGACACCGAACCGCGGGAGGATCTTCTCAGGCTGGGGTTCAATATTCATTGTCGGGAATCCCAGCGTGCGCCCGAGCTGTCTTCCGTGTTCCACAACGCCGGACATCTCATAGGGATACCCCAGCAGCTCTGCTGCAAGAGCCACATCCCCCTGTGAAAGCGCCTCCTTGATATAGGTGCTGCTGATAACCCTTCCCTGATACTTTTCCTTCTCGATCACATCAAGAGTATAGCCGTACTTCTGCGCGTAAGCCGCCAGCATATCTGCATTGCCCCGCTTTTCATAGCCGAAGCTGAAGTCCGTGCCGATCACGATATGGGCCGCGTGCAGCCGCTTCCAGAGGATCTCCCTGATAAAATCTTCTGCTTCCATCTCGCGCAGTTCCTTTGTGAACGGATACTCTACCAGCCAGTCCACCCTGCCTTCCAGGCGGACACGCCGCTCTTTCTTCGTCATCAGAGATTCCCTGTGCATGTCAAAGGCACAGACGACGCTCTCGCACCCATCTCTTCCATATTCTTCTATCTTGCTGATCAGCTTCTGATGCCCTCTGTGAAGTCCGTCGAACTTGCCAAGCGTCACCGCTGTCCTGTTTTCCCAGTTATGAGATTCAATTCCTTTGATATACTGCATTTCTTTCCCTTCAGTCCGTTCCCAGTTCCTCCGGATCCAGGAACATTTTCTCAAGTGTAAAACGGCGTTTTTCGCCATCATATCTGTAAACCGCAATGAACCGCCCCTGTGGATCATAGACCCTGCACCGCTCGCCCGGAAGAAACTCTCCCGGTTCCGTCAGATGCTTTCTCAGGAAAAAATTACCGTTGTATGCCATGGACGCAGACCTGCCGTCGATCACGATCTTCCTGCAGTCCTCGAACATTCTGTCAAGAGGGATCAGCAGCTCTTTGAGCCGCCCTTCTTCCGCCGCCTCAGCCACGTCATCAATTCGGATGCTCTCCTCGATCCGGAAGCGTCCCACACGGGTGCGCAGAAGGTTCTCCATGCATCCTCCCACTTCCAGCTGCTCCCCGATATCCTGGCAGAGCGTCCGAATATAAGTTCCTTTCGAACATGTAACTTCCATGCGGACACGGGGCAGCTCCATACTCAGGATCCGGATACTGCGGATCACGACCCGCCTGCTCTTCCGCTCCACAGTCTTTCCTTCGCGGGCAAGCTCATAGAGTTTCCTGCCGTTTACTTTCAGCGCCGAATACATCGGCGGTATCTGGTCATACTCTCCGAGGAAGCCGAGGATACATGCTTCTACTTTCTCTTTTTCCAGCCCCTCTGTGCTGCATTCCGAGAGCACTGTGCCGGAGGTGTCCTGTGTATCTGTGGTCCTTCCGAGCAGCAGAACCGCCTCATAAGTCTTATCCCTGTCCGTGAGCATATCACAGATCCTGGTGGCTCTGCCCAGACAAACGGGAAGCACGCCCTCCGCATCCGGATCCAGCGTGCCCGTGTGTCCGATCTTCTTCTGTCCCGCGATCCTCCGCAGACGTGCCACCACGTCATGGGAAGTATATCCTTTTTCTTTATAAATATTCAATATCCCGTTGATCATTCGTCCACCTGTGCGCCGGCTGTCTCCTCGGCGCCGTCTCCGCTTTCTTTCTCTGCTCTGTCAAGCTGGAGAAGGATCTGCCCTGTAATATTGTTGATCACATCATGGCTGGACCCCTTCATCGTCACTCCCGCGGCCCTCACATGTCCGCCGCCGCCGAAGTAGCGCGCGATCCTGCTCACATCCACGCTTCCTTTGGAGCGCAGGCTGACCTTGAACTGCTGCGGAGCAGTCTCATGAAGGAACATCGCGACCTCGACACCCTTGGTCAGGCGAAGCTGGCTCACGATCCCCTCAAGATCTGCAGGCACTGCCTGGAAGAACTCCATCTCCTTCTGGCGCACCACTGACACGATACACCTCTTATCCAGGATGAGCATGCTCTCAAGGAGCGCCCTTCCCAGAATCTGATTCTGGATATAAGTCTTCTCATAATAAGTCTTATCTATGATCTCACTGCCGTCAATGCCCTTTCTCATCAGTTCAGCAGCGATCTCCATAGTCTCCGGCGAGGTGCAGGAATACTGAAACACACCGGTGTCATGGGCGATTCCCATGTAGAGCGCTTCCGCTGTCCTCTTACTGATCTTCTGGCTGTCGAGCAGCGTATAGACAAGCTCGGAGGTCGAGCTGGCGTCCGGCACTATGTAATTCTGGTCCGCGAACGCGCCGTTGCTCACATGGTGGTCAATGCACAGCGTCTCCTTTGCATTCTCAAACAGCTTTTCTGCAAACCCGAGCCGCTTCAGATCCCCGCAGTCCAGACAGATGAACAGGTCATAGACATCGTCCTCATCAGCCTGTGTTTTCACCTCATCCGTGCAGCTGATCATACGGAACGCCTCCGGTACATTTTCCAGATAGACATCCGTCTCGATCTCCGGATACTGCTCTTTCAGATACATATACAGTCCGAGACAGGAACCGATGCAGTCGCCGTCCGGGCGGACATGCCCGCCCAGCGCTGCTCTTCGTTTCCCCTTTAAAATATCTCCCAAAACTATTTTCATTTTATTCATCAGCTCCATCTTTCAAATCTCTTGTCACTTCATCAATCTTCTTACTGATATTCACTCCATATTCTATGGACTGATCCACGATAAATCTGATCTCGGGAGTGTTGCGCATGTTGATCGTCCGCGCCAGTTCGCGGCGGATATATCCTTCCGCGCTCTGCAGCCCCCGGATCGTATCCTGCTGCATCTTCTCATCTCCGAGGACGCTGATGTATGCTTTACATGTTTTCAAATCCGGAGCCACCTCAACAGCTACTACGGATGTCATCGGCGCCACTCTGGGATCTTTGATCCCGCTGCGCAGGATATTGCTCAGCTCTCTGAGTACCTCTGCATTCACTCGTGTATTTTTTATACTGTTTTTTCTCATTGCTGCCCCTTCTTTCCTGTTTTCTCCTGTGGATGACCGAGACTATTTTCTCTCGATCTCCACCATCTTATAGGCCTCTACCTGGTCGCCTTCCTTGACATCGTTGAAGTTCTCGAAGACAAATCCACACTCGTATCCTGCCCTTACTTCCTTCACATCGTCCTTGAATCTCTTCAGGGATGCCAGCGGACCGTCGAAGATCACGATACCGTCGCGGATCAGCCTTGTAGAGCAGTTTCTCTCGAAGATACCATCCTGGATATATGCGCCGGCGATGGTTCCCACTCCGGAAGCCTTGAATGTCTGGCGCACCTCCGCATGTCCGAGCACCTTCTCCTCGAAGACCGGATCGAGCATACCCTTCATCGCAGCCTCCACGTCCTCGATCGCGTTGTAGATAACTCTGTAAAGTCTTAAGTCCACGCCCTCGCGCTCTGCGATATCCTTCGCAGTTGCATCCGGGCGGACATTGAATCCGATGATGATCGCATTGGAAGCTGACGCAAGGATCACGTCGGACTCGTTGATCGCGCCGACACCGCCGTGGATGATCTTGACAACGACCTCGTCGTTGCTCAGCTTCAGCAGGCTCTGCTTCAGCGCTTCCACGGAGCCCTGCACATCCGCCTTCACGACGATGTTCAGTTCCTTTAAGTTTCCTTCCTTGATCTGATTGAAGAGATCGTCCAGAGACATCTTGGACTTTGTCTCTTCCAGCAGTTTCACTTTGTTCTGTGCGATAAAGGTATCTGCAAAGTTTCTCGCTTCCTTCTCTGACGCACATCCCACGAATACTTCGCCTGCGTTCGGCACGTCGTTCAGTCCGAGGATCTCCACCGGCTGGGACGGTCCTGCCTCTTTGACACGTCTTCCCTTGTCATCCATCATCGCTCTGACACGTCCGTGGGCGGATCCTGCCGCGATCGCATCTCCCACATGGAGCGTACCCTTCTGTACGAGCACGGTCGCAACGGAACCTTTTCCTTTATCCAGCTGGGCCTCGATCACAAGACCTCTTGCCGCACGGTTCGGGTTCGCCTTGAGTTCCATCACCTCTGCTGTGAGAAGGATCATCTCAAGGAGTTCCGGGATTCCCTCTTTTGTGTGTGCGGATACCGGTACGAACACCGTGCTTCCGCCCCAGTCCTCAGGGATCAGTTCATATTCTGTGAGCTCCTGCTTTACTCTCTCCACATTGGCGCCCGGCTTGTCGATCTTGTTGATCGCAACGATGATCTCCACTCCGGCAGCCTTGGCATGGTTGATCGCCTCCACTGTCTGCGGCATCACGCCGTCGTCCGCGGCGACGACAAGGATCGCAATATCTGTTGCGTTTGCACCGCGCATACGCATGGCAGTGAACGCCTCATGTCCCGGTGTATCCAGGAACGTGATCTTCTCGCCGTTGATTTCAACAACGTAAGCTCCGATGTGCTGGGTGATTCCGCCTGCCTCGCGGTCTGTCACATTGGAATGACGGATCGCGTCCAGAAGAGAAGTCTTACCATGATCGACATGGCCCATGACGCAGACTACCGGCGGACGCTTCACCATAAGGCTCTCGTCCTCCTCGTCCTCTTTCAGGAGTTCTTCGATCACATCGACAACTTCCTCCTTCTCGCAGAGCACGTCGAATTCCATCGCGATCTCCTCGGCTGTGTCAAAGTCGATCTCCTGGTTCACTGTCACGACTTTGCCCTGCATGAAGAGCTTCTTGACGATCACGGACGGCACGACCTTCATCTTGTCTGCCAGCTCTTTGATCGTGAGGACTTCCGGGATCACGATCTGCTTGATCTGCTCTTCCTTCTTCTCCGCCGGCTTCTGCTGCGGTTTCTTCGCCTCAGCGACCGGTTTCTGCTTCTTGTTCTTCTTTGCTTTTCCTTCGAAAGCCTCGTCTCTGTATTCTTTCTTCTTGTTGTCTCTCTCTTTGTCCTTCGCCTTGTTTCTCTGGCTCTTCTGCTGCTCCATCATCGGAGAGCTCAGGCTCTCTCTGTCGTCGCGGCGGGAATCAGGCCTTCTGTCACCGCGCTGTCCGCCCTGGCGCGCTCCCTGGCCGCCGAACCGCTGGTCTCTGCCGCCTCTCTCCTGGCGTCCTCCGCGGTCGCGGCTGTCTCTGCTGTCTCTTCCATCGCGTCCGTCTCTGCCGTCGCGGTTGTCTCTTCCTCTCTGGCCCTGAGCATTTCTGTCCTGACGCGGACCTCTTCCTTCACGCTCTCCGGCGGGACGCTGACCCTGTCCCCGTCCTTCCTGGCGTGCTCCGCCCTGTGCAGGTCTCTCCTGACGAGGCGCTCTTGCCTCTTCTGCCGGGCGCTGTCCCTGCGCCGGTCTCTCCTGACGGGGTGCTTTCGCCTCGCCTGATGCCGGACGGGTTCCTGCCTGGGCAGTTCTCTCCGGACGAGCCGGCCTTCCCTCTCCTGCCGGGCGGGACGGATGGTTCTCACCTGCTGTCCTTGCGTTTCCCTGTGCGGAACGTGCCGGGCGCTGTCCCTGCCGTCTGCCCTGGATACGGCTGCTGTTCTTGGAATTCTGCGGACGCACTACGAACGCGAGATTCTTCTTTTTCGGAGCGGCTCCGTCCTTCTCCGCAGCCTTCTCCTCTTTCTTCTCCGCGCCCTTTCTTCCGGCAGCTTCCTTCCGGATCTGAGCAGCCACATCGTCGTCCAGTGTGCTCTGGCTCTTCGCCTCAATATTCTTTGACTTCAAAATATCTACAAGTTCTTTACTCTCCATGCCCAGCTCCTTCGCCAGATCATGTACCCTTATTTTTGCCATAATCAACTACCTCCTTTATGCAATACTCTCCCTGTTTTTCAGTTCTTTCTGAATCCCTGCTGCAAATCCTTCGTCCAATATCGCCAGAGATGCACGGAATTCTTTTCCCATTGCATGCCCTAAGGTATCTTTATCTCCGTAAAAACAAATTGGAACTTGGTAAAATTTACACATATCCCGAAATTTCTTTTTCGTGTTTTCTGATGCGTCCGCGGCAACGATCACAAGGTGTGCTTTTCCGGATTTCGTCTCGCTCTCTGTCATGTATTCGCCGCTGGCGCATTTTCCTGCTTTCATCGCAAGGCCGATCAGAGACAGTACTTTATCCCTCTGCAATCTCTCCCATCTCCTTTTCCAGTCTGTCGTATACTTCCTGCGGTATCGCCTGCTTAAAGGAACGCTCAAGCCCTTTGTTCTTCACTGCCTTCCGGAAACATTCTTCCGAAAAGCACAGGTACGCTCCCCTTCCGTTCTTCTTGCCGGTCGTATCCGTCACGAACTCCCCTTCTTCGGTCCGGAGGATACGCATCAATTCCTTCTTCGGCTTCATCTCGCCGCAGCCCACGCATTTTCGCATGGGGATCTTTTTCTTTCCAGCCAAACAACCCACTCCTTCAGTTAATTTTCACCGTCGGTCTCTACAAACTCGATCTCTTCTTCGTCTGCGCCGTAATCTGCATCGTCGTCATAGGAGCCGTCGTACTCGTCTGCATACTCTTCTCCGTCGTCGTACTCCTCGTCGTCATAATCTCCGGTATAGCCTTCTTCACCCATCATGCCCATCTGCTCCATGTAGTTCTCCGGCAGTTCTCCAGACTCGATCGCCTGCGTCTCGCTCTTGATATCGATCTTGTATCCTGTCAGCCTTGCCGCAAGACGTGCATTCTGTCCTTCCTTGCCGATGGCGAGGGAGAGCTGATAGTCCGGCACGATCACGCTTGCGATCTTCTCCTCCGGATCCGCCATAACGGAAATGACTTTTGCCGGACTCAATGCGTTCTCGATCAGGAGCGCCGGGTTCTCATCCCAGTTTATGATGTCGATCTTCTCGCCGCGCAGCTCCTGCACGACCGCGTTGACTCTGGCGCCGTTCATTCCCACACATGCTCCCACCGGATCCACGTTCGGGTCGTTGGACCACACAGCCATCTTCGTCCTGGAGCCGGCCTCGCGGGCAATGCTCTTGATCTCCACTGTGCCGTCCTTCACCTCAGCGACCTCAGCCTCAAACAGCCTCTTCACCAGCTCCGGATGGGTACGGGACACAAGGATCTTCGGTCCCTTCGGCGTGTTCTTCACTTCCACCACATACAGCTTGATACGCTCCGTCGGCTTGAACACCTCGCCCTTCACCTGCTCGTTCTCGGTCAGCATGGCGTCCGCCCTGCCCAGATTGATGCTGATATTCTTGCCAACATAGCGCTGTACGATACCTGTGACGATATCCTTTTCCTTCTCGAAATACTGATCAAATACGACCTTGCGCTCTTCCTCTCTGATCTTCTGCAGGATCAGATTCTTTGCGTTCTGTGTGGCGATGCGTCCGAACTCTTTGGAGTGGACCGGCACCTGAGCGATATCTCCGATGTGGAGAGAGGAATCGATCTTCTCCGCATCCTCCAGGCTGATCTCAAGCGCCGGATCCATCACTTCCTCCACGACCTCTTTTTCCGCGTAGACCGCGTAATCGCAGGTCTCTCTGTTCATGATCACCTTAATGTTCTCCGCCGTGCCGAAATGGTTCTTGCACGCACTGAGCAGAGAATTCTCTATGGCATCCATCATGACGTCTTTGCTGATGTTCTTCTCTTTCTCAAGGATTGTCAATGCTTCCATTAACTCTGTATTCATTTTTATTTCCTCCTATTTTAAAAATCCAGTGCCAGACGTATCAGGGCGATCTCACTTCTGTCAAACGTCTGCTCCGAGTCATCTTCATATGCGATCGTGACGGTCTCGTCATCATAGCGCTTCAGGATCCCTACAAACTCCTTCTGCCTGTCGACCGCGCGGTATGTGCGTATCTCCACTTCTTCCCCGATGCTTCGCGCGAAGTCCTTCTCCTTCTTCAGCGGTCTCCCGAGGCCGGGCGAACTGACCTCGAAAACATAAGAATCTTCAATGTAGTCTTTCTCGTCAAGGATGTCGGAAAATCTCCTGCTGACTGCCTCGCAGTCGTCTACGGTGATTCCTCCGGGCTTGTCGATATATGCCCGCAGATACCATGTGCCGCCTTCCTTCACATATTCCACATCCACCAGCTCAAAACCGAGTTCCTCAACGACCGGTTCCAAGAGTTTTTCTGTCTTCTGCTCATATTCTTCTCTTCTGGACACACTAAACTTCCTTTCCTTATTATACTCATGTGCACAAGAAACCGCCCTGCTCTGCCCGGAGATATTTTCCTCTGCAACAAAGAAGAGTGAACTTTCGTTCACTCTTCTGCCGGATTCCTTATGTAACTATAAAAACTCTAACACCTTTTTCCAGAGAAATCAAGTACTTTTTCTCTGTTTTCTGTGGATTTACCTTGTCTTTGTGCCCATTCCGTCGCGTTTTGCCAGCTTCAGCCGGTTCAGGGTGACTTCCTTCTCCCCGTACGGCACCTTCGTCTCCGTGCCCTCCTCGAAGAGATATGCGTTCTCCAGCTCATCCTTTTTCTGGAGCCGGATGCCCCGCACGCCCACTGCCGCCTTCTTCTTCTCCGGCACTTCCGAGGCGTGGAATCTCAGGAAATATCCGTTCTTTGTCTGAAGCACCACATTCTGGCTGTCATTGACCACCTTCACGGCCGTCAGAGAATCGCCCTCCTGCAGCTTCGTCGCTGCGATGGTGCGCTTGGACACCTGGAATTCCGTTCCGTCCACCCGCTTGATCATCCCCTGGGCTGTGGCGAAGAGAAGCTTCGCGAACCGCATCTGCTCCGCGTCGTACACGGCGATGATCTGTTCCTCGCTGCTGGAATAGTTGCTCACATTGTCGATCGGCGTTCCCTTCTCACGGAACCTTCCATAGGGAAGATCCAGGACTCTGACCTGGTGCATCCTGCCTGCATCCGTAAAGATACACAGTTTTCCTGTGTTCATGCAGTGCACCACATACCGGCTCTCACTGTCCGCCGCCTCTTTATTTCTCTCATAGACAGACACGTCCACGGTCTTGGCATAGCCGAACCGGTCCATCAGGAAGACCACTTCCTGCTCCTCGATCTTCTTCTCCTCAAAGACCGCCTCCGCGGCATTCTCTATGGCAGTGCGGCGTTTCCTGCCGTACTCCTTCTTAAACCGGTCCAGATTCTCTATGATCACGCCCGCCATGGAATCATAATTGTTGAGGATATCCTCATAGCGCGCAATATTCTTCAGCGTTTCCTCGTGCTCTTTTATCAGCGCCTCGATCTCCAGCCCGATCAGGCGGTACAGGCGCATCTCCAGGATCGCCGCAGCCTGACGCTCGGTGAAGCGCAGAAGGGCGGCCATTTTCTTCGAGCGCGGAGACTTGAACGTGATATTGTCCGTGACGCCGTTCACAAGACATGCCTTTGCATCCTTCACTGACTTGCTTCCCCTTAAAATCTCGATGATCAGGTCGATCACATCGCAGGCCTTGATCAGGCCTTCCTGCACCTCGCTCTTCTCCCTCTCCTTCTCGAGCAGCGTCGTATATTTCCGCGTCGCAAGCTCAAACTGGAAGTCTACATGGTGCTCAATGATCTGCTTTAAGCTCAGTGTCTCGGGCCTTCCGTCCGCCACCGCCAGCATGTTGACTCCGAAAGTATCCTCCAGGCGGGTCTTCTTATAGAGCATGTTCTTTAAATTCTCCACATCGGCTCCCTTTTTCAGCTCCAGGACGATGCGGATCCCTTCTTTGGAGGACTGGTTTGAGATGTCCACGATGTCCGTCGTCTTCTTCGACTCCACGAGTCCTGCCACGTCATTTAAAAACTTGCCGATGCCGGTGCCGATCATGGTGTAGGGAATCTCCGTGATAACGAGCTGTTTTTTTCCGCCCTTGAGCTCTTCCACTTCCACTCTGCCGCGGATCTTGATCTTGCCCTGCCCGGTCTCATAGATGTTCGGCAGGTCGTCCTTGTTGACCACGATGCCGCCGGTGGGGAAGTCAGGTCCCTTGATATATTTCATCAGCTGCCTTGTACTGACCGCGCTGTTCTTCATATAGGCCTTGACCGCGTCGATCACCTCTCCCAGGTTGTGGGTGGGGATGCTGGTCGCCATTCCGACCGCGATCCCTTCCGCCCCGTTCACCAGCAGGTTCGGGACACGCACGGGAAGCACCAGAGGTTCTTTCTCCGTCTCGTCAAAATTGGGGCCGAAGTCAATGACGTTCTTATCCAGGTCCGCCAGGCATACCTCCTGGGTGAACTTCGTAAGCCTTGCCTCCGTGTAACGCATAGCCGCCGCCCCGTCTCCCTCGATCGAACCGAAGTTTCCGTGTCCGTCCACAAGGACCTGTCCCTTCTTAAAGTCCTGCGCCATGACGACCAGAGCCTCATAGATGGAGCTGTCGCCGTGTGGGTGGTATTTACCCATGGTGTCTCCCACGATACGGGCGCATTTTCTGTACGGTCTGTCGCAGCGGATGCCCAGCTCATACATATCATAGAGGGTGCGCCGCTGCACAGGCTTAAGTCCGTCCCGCACATCCGGCAGCGCTCTGGCAATGATCACGCTCATGGCGTAATCTATATATGATTTCTTCATCAGATCCGAATACTCGGTCCGGATGATCTGTGATTCACTGTCCATTCTCATTCTCCTTCTCTTACAGGCCTTTCCGCCGCAGTCGCAGCGAAAGCCTGCCCTCATCCCATGTTACTGTCCACACCGGGATCCCGTCTCTGCATCAGATATCCAGCTCCGCCTCTGTGGCATTCTCATAGATAAATGCCCTCCGCGGCGGGACCTCCGTGCCCATCAGCATCTCTGTGACGCTGGACGCCATCCTGGCATCCTCGATCTCCACAAGCTTAAGAAGCCTTCGCTCCGGATCAAGGGTCGTCTCCCAGAGCTGCTCCGCATCCATCTCACCGAGACCTTTGTACCGCTGGAGGGTAAATGGCCCGCTGTGGGTCTTCCGGTATTTCTCCAGCGCCTTGTCATCGTAGAGGTACTCTTCCTTTCCGTTCTTCGGCATCGCCTTGTAGAGTGGCGGCATGGCGATATAGACATGCCCCTCGTAGATCAGCTCCGGCATAAACCGGTAGAACAAAGTGAGCAGAAGCGTGGAAATATGGGCACCGTCCACATCCGCATCCGCCATGATGATGATCTTGTCATAGCGGAGCTTCGTAATGTCGAAGTCGTTGCCGTACCCTTCGGAAAATCCGCACCCGAAGGCATTGATCATGGTCTTGATCTCCGCGTTGGCGAGGATCTTGTCAATGCTCGCCTTCTCCACGTTCAGGATCTTTCCGCGGATCGGGAGGATCGCCTGGAAGTTTCTGTCTCTCGCCGTCTTCGCGGAGCCCCCCGCGGAATCTCCCTCCACGATAAAAATCTCACACTTCTTCGGATCCCTGCTCTCGCAGTTGGCAAGCTTGCCGTTGCTGTCGAAGGAGTATTTCTGCTTCGTCAGAAGATTGGTCTTCGCCTTCTCCTCCGTCTTGCGGATCTTCGCCGCCTTCTCCGCGCTGGAAAGGACGGTCTTAAGCACCTCCAGGTTGCGGTCAAAGTATCGGACGATCTCATCTCCCGTCACCTTGCTGACCGCCTTGGCCGCGTCCGGGTTATCCAGCTTCGTCTTCGTCTGTCCCTCAAATCTCGGATCCGGATGCTTGATCGAGATGATCGCGGTCATGCCGTTCCGGATATCCGCGCCGGTGAAGTTGGGATCCTTGTCCTTCAGGATTCCCAGCTCCCTCGCGTACTGGTTCATCACCGTGGTAAATGTGGTCTTAAATCCGGTCAGATGGGTGCCCCCTTCTGCATTATAGATATTGTTGCAGAATCCGAGCACATTCTCATGAAACTCGTTCACGTACTGAATCGCAGCCTCCACCTCGATTCCATCCGCCTCGCCCTTGAAATAGACCGGCTCATGGAGCGCCTCCTTCTTCTGGTTCAGCTCCCGGATAAATCCGATGATGCCCTCCGGCTCGTGATACACAATATGCTCCGGTGTGTCCAGCCGCTTGTCGTCAAAGATGATCGTCAGCTCCGGATTCAGATACGCAGTCTCATGGAGACGGCTCTTTACTTCATCCGCCCGGAAACGGGTCTTCTCAAAGATCGTGTCGTCGGGCAGGAAGTTCACCGTCGTGCCTGTCTTCCGCGTCTTCCCGATCTTCGGGAGCAGCCCGTCTTCCAGCTCGATGACAGGGATCCCTCTCTCATACCGGTCATGGTGGATGTAGCCGTCCCTGCTGATCTTCACGTCCATATACGCAGAGAGGGCGTTCACGACCGAGGAGCCCACTCCGTGGAGTCCGCCGCTGGTCTTGTACGCAGAATCATCGAACTTTCCTCCGGCATGAAGGGTCGTGTACACAAGCCGCGCAGCCGACACTCCCTTCTGATGCATGTCCACCGGGACTCCGCGCCCGTTGTCCGAGACCGTTGCGGAGCCGTCCTTCTCCAGCGTGACATGGATCTCCGTGCAGAATCCCGCCAGATGCTCGTCCACGGAATTGTCCACAATCTCATAGATCAGGTGGTTCAGTCCCTTTGTGGAGACGCTTCCGATATACATTCCCGGTCTCTTGCGGACTGCCTCCAGCCCTTCGAGTACCGCGATACTCCCTGCATCGTATGTATTCTTACCTGCCATTTACATTCTCCTTCTTTCTGCCGCGGCGGCGGGAAATCTCTTCCTGCCGCCGCTTTACAGTATCGTTCTTCTCCTTGTCCTGCCCGAAGTGCAGAACACGCCATTACATACTATATCACCAGTTTTTGCGGTTTTCAACTGAAAAAAGGCATCATCCCTCCCCCAGTATCACACTGCAGAGCGTATCCGCCAGCACTTCCATCGCGTTCATCATCTCTTCCACCGTATTGGTCTGAGCCCCCGCTTCGACAAGCAGCGACTTGGGTAGAAGATGGAGGTTATAGCGGTATGCCCTCAGATAGATATGCCGCACGAACCCCGGATATTGGCTCTCGGAGGCAAGCTGCATCTGGAGGGAAAAGGCAAGGTTATCCTGTATGTACGGGTTGTAGAGATAATCAATGTCCCCGTTCGTCCTTGAGCGGCTCAGGCCGTTAAAATACATGATCTTCGCGGTGGGCTTCCCGTTGATCTCCGTCACCAGATGGGTTCCCTCCGCCACCCCGTCCCGGTGCAGGTCAATGGCCACCTCTATGGTAGGATTCGCCTCGATGACCGGGCGGACCGACGCCTCGGCGTTCTCATATGCGTTGCTCCGGTCAAGCTTTCCGTTGATGATATCGTACACTCCGGTGTCATGGATCGTCTCAACGCCCCGCTCGTTGAGCAGCCGGGTCAGATACTCCCCCACTCCCACAATACTCGTCGCCGGGTCCCCCGGCGTGGAGTCTGCAAATTCTTCCTGCGAATGGGTATGGAAGATCAGGATCTTCGGTCCCCCTGTCGTATTGTCGATCTTCATGCTGCGCCCCAGAAGATCATCCGCATTGAGCTGGTCGGGACCGATCATAGTGGAACTGTCTACCGTGTAGAAATTACTGAGCAGATAATCAAAATCCCGGAGCTTCTCAATAGACATATCGACTGTGGGAGTTACTTCCGTCGCCGCAGCTGCGGAGTCGTCCGGCTCTCCCACCAGATTTCCGTTTTCATCCACCGCGTTTTCATCGTTTGCCTGACTCTCCAGAATCTTCGCGATCGTCTCTTCGTCTTCGATGGATGATTCATAAGGGATATGATCCTCGATATAGCTTACCAGGGGCATCCAGGCAAGGGCCTTTTCCCGGATCCATGTCCCGATATCCGCGGACGGATCCCGGTCCAGCCAGGCAAGCCCCGGCATGTACATCTCTTCCGCGCTTTTTAGGATTTTCTGCTGAACGGCATAGTTCCACTCATCCGCGAATCCCCGGATCCCCAGATACAGAAGCACGCCGGACAGGAATACAGCAGCCGCTGCCATCCCTGCCCGTCCTGCCCAGTCTCTTTTCAGTCTGTTCATGATCATGGCAGCATTTCCTTCCGTATATTCTTCTGAATGTTCTTCTGAAATTCTATGCCGCCGCCCGGGCTGATATGCCAAATGCATCTCACCTCCCGCTGCGGCTGACGAACAGCATATTGAGTGCCTCAGAGATAGTGTGGCTGATGTGATGCACCATCTCGTCCACATCCTTCGGGGTGACGAACATTCCGTTGAGGTGGGGCGAGATCAGTTCCTTAACAAATTCATATTTTTCCCCCGCATTATAAGAGCGGAGAACTTCCCCGACTCCTTTCAGCGACTCTGAACTTTCCAGCGCCCGGATAAAGTTCTCCATCGTGTCGTTGACGATCGTCGCCGCATCCACCACAGTGGGGACTCCGATCCCGATCACCGGCACGCCCAGAGACTCCTCCGTCATCCCGCACCGGTGATTTCCCACCCCCGAGCCGGGATGGATACCTGTGTCCGCGATCTGCACCGTACGGTTGAGCCGCTTGCTGTTCCGCGCCGCCAGCGCGTCCACTGCGATCACCAGATCCGGATGAGTCTCGTTTACGATCCCACGGACGATCTCCGCAGACTCCATTCCTGTCTGTCCTGTCACGCCGGGCACGACCGCGCTGATCAGATTCGCATGCTCCATCCCCATGGCGTATTTTCCATATTCCTTCACAATATGTCTCGTGACACACAGATGATCCACAACATAAGGGCCGAGCGCATCCGGAGTCACCTCTCTGTTTCCAAGTCCGACAATGAGGACAGACAGGTCTTCTCCTCCGCATCGGTCATTCTTCTCGATCAGTTCCCGAAGATGCCGGCACAGTTCTCCGGCGATCTCCATATGTTCCTCATCATCGGGGACAGCGAGATTCGGCGTCTCCAGCGTCAGATAGGTGCCGACAGGCTTTCCCATCGCCTTCGCCCCGTTCTCTGTCTCGATCTGCACCCTTGTCACCCGGATCTCCCTCTCTTCATCATAGTCCTCTTCCAGGACCACCCCGGGGATCTCCACATTGTCCGACTCAAATCGTTCTTTTTCCTCTAACGCCAGATCCGTTCTCACACTATAATTTTTTACCATGTCTCACCCTCGCTTTTCACTCTTTACTGCGGCTGCTGCAGTTCACGCCTGACCGCCGCCCTGTATGCGCACTCGCTACGCTGCTGTGGTTACAGTTTTTGCATTATTTCTCAAAATATGTATTGACAACCATTTCTACTTGGAATAAAATGAATGAGTATGTTCCGGCAGAGCGTCCGTGTCCGAATCTGCCGCTGTACATTCATTCACATTTGAAATTTCATATTATATTTGGAGGTGTACAAGTTGGCTAATATTAAGTCTGCTAAGAAGAGAATTTTAGTAAACGAGACAAAGGCTGCAAGAAACAAAGCAATCAAGTCTAAAGTAAAGACTGCTGTAAAGAAAGTTGAGGCTGCTGTTGCTCAGAAAGATACTGAGGCTGCTAAGACTGCGCTTCACACAGCGATCGTTGAGATCTCTAAGGCAGGAAGCAAGGGTGTTTATCACAAGAACACTGTTTCCAGAAAGATCGCTCGTTTAACAAAAGCTGTAGATTCACTTGCTTAATTTGAGTATATAGACAAAATCAAGGCGTCCGCTGCCGTCAGGCGGACGCCTTTTTTCTATGCTTTTTTCATGAATTGTTTTTCATTGCCCTATGATGGAACGGCTTCTCTTCCGCTCTTAAGCGCAGGCCACACGGTGATGAGCATGGTCACAAAGCACGCGGTCCCTCCGATCACATTTGACACCGGTTCCGCGAGGAACACGCCGTCTGTGCCGAGCCCGCCGATCATCGGAAGGAAGATCGTGAGCGGCACCACGATGATGACTTTTCTGAAGAGTGAGAAGAACACTGCCTGTTTCGGACGGTTGAGCGCCACATAGGTGGACTGTCCGGCAAACTGCAGCGCCATCATGAAGATCCCGCAGAAGTAGATCCGCATCGCAGGGATTCCCTCCCGGATCAGTTCGCTCTCCTGTGTAAACAGATGCATAAAGAAACGCGGCTCAAAAAAGATGACTGCCCAGACTACGAGGGAAAACACAATGCTCCACACCGTCATGAATCTGACCGCACTTTTTACTCTGTCATAGCACTTCGCGCCGTAATTATAGCCGATCACCGGCTGGGCTCCCGACGTCAGCCCGGTCAGCGGCATATTAATGATCTCTCTCACGGAATTGATGACGGTCATAACTCCCACATAGAGATCCCCTCCGTTCCTGGACAGGACTGCGTTGCAGACGATCTGGACCAGGCCGTTTGTGACCGACATGACAAAACCGGAGGTTCCCAGAAGGGTGATCTCTTTTACAAGACTTCCTCTCAGGCGGACGGACCGTCTCTTTAATCTCAGCAACGCCTTCTTTCCCGTCAGGAAACGAAAGACCCACAAAGCCGAGGCTCCCTGGGATATGACGGTGGCGACCGCTGCGCCCCTGACGCCCATCCCCAATCCGAAGATCAGGACCGGATCCAGGATAATATTGAGGACCGCGCCGAGGAGCACGGTCAGCATCCCTGTCTTTCCGAATCCCTGTGCATTGATAAAGTTGTTCATGCCAAGGCTGACCATCACAAACAGTGTGCCGCACAGATAGACCGAGATATATTGATCTGCATACGGATAAGTCACATCGCTGGCCCCGAAGAGATAGAGAAGGGGCTCTCTGAAGATCAGGCAGGCTGTCATAAGGACTGCTCCGGATATCAGGAGCATGGCAAAGGAATTGCCCATTACGTCCTCCGCCCGCTCTTCGTCATGACTGCCTCTCGCGATCGAACAAAGCGGCGCCCCGCCCATCCCGAACAGATTGGCGAATGCAGTGATGATCGTGATGATCGGAAGAGCAAGCCCTACTCCTGTCAGTGCGTCTGCAGACACATGAGGAATATGGCCAATATAGATCCGGTCTACAACGCTGTAGAGCACGTTGATGAGCTGAGCCAGCGTCATCGGAAGAGCGAGACTTAAAATATTCCGGGCAATACTTCCCCTGCTGAAGTCATTTTCAGTATTCTGGCTGTTATCCACTGGAGTACTTCCTTTCTCGGGCCACCCGGATGAGCCGTCCTGTCCCTGCAGGCATCCCGCCCGTCTGTCCCGTTTTTCAGAAAAAAGAATACACATCCATGAATTCATGTTTGTGTATTCTTTCTCGTCATATATTATGTTTTATCCTGTCTCAGCGCCGATTAGTTGTTGATCAGTTTGTCCTCGTCGCTCCAGCTGTAGAGTTTTCTGATCTCCTCGCCGACTTTCTCTGACGGATGCTCAGCAGCGCGTTTTCTCATTGCACGGAAGTGAGCCTGTCCGCCTGCTGCTGACATGTCAAGCAGGAAGTCTTTTGCGAATGTACCATCCTGGATATCGGAAAGGATCTTCTTCATCGCTTTCTTTGTATCCTCTGTGATGATCTTCGGTCCTGTGATGTAGTCGCCGTACTCAGCAGTATTGGAGATAGAGTATCTCATTCCTGCAAAACCTGACTGATAGATCAGGTCTACGATCAGCTTCATCTCATGGATGCACTCGAAGTATGCGTTTCTCGGATCGTATCCTGCCTCTACCAGAGTCTCGAAACCAGCCTGCATCAGAGCGCATACGCCGCCGCAGAGAACTGCCTGCTCGCCGAAGAGGTCTGTCTCTGTCTCTGTCTTGAATGTTGTCTCAAGGATACCTGCTCTCGCACCGCCGATCGCAAGGCCGTAAGCCAGCGCCATATCAAGTGCCTTTCCGGTATAATCCTGCTCAACAGCTACCAGACACGGTGTTCCTTTTCCTGCCTGATACTCGCTTCTTACTGTGTGTCCCGGAGCCTTCGGAGCGATCATTGTAACATCTACGTTTGCCGGCGGTACAATCTGTCCGAAGTGGATGTTGAATCCGTGTGCAAACATCAGCATATTGCCTTCCTCAAGGTTCGGCTCGATGTCGTTCTTATATAATGCAGCCTGTTTCTCGTCATTGATCAGAATCATGATGATATCAGCCTTCTTAGCCGCCTCAGCAGATGTGTACACTTCGAATCCCTGTGCCTCTGCCTTTGCCCATGATTTGCTGCCTTCGTACAGTCCGATGATAACATTGCATCCTGACTCTCTTAAGTTCAGCGCATGTGCATGTCCCTGGCTGCCGTAGCCGATGATTGCGATTGTCTTGCCCTCCAGAAGGGAAAGGTTACAATCTTCCTGATAATAAATTTTTGCTGCCATTTTTGCATTCCTCCTATTTCTTTCGATGCGCCGGTCCCGGACCGGGCCTTTTTATATATAGTGAAAGGGCGGTGCACAGCACTGCGCCTCTTACTAACAAATTAATCCTGTAAAGTGATCCTGCTTCCCGGCAAACGTCACTTTCACAAAACAAAACGTCATTCTCACAGATATGTAACATCCTTGCTTCCTCTGGACAGTCCGGTGATGCCGGTCCGCGCCAGCTCCAGGATCTCATAATCCTTCAGGAGATTCAAAAACGCCTCCAGTTTGCTCTGTGTTCCTGTGAGTTCTATCATCAGGGAATCCTCTTCCACATCCACGATCTTCGCACGGAAGATATCCGCCACGGAAATGATCTCGCCTCTCTGCGCTGCATTGGCGCGGAGCTTCACCATGATCAGTTCTCTGCAGACAGACTCATCGCTCTTTAAGACCTTGATGTTCACCACGTCCTCCAGCTTTCTGAGCTGCTTCTCGATCTGTGAAAGTATCAGTTCGTCTCCTGATGACACAACTGTGATCCTGGTGTATCTGGGATCCGCCGTCATTCCCGCTGTAATGCTGTCAATGCTGTATCCCCGGCGGCTGAACAGCCCCGCGATCCGGCTTAAGACACCCGGATTATTATCTACAAGCAGTGAAAATACCTGATTTCTCATCGTCTTCCTCTCTTTCCTAACGAGGACCTTCAAGATCCTGCGTTCAAAATAGTTCTCACGTCCTGCGCGAGAATCATTCGCGTACAGAAAACAGAGTGCATTCTGTTTTCTATAATATTAACAACTGTGTCAGTCTTTGTCAAGACATTCTTTTGAATTAATCATGGCAGACTCAAGCTACGGTTTGGAATCAAGATTTCTTAATACCGACCGTACGCAGTTCAGTGTTCTTACGGTCGGAAATCCAAAGTTTCTTATTTCAACCGTAATCGATTTGGTATTCTTACGGTCGAGAACCCAAGAAGCCGCGCTCTAACCGTACTTGCTTCAATATTCCTACGGTTGAAAATCCAAATACGCCTATCTCGACCGCCCGTATGATATTACCTTACCGAATCCTTCTTATCCCTGCTCTGCGATCTTCTCCGCCAGGTCATTGAGATAGACCCAGCGCTCCATCTTTTCTTCCAGCAGAGCGTTCGTCCTTTCCTGCTCTTCCATGAGCTCTTTCAGCTTCACAGAGTTCGTGGCATTCGCTTCGATCTGGCGCTCGACAGATTCTAATTTTTCTTCCAGCGCGGCAATGTCCGCATCAATCGTCTCGTATTCCCGCTGCTCCTTGTAGGAGAATTTAAGCTTCTGGGGACTGTTCTTCTTCCAGTCCTTCGCTCCTTTTTTCTGTCCGTCCGCCTCCTGCTGTCCGGCATCTTTTCCGGAAGTACTGCCCGCAGTGCTGTCTTGGGAGCAGTTTCCGGCTTTTTCTCCGGCTCGTGCCTTCCCTCTGCCGCTTCCAGATACATTGCCGCCGGCATCCTCTCCTGCCCTTCTCTTCTTTGCCTCTAGATAATCTGTGTAGCCGCCCTCATACTGAACGGCATGGCCCATTCCGTCCAGCTCGAAAATACGGTCTGCCATATTGTCAAGGAAATATCTGTCATGGGATACCGCGATCACGATTCCGGAAAAGGAATTCAGATAATCCTCCAGGATCGTAAGGGTAGGGATATCAAGGTTATTCCCCGGCTCGTCGAACAGAAGCACGTTCGCATTCTCCGCCAGAACACCCAGGAGATACAGCCTGCGTTTCTCTCCTCCCGAGAGCTTGCCGATCGGAGCATACTGCATGTCCGGCGTAAAAAGGAAGCGCTCCAGCAGCTGAGACGCGCTGATCTTTCCGTCCTTTGTGGTAATATACTCGGCGATATCCTTTACATAATCGATCACACGCTGACTGTCGTCCATATCCTGTTCTTCCTGTGCAAAATAGCCGATCTTCACTGTATCGCCGATGTCAATATGCCCGGAATCCGGCTCTGCAATACCGGCGATCATCTTCATGACCGTGGACTTGCCGCACCCGTTCGGTCCAATGATGCCAAGCCTCTGATTCTTCAGGACGATATAAGTGAAATCTTCCAGTATCTTCTTCTCACCATAACTCTTGCTGACATGGTGGAATTCGATCGTCTTCTTTCCCATCCGCGTCTCCACGGAATCCAGCTCCACAGTCTGATCCTTCACAGGCGCCTTTCCGCTCTTCAGCGCTTCCAGGCGTTCAAGCCTCGCTCTCTGTTTCGTACTTCTCGCACGGCATCCCCTCTTTGCCCATTCCAGCTCCATCCGAAGGATACTCTGCCGCTTCCGTTCCGACGCAAGCTCCATCTCTTCCCTTGCCGCCTTCAGCTCCAGAAATCCGGAGTAGTCCGCATCGTAGCCATACATCTTTCCACGGCTGATCTCCAGGATCCGGTTCGTCACCCGGTCCAGGAAATATCTGTCGTGGGTCACCATGATGGCCGTGCCGCGGTACGACCTCAGATACTCCTCCAGCCAGGCGATCATGCTGCCGTCCAGGTGGTTGGTCGGCTCATCCAGCAGAAGAACGTCAAAGTCCTGCGCGAGGACCTTCGCGAGGACAACTCTTCTCTTCTGCCCGCCGGAGAGATGGCTGATCGGTATATCGTACTCCCGAATCCCCAGCTCTGTCAGGCAGCTTTCCACCTTCCAGTCCTCTCCGTCTCCCCGGTCAAATGCGTAGGAGCGGATATCCGCATCCTCGGGAAATACCGGATTCTGGGGTACATACGCGATCTTCAGTCCATTCTGCCGGATGATCTGCCCGGAATCCGGGTTCTCTTTTTCTGCGATCATCTTGAGAAGTGTGGATTTTCCCGCCCCATTGATCCCAACGATCCCGATCTTGTCTCCCTCCTGGATACCGAAAGAGGCGTCGTCAAAGATCGTCTTCTCACCGTAAATCTTGCTGATATGTTCTATGTTTATAATATTCATTCACCAAAACTCCTGTATTTTCTTATTATGCAGTGTTTTATATCTGACAGGAAAAATTATAGCAAGGTTTTGGTTGAAAATCCACCGGTCTTTTCAGCAGACGGCGGGCCCTATCCGTCCGGCTGACCTGCCTTCAGGAT
Organism: Lachnospiraceae bacterium UBA1818; assembly: GCA_904419285.1. Lineage (GTDB taxonomy): Bacteria > Bacillota > Clostridia > Lachnospirales > Lachnospiraceae > Mediterraneibacter > Mediterraneibacter caccogallinarum. The sequence continues at coordinate 137,412 of CAJFQZ010000008.1, forward strand.
AGGACCCGCAGTAAAAAAAGTCAATCTTTTGACCGTAATTCACAGCTCGACTGTCAGGAAAGTCCCGATTTTACGCGGTTTTCCCAACCTCAGTCTCCCGGTCTTCCGCCGGCTGTCTCCGCCTTCTCCGTTCCAAAATCAGACGGTTGACCAGCTCCACCCCGAGACTTAAGATCATCAGAAAATAGAAATTGATCCCACGGCTCACAAGCATGGACGGGATCAGATATGCCCCGGTAAACACATTGACGAACACGGTCTGATACATCAGCTCTGTGATACCCTGGGCGCCCGGCAGCGGCAGCATGTCCACTGCGATGTAGACAGACGCCTGCAGAAGGATGACCTTCATCGCGCCGGCCCCCTCCAGGCCGAATCCCAGATAGACCATATAGGTCAGCACGAACAGACTGCACCGCTGTAAAAATGTCATCGCCACCACGCCGGCGAGCCTTCCCTTATGCTTTCCAATCCAGACGACCGCCTGCTGATAGCTCTCGATAAAGCCGTTCAGCTTCTCTTCCCGTTTTACAGATGGCTTCCAGATCTTCATACGGATCAGAAGCCCTTCGAAGAATTTTGCGATTCGGAAAATCACCCTCGGAAACAGCATCACTCCCAGGATCAGGACCACAAGAATCACGTTCAGTGCCAGACCCAGAAGATACAGCGGAAAATAGTGTTTCAGTTCTGCCCGCAGCGGCCCGTTCCAGAACACCAGGATCCCGAATCCCAGAACAACAAGGACAAATTTATATACAACCGCCACAGTCATAAGGACTACTGTGCTGTCGGATACCCTGTTCCCGTCCTTATTCATATAATAGAGCTGCACCGGCTGCCCTCCGGAGGCAGACGGCGTGATCCCGGAGTAGAAAAAGCCGATAAAAGAGTACTGGATGCACCGGAACAGGCTGTTCTTCTTTTCCCGCATGGCGTTAAGCAGATACCAGATCATAAATCCTTCCGCACATACGAAGAACACAGCAAGCGCCGCCGACGGAATCAGATACAGAGGCGACATCCGCGCCAACCACCGTCCGATTTCCCCCAGATCCCGTCCGCTGAACAGGGCATAAAAGGTAAGAAACATGACAAGGAGAAAAACCGTGATCTGGATGATCCTTTTCTTAACGCTCATAAGGTACACCTCGATATGCCCTGTATGCTGCTCCCGCATAGGCAGGCTGCGCTAAATGAAATACAGGAACTCCCGCATCTGCCGTCCTGTCAGACTCAACCAGCTCTCTGAGACTTCCCTCGAAGATTTTCTGTTTTTCCCGGTATTCGAAAAAGTCTTTCGGGGTCACAAGAGAAAAATGCTTTCCCCATCTGCAGATTCCCGCCTCCTCCAGCAGTCGTGCAGCATAGGACGAACAGGTATAATGATTTTTCTGATAAAACGGGATATTCATCAGAAGGAACGGAAGTCCTAGTATCGTGTAATGATACCGGAAACGTTTCCGCATCGCCTCCTGAAGTCTTTCCTCCACATATTCTTTCTGTTCTGTAGTACATTCAAGGCTGCAGATCATATAATCGGCGCCTGGGAACGCCTTCAGGATCTTCCTTTTGTCCTCTTTCTCGAATCCGGCGATCAGAGGGACCGACGGATGCCTGCGCCCGATGCTGTACGCCTCTTCAAGGCGCGGGTCCAGAGACAGCGCCACATGGATGTATTTCTGCTTTAAGACCCGTCTGATGATCCCGGCAAACAATCCGGGAGTGTCTACGAATGCGATGTATAACTGTGCCATTTTTCCACCTCCTGCGCTGCCTACTGGAATTGATAGATCCGTTTTGCAAAGCGATATCCGCCCACTGTCAGTCTGCCTCCCAGACGGCCGGGAAGATAAGTCAGCCCGCTCACTGTGGAGCATCTCAGCCTGTAGTACAGTGCCTTGTCATAGGCTTTGACCCGTTCCCACATATCTCTGCGCTTCTGTTCCGCCTCCGCGGTCCGGATCAGAAGGAGATGAATCGACGAGATAGAGAGCATGATCGAGATATTCCGCATCATGTAGGACGCCAGCTTCGGATATTTCTTCTTCACCTCGTTCAGATCAACACAGCGGGAGACAAGATCTGTCACCTTGATCTGCTGGTCGATCCGCTTCATCAGCACCTTCTCATTCACCGACTGGTCGTCGCGCCCCAGATAGTAATGATAGAGGTCAAGATCCATATAGTAGAGATTCTCCGCAAACGGAAGCGGCTGATAGGAAAAAAGATTATCTACATAGAAAGTATGTTCCGGAAGCCGGACGCCCGACTTTCTCAGCACCTCTGTGCGGAACATCAGAGAATGCATGATCAGATACTGAGACGGGTGGAACCGTCCGATCGTATTCCATGTGCACATCTCCTCTTTCGGAAAAACATTCCGATAATCCATCACACGGCTCCTGCCCTCGTCCAGATGGTCATAGACATAATTGCAGATAAACAGATCCGGGATTTTCTCAAAGGCATCCCGCCCTGCGCCGCAGAATTCCTTTATCTTCGCGATCAGCCTGAAAAATGAATCCCTGTCCAGCCAGTCGTCCGAATCCACCACTTTATAATAAACTCCCCTTGCCAGCTCAAGTCCCTTGTTCACCCCTGAGCCGTGTCCGCCGTTTTTCTTATGGACGACCCTTACGATATCCGGATATGTCAGCTCATAAGAATCCGCGATCGCGGCCGTCCCGTCCGTAGAACCATCATCGATCAGGATGATCTCCACATCCTTTCCTCCCGCGAGAAGTGAATCGACACATCTCCTCATATAACTCTCAGAATTGTAGCATGGTACTGCCAGTGTTATGTATTTCATGATCTAACGCCTCTCTTTCGTCTCTTCCTTATACAGATCCGCCAAATTGTATTACTAAAATCAATTTTATTTTAAACAGGGCTTCTTAAGATAATCGGAAGAGATTTCTTAAGAAATTACAAAGAATTCTGAAATAAATTAAGAAGCCGCCCTCAGTCCATGCTGTTGTCCGCAAGAGACCATATTCCGGAAAGGATCAGCATGACAAATCCTACCGGGACAGCGATCATACATAACACTTTTGTAAGGCTGAGAGACAGCGCCGCTTTCCTGCCGGCCATATGTGCGTCCGCCCTGTTACGGTTCCTCCGCCCATGCTGCAAAAGTAAAATCTTTTTTAATTTTTGCCCGCCGCTCTTGTACTGCCGCCGAAAAAGTTATAACATAAGTAGGATTTATCCAAAGACGGATAAAGATTCTGAATTTAAGAAAGTGAGGGATTCCATGGGTTCATCAAAGAACGACTACTCTGATCTGTTTGACGATGATTTTGAGGTCACCTACGAAGAAGACCCGGGACTTACACTGGATATGTACTCCAGCGCGCGAAAGAAAAAAACTGCTCATACCGCTCTCGAGGATACAGATCCGGATATGGATTTTGAGGACGACAGCTACGATGATTTTGAGGACGTGGATGAGGATTCCGATTATGATTATGATGACGACGAGGAGGATTATGATCCACGGAGACGGCGCAGGGGAAGGAACGGCTATGACGATGAAGACGGCAGCCGGGACTCCGGCAGACGCCGTCGGAAAAGCAGAGGCGGCGTGCCGCTTGCAGCTCCGATCCAGAAGGGCGGGAAGCTCCTGTCCAGGCTCTCTGGCGCTCTGCTGCGCCAGCTCTCTCTGATCCTCATCATCGTCACGGCAGCATATGTCACATACACCTTCTGGCGGGCAAGCGCTCCCTACGGGGATATCATGGAGTCTGTGCGGCTGCGTTCCATCACACAGACGCTCGCCGCATACTTAAGCGTGGCCGCTGCTTTTCTGCTCTTTGAATTCATCTCCCTTCTGTGGGCAATGACAAGAGTCCGGGTCCACAGCAATGGTGAGAGCTGGAAGGAAGATACAGGGCGGGGACTTTTCTCCTTTATTATCGTTTTCGCCGCCTCCTATGTGTCATTCCTTTTCAGCGGCCTTCTCCCGGAATCTCCGGAACTCATCTACGGACTGAAGGGCGCGCTCACTGTATACGGCTCCATGCACAACGTCCTGCTCGGGCTCTGTGCCGCCGGCGTGATCTCCTGCCTGATCCGGAGATACAAATCTCATTGACGGGAGACATGCACGGAAAGCAGAATCTCAGAAACTGCCTCTTAAAACAGCAGGGATATAGAAAAACCGCAGTTCTTACAGCTGCGGTTTTTCTATTCTCATCTTCACAAGATCATTTGCTTTTTTTCTGAGATTTCCCTGATAGCTTAAGCCCCGGTAGCGCCGGATCTGGATCTCAGTGCGCCCCATCTGCCCCGCCACCTGCCTGGAGGACGCTCCATAGGAGAACAGATTAAAGGCACAGCAGTTCCTCACCGCCTCGGCGCTGCAGCTTCTGATCCCCGCCGCCGCGCAGTACTTCTTCATCATACGGCTGATATACATTCCGTTCAGCCTCCTCCCTCTGCGGTTGTAAAAGAGGCTGGGATGGGGCTCTCTTGCCGCCATATATTCCTTCAGGATCTCCCACGCATCTTCCGGTATATAGCAGGGCTCTCTTCTCCGCGGCAGGAATACATATGCTCCGTCATCGTACAGGGCAAAATCCTCCTCGCCGTTCAGTTCTGTGATCTCAGTAGATGACAGACCTGCACGGTACATCAGCGTCAGGATCGTGTACGCCATAAGATCCTTTTCAGCCGCTTTCAACAGGGCGTCCATCTCTTCTACCGGGACAGATCTCGCAAGCGCATCTTCCTTCGCCAGATCCTTCAGATAAGGATAGAAAGGATCGCTCCTTCCGCTGTCTTCCCCGTCATATTCCACGAGAAACTGCGCGAAAGAATGCAGTTCACGGAACTTTTTCGTCAGTGTCAGAGGACTGATCCTTCCCTCCGAGATCCGATCCCGCATTTTCTCATAGTAACGCCGGACATCCTCCTCTTCCGCCCTGTCAAAGGGCTTCCCGGTCATCCTGCAGAATTCCCGGATGTCAGACCGGTAGGACGCCTCTGTAGTGGAGCTTTTAAACCTGTTTCTGAATAAATTCCATAGTTCGGTATTGACAAATTCCTGTTCACAGTTCTGGCTCAACAGTCCGGCCCTCCTCTCCTTGTTCAATATTTCTCCCGATTTGTTAATAGTATTATTCATACTATAACATTCTGTCAAAGAAAAGACAAGGCTGCATCTGCAGAATAGTCTCAGATGCAGCCTTGTTTCCTATTCGTCGAATTCCAGCACCGCAATGTGGAACTGCGGCGTCTCCTTTAACTCCTTCACGGTCCCCTTCCGTGTCTTAAGCCGCTCTGCCTGACGGAAGTTTGCGCTCATTCCGAGTGCATGTTCGATCGTGTAATAATACGAAGAAGGCAGGACGCCCTCTGTCACGTTCACGACCATTCCCGGTTTCAGCGCTTTCGTGTCCTCAATTGTAAATTCCATTGTCCGCATGCTTCTCTTCTCTCCTGTCTGACTGTAGAATGCTGATGCAGCGATCCATCTGCCGCGATCCGGCTGATCAATCGTAAATGATCAGAGCCATGAAGACAAGATTCTCGTCTCCGGTGTTCTCCAGTCCATGGCCGCATCCATTCGGAGTGTATGTAATATCTCCTGCTTTGACCGGACGTACTGTTCCATTGTCATTATAATCCCCTTTGCCTGAAAGGATGTAATATGTCTCGCTCTCTCCATGATGCTCATGGTAGCCCAGGGAACATCCCGGCTCGATCGTCACCTCTGAATAGAGTCCGCATTTCCCGTTCAATTCCTTCTCTCCGAGGATGTCCTTGATCAGAACGTGGCCTTTTCCGCCTGCCATATTTTCTACTCGTCTAATCTCCATCTTTTTCACTCCCTGCTGTTTTTTCTCTTTTACGGGTTACAGGCGGCTCCTGACGAAGCCGCCTGTACCATTATACTATAATCCTAACTTTTCTGCAAAGTCTGACATTGCCTCTGAGATTTTGATCTGCTGCGGACAGACAGCCTCACAGCTCCGGCATCCGATGCAGGCGCTGGGCTTCTTGTCATCCGGATAGGAAGAAAGTGCCATCGGCGCGATGAAACCGCCCTCTGTAAAGCAGTGTTCATTGTAAAGTTTCAGAAGTTCCGGAATGTCAAGCCCCTGCGGGCAGTGGCTCACGCAGTAGTGGCACGCTGTACACGGAAGAGTCTTTTTCTCCAGCATTTTATCCGCAATCCCGAGAAGTGTCTTCATTTCTTCCTCATTCAGCGGCTTATCCTCTTCATATGTACGGATATTTGCCTGGAGCTGTTCCATATTGGACATGCCTGACAGCACGACCTTCACCTCCGGAAGGCTCTGAAGGAACCGGAACGCCCATGCAGGCGTCTCTTCATCCGGACGCATCTCCCTTAATTTCTTTGTGTTCTCTTCCGAGAGCGACGCCAGCTTTCCTCCACGCAGCGGCTCCATAACCCATACCGGGATATCGTGCTCTTTTATGAGCTCTACTTTGGCTTTTGCATCCTGGAAGCTCCAGTCAAGATAGTTGAGCTGAAGCTGGCAGAACTCCATGTCTTTCCCATAAGCGTCAAGGAACCTCTTGATCACATCATAGCTTCCATGAGCCGAAAATCCCAGATGGCGGATCCTTCCGTTCTTCTTCTGTTCGATCAGATAATCATAGATTCCATATTTCTCGTCCAGATATGCGTCGATATTCATCTCGCAGACATTGTGGAACAGATAGAAGTCAAAGTACTCGACCTGGCATTTCTTCAGCTGTTCCTCGAAGATCTCTTCCACCTTGTCCATGTTGGAGAGGTCGTAGCCCGGGAACTTCGTTGCAAGATAGAAGTTCTCTCTCGGATACTTCTTCAGTGCATTTCCCATGACGATCTCCGACTGTCCGCCGTGATATCCCCATGCGGTGTCATAGTAGTTAATGCCGTGCTCCATTGCATAGGCGACCATCTCTTCTGCGGCCGCTGTGTCGATCTTAGAATCGTCTCCGTCGATAACCGGAAGACGCATCGCTCCCATTCCGAGCCCGGAAAGCTTTAAATCCTGAAAATCTCTGTAAATCATAAGCTCATACTCCTTTTTCTCAGTTCAGACAGCAGAATGCCTGACGGCACGCTGCACCTTCTTTTCCGTTTAAATTATAGCGTCTTTTCCGGGCATTGTCTAATACTTGTAAAAAATAGAATGGTATGCTTTTTTCCTATAATATTTTTTCACCGTATAAAATTCGTCGGGCTGAACGGCTCCTGCTCCGGCAGACCGTACTTCTCTTTCCCGAGTGCAATGCTCTTCATAAGAAATGTCATATTCCTTGCCAGAGTCCGCATCGTCTGCAGTCCTTCTCCGTCCTGCTCCGCTTCCCCCTGGGCTCTTCCGTGGATGCTGTTCCAGTACTGGCTGGACGCCACCGGCATACCGCAGATCGTAAAATACTTGTTCAGCTCATCAAATGTCGCTGAGAGACCGCCTCTTCTGGCTGCCACGACAGCTGCTCCTACTTTCATCGTCTTATCAAATGATGTGCTGTAGAAAAGGCGGTCGAGGAACGCGATCAGGGTTGCGTTCGCAGATGCATAATACACAGGGCTTGCCACGACGAGTCCGTCGCACTCTTCAAATTTCGGCGCCGCCTCATTTACTGCATCGTCGAATACACATCTTCCCTTTTCAGAACATGAATTGCAGGCGATACAGCCGCGGATCGGTTTATTTCCGATCTGAAGGATCTCTGTCTCCACCTCTTCCTTCTGAAATATCTTCTCCATCTCATGCAGGGCAATATATGTATTTCCCTTTGCATGCGGGCTTCCATTGATCATCAATACTTTCATTTCACTGCCTCCTGTTCTTCAAAACAGACCGATCCAGCAATGGACCGGTCTGTCTTTATTTAATATCCAATTCGGGCGGTTCGTCAAGATGTTCTGAAACATATTTCCCGTTTTTCTTTCTCTGCCTCACACACTCCGTCAGCAGATATTCGATCTGTCCGTTGACCGAGCGGAAATCATCCTCTGCCCAGGCTGCTATGGCATCGTACAGTTTCGCTGAGAGTCTGAGCGGGATCTGTTTCTTCTTATTGTCTGCCATATCAGTACAGGCTGCCTGAATTCACGACCGGCTGGGCATCCCGGTTGCCGCAGAGCACTACGAGCAGATTGGACACCATGGCAGCCTTCCGTTCCTCGTCCAGTTCCACAACGCCTTTCTCGTTCAGGCGCTCCAGCGCCATCTCGACCATGCCGACCGCACCGTCCACGATCATCTTTCTCGCGTCCACAACCGCTGACGCCTGCTGCCGCTGGAGCATGACCGCTGCGATCTCCGGCGCATAGGCAAGATAGGTGATGCGCGCCTCGATCACTTCCAGTCCGGCTTCCTCCACTCTCTTCTGGATCTCATCCCGGATCCTGGCAGCAACGACCTCGCTGGATCCTCTCAGGCTTCCCTCATCTGCGATCCCGTCCCCGGTCGTATCCACATTCGGCGCCACATCGTAAGGATAGATGCGTACGATATTCCTCAGGGCCGTATCACACTGCAGGGACAGGTATTCCTTATAGTTGTCAACATTGAACACCGCCTTGGCCGTATCCACCACTCGCCACATGACCGCGATGCCGATCTCCACCGGATTGCCGAGGCAGTCATTGATCTTCTGCCGGTTATTATTGAGTGTCATGATCTTAAGCGAGATCTTCTTTCCCGTGCCAGACATATCGATCTCTGTCTTTCCCACGTTAAGGGCCAGCGACAGAGCCGACTTTGACGCACTGTTGTCTACGTCACCGCTCTGGTGCAGATGTGTATCCGCCGCAGGGTTCACGCTCGTACAGAACGGATTCACATAATAGAATCCCTCATTTTTCAGCGTGCCGACATATTTTCCAAACAGTGTCAGGACAAGGGCCTCCTGCGGCTTCAGCACTTTCAGTCCGCAGTACGGGATCCATCCGAGGCAGACCCACACGATACTGATGACGAGAAGCGCCGGACTTCTTCCGTCGCCCACCAATATCCCGCCGAATACACATCCTGCGATAGCCGCCACATAAAGCAGCGTAGTCAGGATCAATACAAGCATGCCTTTCTTTTTGTTCTCCAGTAATTTTTCTTTCATCCTTCATTCCTCCTCACAGAGACTATCTTTTTGATATCATCATAATATCATATTGCATTTTCCTTGTAAAGAGAAATGCTGTATTTCTAATAAAAAGAATGGATCTCCTCATACCATTTTTCCGCTTCACCGTCTGTCTCACTGTTGATATATACGGGACCATCCTCAGTATCGATCACAAGGATCGGCTCATATCCTGTGTAGAGGAACATCCTGCACATTCCAGTCTCATTTCCCTTGAATCTGCCAATATTCTGCCGGCTGTCCGACACTCCGTTCGTCCTGCGGTATTCATCCTCAGGCAGCTCGTCGATCAGTCTGACGCCCAGTATTTCCCCATAAGAAAGGGAAAGATCTGTATACCCGGATGTAATGCTGAGCCCATCCTCCTGCACCTCCATCTGGATCGGCACAAAATCCAGCTTCAACATCTCCACGCACAGCCAGATCAGACATACCGCCGTCACTGCGATCCCCGCTGCCATCCATGCCTTTCCCGCCGGTCTTGCCAGGTTGACTGTGTAGTTCCAGGAACAGGCCCAGTCCTGTACAAACACCCGTTTATCACTGGGATTGCTGTACCATCCGTTCTTCCAGTAGATATCGTCGTCTGTATAAAGCGGAGCTGTATTCTGCGCCAACAGTCCTTCCTTTCTGCGATGGATATAGAGAAACCCGAGAAGGAAAAACACGATCGGAATGCCTTCCAGCACAACATAGACGATATAAGCGCCGCTGCTGATCCACGCCTCATCGTTCATTGATAAGATGACTGACAGGTATGCCGCAGCATTGAAAAAGCCGCACCCTGTCATGATCCACGACCAGACATTTTTCTGCATACGGTTCACTTCCAGATTCAATCCAGAATCCTCGCTGTACACCTTGTTCGGCATCCGGAGGAGTACCGCGTGAAGGACTCCGAACGCGGCGCCGACCACCAGACTGCACAGAAAGAGGATCCAGCCTCCCTCATCCCCGTTCAGATACTCTTGCACCCGAGGGAAGAAACAGGGAAACAGGATAAGCATAAGGAAAAGGATATGCCATCGGGGACGGATCCCCGACTCAGCCGACTGCGCCGCTGTCCTTGTATCAGCAGTCATGATGCGGCTGCCGGTGCTTCCGATCCAGCCCTTTTCTACCTTCAGGTCATACAGCTTCCTGTGTGTTCTGTTCAGAAGAGCAATGGCTCCAATGCACATCTCCAGAAGCCAGACCGTCCACACGATAACAAACACTGACTCCCGCCAGAAACATAGTCCTCCGATCAGGATCACCGCCGCCAGATTCCAGAGGTAGAACTTTTTCGTCCGTGCATGATATCGCTCCATCATCCTTCTGACTTCTTCACCACAGGCCGCGCTCTCCGGAAGATGCACGCCCATCAGCATGCCCTCCGAGTACTTCCGCTTCCTCCCGTATACGGCATAGAAGATCCCAATTACAGAGAGGTCTACAAACAGAAATATGAGAAACAGCATCATATTCTCATCCCTCCATCCCTGCAAATGCCATACTGCACAAATGAATAAACTCTTCCCGTCCGAGTCCCTTGATCTTCGCCTCGGCGCTCAAAAGCTCCAGCTCATCCTCCAGCTTTTCTCTGAATCTTTCATCCGGCTGTGCCCCGCTCTGCACGCCTGAGCGCACAATGGCTCCCCTTCTCCGGTCCGTCTCAATAAAGCCTTCCGCCTTCAGTGTCTGATAGGCCTTGCTCACAGTCATGGAATTTACTCCAAGGTCCGCAGCCAGCTGCCGCACAGTCGGAAGGCACTCGCCCTCGGAGAGTTCTCCCCTTCCAATCCCTTTGACGATCTCGTTCCTAAGCTGGACATAGATCGGTGTTGTACTTACAGTATCAATGCGAATAATCATAAGCATCCCTCCGTTTCATATTTGTATTATATCAAATAATACAATTAATTCAACGTTTTTCGATATGCAGGACATAGAAAAACCGCACCGGTCATCAGACCAGTGCGGTTCATAAAAATCATAACATATTGTTTTATTAGAATTTGCCTGCCTTTGCTGCTTCTTCTACAGAAACTGCAACTGCAACAGTCATACCAACCATCGGGTTGTTTCCTGCTCCGATCAGACCCATCATCTCAACGTGAGCCGGTACGGAAGAGGATCCTGCGAACTGTGCGTCAGAATGCATACGTCCCATTGTATCTGTCATACCGTAGGAAGCCGGTCCTGCTGCCATGTTGTCCGGGTGAAGTGTACGTCCTGTACCACCGCCTGATGCAACAGAGAAGTATTTCTTTCCAGCCTCTACGCACTCTTTCTTGTATGTTCCTGCAACCGGGTGCTGGAAACGAGTCGGGTTCGTGGAGTTACCTGTGATGGAAACGTCAACGCCTTCCTTCCACATGATGGCAACGCCTTCGCGGACGTCGTTTGCTCCGTAGCAGTTTACTTTGGAGCGAAGTCCGTCAGAGTAAGCGATTCTCTGAACTTCTTTCAGCTCGCCTGTGAAGTAATCATACTCTGTCTGAACATATGTGAATCCGTTGATTCTGGAGATGATCTTTGCAGCGTCTTTTCCAAGACCGTTCAGGATAACGCGGAGAGGTTTCTTACGAACCTTGTTTGCCTTCTCTGCGATACCGATCGCACCCTCTGCTGCTGCGAAGGACTCATGTCCTGCCAGGAAGCAGAAGCAGTCTGTCGTCTCTTCCAGAAGCATCTTTCCAAGGTTTCCGTGTCCAAGACCTACCTTACGCTGATCAGCAACAGATCCCGGAATACAGAAAGCCTGAAGGCCTTCTCCGATCGCTGCAGCTGCGTCTGCTGCGTTTCTGCAGTCTTTCTTGATCGCAATTGCTGCACCTGTGATGTAAGCCCAGCATGCGTTCTCGAAACAGATCGGCTGAATTCCTTTGACCTGATTGTAAACGTCCAGTCCGGCATCTTTTGTGATCTTCTCAGCCACTTCCAGAGAAGCGATACCGTAGCTGTTTAAAACTTCATTGATTTTATCAATTCTTCTTTCATATGATTCAAATAAAGCCATTTATATATCCTCCTGAATTATTTACCTTTGTTGAGATTACTAAAAGCGTCGTTCCGCCGTCTTAAGTATTACTCTTTACGCGGATCGATGATCTTCACTGCATCGTCAACACGGCCGTACTGTCCTTTTGCTTTCTCCCAAGCTTCGTTCGGTGTATCGCCGTTCTTGATGAAGTCTGTGAATTTTCCAAGGCTTACGAACTGGTATCCGATGATTTCGTTATTCTCATCCAGAGCGATGCCTGTTACATAACCCTCTGCCATCTCAAGGTAACGAGGACCTTTTGCAAGTGTACCATACATAGTACCTACCTGAGAGCGGAGCCCTTTTCCAAGGTCTTCCAGTCCTGCACCGATCGCAAGTCCGTCTTCTGAAAATGCGCTCTGTGTTCTTCCGTATACAATCTGAAGGAAGAGTTCTCTCATTGCTGTATTGATCGCATCACAGACAAGGTCTGTGTTCAGTGCCTCTAAGATTGTCTTGCCCGGAAGGATCTCAGATGCCATAGCTGCGGAATGAGTCATTCCTGAACATCCGATCGTCTCTACCAGTGCCTCCTGGATGACGCCTTCTTTTACATTCAGTGAAAGCTTACATGCTCCCTGCTGAGGTGCACACCAGCCGACACCGTGTGTAAAACCGGAAATGTCCTTGATCTCCTTAGCCTGTACCCATTTCGCTTCTTCCGGGATCGGAGCCGGTCCGTGATTCGCGCCCTGAGCCACC
>CAJFQZ010000009.1 GCA_904419285.1 Lachnospiraceae bacterium UBA1818
AGCTTTGGCAAACTGTATCGTAAATACAGACTTTTATTTCCCGAGAGGGATTGTGATCCGGAAAGATGCAGATTCTATCGTAATGGAGAATCCGGGAAGCATTCGGACAGGAAAAGCCCAGATGCTCAAAGGCGGTATTTCAGATCCGAGAAACAAAGCTTTGATGAAGATGTTCAATCTGATCGGTATTGGAGAGAGAGCCGGCAGCGGCGTGCCGGATATATACAGCGTGTGGGAACAACAGGGATGGAAGCAGCCGGAAGTCGCAGAAGAATACGGACCCGACAGAACTATTTTGAAATTATCGTTTGTAAAAAGCATGGATAAAAAAGCGCTGATAAAAAGTGCTGATAAAAAAGCGCTGATAAAAAGAAACTTACAAATAAAACCAGACAACAGTTAGAAAAAATAATAGAATGGATGGAGTTGGATCGAGAATATAGAATAGCTGAGATAGCAGAATTCCTCGGGGTTAAAGAAACAAGAGCTCGTCAATTGGTGAGAGAATTGATACGGCTTAAGAAAATAGAGGCGATGGGGGAAAATAAAGGCCGCAGATATAGAAAAATAGTATAGCAGAATGTGGAGTAAATATCATTTTTGTATGCTGAAAACTTAGACAAAAGGCAAAGCAGAAGATGACAATGCTTTATCGACTTACACCCCTTTCTGTGCTATGATTATGAATGCATAATCATAGACAGAAAGGGGTATTTTCATGGAAAATACGTCTGAAAATAAGGAAAGATCATCAAAAAAGAATTTATGTATAGGAATTCTCGCCCATGTGGATGCGGGGAAGACGACGCTGTCGGAGAGCATGCTCTATTTAAGCGGAAGTATCCGGAAGCTGGGGCGTGTGGACCACAGGGACGCCTTCCTTGATACATACGGACTGGAGAAAGAGCGGGGAATCACCATCTTCTCCAAGCAGGCGGCCTTCACCTGGAAGGATACGGACGTCACTCTTCTCGACACCCCGGGGCACGTGGATTTCTCGGCGGAGATGGAGCGTGTCCTGCAGGTGCTTGACTGTGCGGTCCTTGTGGTGAGCGGGGCTGACGGAGTGCAGGGGCACACGGAGACACTGTGGAAGCTGCTGAAGCGGTATGAGATTCCCGCTTTTCTTTTTGTAAATAAGATGGATCAGGACGGGACGGACAGAGACCGCCTTATGGCAGAGCTGAAAGCCCGGTTCGGCGAGGGCTGCGTTGATTTTTCGGGAATATCGAAAGGGGATCCGGAAGCGCTGGAAGAGCTTGCCTTCTGCGGCGAGGAAGTCCTTGAGGAGTATCTGGAGACGGGAACTGTCAGTTACCGCTCCATCAGGCGATCTGTCGCCCAGAGGAAGCTTTTCCCCTGCTTTTTCGGATCCGCTCTTCATGTTCAGGGTGTGGAGGAACTGCTGGACGGCCTGGAGCGGTACACACAGACGCCGCAGTATGGAGAGGAGTTCGGGGCAAAGGTTTACAAGATCGCAAGGGACGACCAGGGAAACCGGCTGACTTATCTGAAGATCACCGGCGGCACGCTGAGTGCGAAGGAAGTCCTTCCTGACGTTGAGGAAAAGGTAAACCAGATAAGGATCTATTCCGGAGCAAAATATGAGCTTGTCCCCTCTGTCAGAGCGGGGCAGGTCTGCGCAGTGACCGGGCCGGAGGATACATGTCCGGGACAGGGACTGGGCGCGGAGCAGGCGTCAGACATGCCTGTGCTTGAGCCTGTGCTCACCTACCGGATCGAGCTGCCTGAGGACTGCGATGTCCATGCCATGCTCAGAAATTTAAGACAGCTGGAAGAAGAAGAACCGGAACTCCACATCGTATGGGATGAGGCGTCCGGCGAGATCCATGCCCAGCTTATGGGAGAGGTGCAGATCGAGATACTCCGAAGCCTGATCTATCAGAGGTTCAGAGTACGAGTGGAGTTCGGAGAAGGCAGGATCGTGTACAAGGAGACGATAGAGGCACCGGTGGAAGGCGTCGGGCACTTTGAACCGCTGCGGCATTATGCGGAGGTGCATCTGCTCCTGGAACCGGGAGAACGGGGCTCCGGGCTCCAGGTGGCTTCCTCATGCAGCGAGGATGTGCTGGACAGGAACTGGCAGAGACTTGTCCTGACCCATCTGGAGGAAAAGGAGCACGTGGGAGTGCTGACCGGTTCCCCTGTCACGGATCTGAAGATCACGCTGATCGCAGGGAGAGCCCACCAGAAGCATACCGAGGGCGGAGATTTCCGGCAGGCGACATACCGCGCGGTGCGTCAGGGACTCAAGAAGGCGAAGAGCATCCTTCTGGAGCCGTACTATGAGTTCCGCCTTGAGATGCCGACAGAGAATATCGGGCGGGCAATGACAGATATTCAGAAAATGTACGGAAAGTTTGAATCACCCCTGACAGAAGGCGATGTATCGGTGCTCACAGGAAGTGCGCCTGTATCTGCAATGCGCGGCTATCAGACGGAATTCACCGCGTACACCGGCGGCAGGGGAAGGATGTCCTGTTCGCTGAAAGGATATGACGTCTGCCATGACCAGGAAGAAGTTGTGGCAGCAATCGGCTATGATTCGGAATCGGACCTGGAGAATCCGACAGGATCTGTCTTCTGCGCCCACGGAGCGGGATTCATCGTGCCCTGGTATCAGGTGGAGGAATACATGCATCTTGAGAGCAGCGAGAAGACTGAGAAAGAGGTGAAGGCGGCTGAAATGGCAGTGCGCCGGGCAGCCTCGCGGATCGAGCTGACCCAGGAAGAGCTTGACGCGATCTATATCCGCACGCCGGATCCGGTACGCCAGAGCCGCGGTCCGGTGACAGTGCGTTCCGCGGATGATACAGCGGGAACCCGAACGGATCTGCCTGTGAAGGAAAAAGGAGAAGCCAGGGGCAAATGGGCGGATTATAAAAAGGAACGGGAAAAGCAGGAAGAATATCTTCTGGTGGACGGATACAATATCATTTTTGCCTGGGAGGATCTGAACCGGCTTTCCGAGACGAACATGGCGGCGGCAAGAGGAAAACTGGCGGATATCCTGTGCAATTATCAGGGCTGGAAGAAGTGTACCCTGATCCTTGTGTTTGACGCATACAAGGTGGAGGGGAATCCGGGCGAAGTGCTGAAATACCATAATATCTATATCGTCTACACAAAAGAGGCGGAGACGGCGGACCAGTACATCGAGAAGACAGTCAGGCGGATCGCCCGGTCAGCGGATGTGACCGTGGCGACCTCGGACGGGCTGGAGCAGGTCATCATCCTCGGCCAGGGCGGACGCCGGATGTCAGCGGCAGGCCTGCGGGAAGAGGTAGAACTTGCCATGAAGGAGATAAGGCAGGAACATCTGGGCAGGACATCGGGAGGAAAGAACTACCTCTTTGATTATCTGGATGAAGAAGACGCCCAGAAGCTGGAGCAGGTGAGGCTCGGGCAGACACCGGAGCCCTGAGAATTTCCAGAGAGATCCTTCTGAAAAAGTGGACTGCATGAAAATGATAAAACTGGACATTTTAAAATGACCAGTGTGGTGATAGTATACCAATATCGAACAGAGAGTGTTCGAGAAGAATATTCAATCGGAATCAGATTTCGGCAGATTTACAGGAAAAGAGGGAGTATGATGGAAAGAAGAAATGAAACAGTGATCAAGCTTGCACAGACAGCGCTTATGGCGGCGCTGTGCTATGTGGCATTTACATTTTTACAGATCAAGATACCAATGCCGGGAGGCGATGCGACGTCGCTGCATGTGGGAAATGCGTTCTGCGTGCTGGGCGCGCTGATCCTGGGCGGATGGTACGGCGGCCTTGCGGGAGCGGTAGGGATGACGATCGCGGACCTGATGGATCCGGTCTACATCACCGGCGCGCCGAAGACATTTGTGCTGAAGCTGTGTATCGGCCTGATCGTAGGACTGGTTGCACACAGGATCGCGAAGATCAATGAGAGCACAGACCGGAAATATGTACTGCGCTGGAGCCTGATCGCTTCTGTGGCGGGGCTGGGGTTCAATGTGATCGCAGATCCGCTCGTGGGATATTTCTATAAGATGTTTATCCTGGGGCAGCCTCAGCAGATGGCGGAGGTACTGGCAAAATGGAGTACAGCGACGACATTTGTCAATGCAGTGGTATCTACAGTGCTGGTGGGAGTCATCTACAATGCGCTCCGCCCGGTGCTTTTAAGATCCGGACTGATCCGGACGGTGAAGACGAAGACGGCATGATGAAAGCGGCAGGGAGAATCCGAAGGAAGAGAAACCTTCGGATTCTTTTTTTCTTTTCTCCCTGTTCGCTTGCCAACATGGCGCCGGGTATTATATACTAGATAAAAGTATCGCCTGGATATTTGTGAAATGGTAAGTAAACGGAGGAAATGATATGATTAACAAACTGGTTGAAAAGATCAAAAAGACAAATGCGCCTATCGTTGTGGGACTTGACCCGATGCTCAGCTATGTTCCCCAGCATGTGCAGGACAAGGCATTCGCAGAGTACGGTGAGACACTGGAAGGAGCTGCTGAGGCGATCTGGCAGTTCAACAAGGAGATCGTGGACAAGACCTATGATCTGATCCCGGCAGTGAAGCCGCAGATCGCGATGTATGAGCAGTTCGGTGTGCCGGGGCTTATGGCGTTCAAGAAGACGGTGGACTACTGTAAATCAAAGGATCTGGTCGTGATCGGAGACATCAAGAGAGGCGATATCGGTTCCACTTCCGCAGCGTACGCAGTGGGACATCTCGGAAAAGTGAAAGTCGGAAGCAAGGAATATGTTCCGTTCGACGAAGATTTTGCTACAGTGAACCCGTATCTCGGCTCAGACGGAGTAAAGCCGTTTATCGAGGTGTGCAGGGAGGAGAAGAAAGGCCTCTTTATCCTGGTGAAGACTTCCAACCCGTCCAGCGGAGAGTTCCAGGACCGCCTCATCGACGGACGCCCGCTCTACGAACTGGTGGGAGAGAAAGTGGCCGAGTGGGGCGCTGACTGCATGGGCGATGAGTACAGCTACATCGGCGCTGTCGTGGGTGCGACTTATCCGGAGATGGGAAAAGTGCTGCGCAGGATCATGCCCAAGTCTTATATCCTTGTGCCCGGATACGGCGCCCAGGGCGGACAGGGCAAGGATCTGGTGCATTTCTTCAATGAGGACGGACTCGGCGCGATCGTGAACTCTTCCCGTGGAATCATCGCAGCTTATAAACAGGAGGCGTATGCCAAGTTCGGACCGGAGAATTTCGGAGATGCGTCCAGAGCGGCCGTGGAGGCGATGATCGCTGACATCAGCGGAGCGCTGGAAGCGGCGAAATAGAGCGGGACAGCAGGCGGCACGGACACGAACCGCAGAGCGCCGGAGCAGAGTACGGAGTCAGAGTGCGGAAGTGCCGGACGGGCAGCAGGGCACTGCAGAAAACAGAGCAGGACAGAGGAAAGAAGATATGACAAAGAAGAAAGAGAATGCAGCGGTCGTCTCCCAGGAGCAGATCGCAGAAAATATTTATAGTATGTGGATCAGGACAGAAGCGGCGGCGGAAGCGGCGCCGGGACAGTTTATTTCCATGTATACGAACGACGGGAGCAAGCTGCTCCCGCGCCCGATCAGTATCTGTGAGATCGATCGGGAGAAGGGACAGCTCCGTGTTGTATACCGTGTGACAGGACCGGGGACCGGAACGGAAGAATTCTCCCGGATGAAAGCCGGGGATACGATCCCGGTGATCGGACCTCTGGGGAATGGATTTCCGTATGAGAAGGCGGAAGGAAAGAGAGTGTTCCTCATGGGCGGGGGAATTGGAGTTCCCCCTATCCTGGAGCTGGCGAAAGAGATGAAGTGTGAGAAGAAGCAGATCGTTGTGGGATACCGGGACGCGGAGACTTTCCTGAGAGAAGAGTTTGAACAGAACGGAGAAGTCTATATCTCCACAGAAGACGGAAGCGTGGGGACAAAGGGAAATGTCATGGACGCCATCCGGGAAAACGGGCTTGAGGCGGATATCATCTATGCCTGCGGACCGACCCCGATGCTCCGTGCCATCAAGGCGTATGCCGAGGAAAACGGAATTGTGTGTTATCTCTCCCTGGAAGAGCGCATGGCATGCGGCATCGGCGCCTGTCTTGCCTGTGTATGTCAGACAAAGGAGAAGGATCATCACAGCAATGTGAACAATAAGCGGATCTGCAAGGACGGTCCGGTATTCCTGTCAACGGAGGTGGAGATCTGATGAATATGAAGGTGAATATCGCAGGTGTGGAATGGAAGAATCCGGTGACAGTAGCGTCAGGGACTTTCGGCTCCGGAGCTGAGTTCGCTGACTATGTGGACCTTAACCGTCTGGGCGCGGTGACGACCAAAGGAGTCGCCAGTGTTCCATGGACGGGAAATCCGACTCCGAGAGTGGCGGAGACCTACGGCGGGATGATGAATGCGGTCGGACTGCAGAATCCGGGGATCGACCTGTTCTGCGAGAGGGATATCCCGTTCCTGAGAAAGTATGATACAAAGATCATCGTCAATGTCTGCGGACGGTCTGAGGAGGACTACTGCGAAGTGGTCGAGCGGCTGGCAGGCGAGGACGTGGATATGCTGGAGATCAATATCTCCTGTCCGAATGTAAAGGAGGGCGGGATCGCCTTCGGCCAGGATCCGAAGGCTGCGGAAAAGATCACAAAGGCTGTGAAGAAATATGCGAAGCAGCCGGTGATCATGAAGCTGAGCCCCAATGTGACGAGCATCGCCGAGATGGCAAAAGCTGTGGAGGCGGGCGGCGCGGACGCGGTTTCTCTGATCAATACGATCACGGGTATGAAGATCGATATCAACAGGAAATCGTTTGTCCTGGCGAATAAGACAGGCGGCGTATCCGGACCGGCGATCCATCCGATCGCAGTGCGCATGGTGTATGAGGCGGCTAATGCTGTGAAAGTTCCGGTCATCGGCATGGGAGGAATTTCTACGGCGGAGGATGCCATCGAGATGATCCTTGCAGGAGCGAGCGCTGTGTCCGTCGGAACAGCGAATTTTCACAATCCGGGTGTGACGATGGAGATTGTCGACGGGATTGCGGAGTATATGGAGCGGCAGGGCTTCAAGAGTGTCTCTGATATGGTCGGGATTGTGTAAGCGTTCACAGTAATGAAATCGTCAAATAAATAACAGTTCGGCCCTGCCTTAATTGAAAATGGCACCAGTTTATGCTAGAATTTAACAGAATGAATCGTTGAGTATCTTCAGTATGAATATAGAAGTAATGGCAGGAAAAGCCATAAATGTGGAGGTTTTAAGAATTATGGAACAGTATAAGCAGGAATTTATCGAGTTCATGGTTGACAGCGACGTGCTGAAATTCGGAGAGTTTACGCTCAAGAGCGGGAGAAAGTCTCCGTTTTTTATGAATGCGGGCGCTTATGTGACAGGTTCTCAGCTGAAGAAGCTGGGAGAGTATTACGCGAAAGCGATCCACGACAAGTACGGGGATGATTTCGACGTGCTGTTCGGACCGGCTTACAAGGGAATTCCGCTCAGCGTGGTGACCGCCATCGCATACAGCGAGCTGTACGGAAAGGAAGTGCGCTACTGCTCGGACCGCAAGGAGGAGAAGGATCACGGCGCAGACAAGGGAAGCTTCCTCGGAAGCAGCCTGAAGGACGGAGACCGTGTGATCATGATCGAGGATGTCACCACATCCGGCAAGTCCATGGAAGAGACTGTCCCGAAGGTGAGAGGCGCAGCGGATGTGACGATCGTGGGTCTGATCGTGTCGCTGAACCGCATGGAGGTCGGAAAAGGCGGAGAGAAGTGTGCGCTGGATGAGATCAGAGATCTCTACGGGTTCGACACCGCGGCGATCGTTTCCATGGACGAAGTGGTCGAGCATCTCTATAATAAACCGTATCACGGGAAAGTTGTGATCGACGACACATTAAAAGCGGCGATCGATACATACTATGAAACATATGGAGTGAAATAAGGAGGCGCATAATATGGAAAAGGCATATCGGACAATGAAAAACAGCGGCGCAGGCAGTATCGCAGTCGGGATCATCGTTCTGGTCGTGGGGATCACGGTGGGAGTCATTTCCATTATAAACGGCGCAAGCCTGCTCAGGCATAAGAAAGAGATCATATTTTAATCAGAAAGGGACAGACCCTTCACAGGGGGCTGTCCCATCTTCATAGGAACATCCTTTCGGCAGGGACGTTCTATCAGATGGAGGAAGCCTCCATCTGATAAACGCTTTGCGGGGATGCGCAGGGATTCAGAGAAACATCGTATCGGATGATGCCGACCCGAATCCTGCGCCAGGACTCGGGAGTGAGTCTTGCATATGCTGTAAAGATTCGTGAGATTTGTGAAGGGGTATTGATTTGAGCAAAAAACAGGAGAAAAAGGTCAGGACTTTGGGGAAGGTCCTGTTTGTGTTATATATCGGGTTCCTGATCTATTTCCTTTTTCTGTCGGACTGGTACGGCAGGGAAGGGGTGATGGATGAGTACCGCTACAATCTGGAACTTTTTAAGGAAATCAGAAGGTTTATCGTATATCGTGAACAGCTTGGAGCGTTCGCGGTATTTTCCAATCTTTTCGGTAATATTCTCATATTTGTGCCGTTTGGTTTTTTTATCGCCATGGCGAGTTCGTCTAGAAGCTTTTTCAAGGCATTATTCAACAGCCTGGGACTGAGCCTGTGTGTGGAGATCCTGCAGCTGGTGACCAGAGTGGGGAGCTTTGATGTGGACGATATACTGCTGAATACCATCGGCGGCATGCTTGGCTACATCGTATTTATGATATGTAATCTGATAAGGAGAAAATGTTATGTTCGGAAACGGAAAAGACGCTGAAGACAGACAGAAACAGAAGGAACGTAAAAAAAGAGGAACGAGAAAATACGGACAGGCGAAATATAAGCATTCTCATATGGGGATCGTTTCATGCAGCTGCGCGGGAGCCGCGCTGGTCCTGCTGGCGGGATGCATTCTGTATGCCTATCTTGCGCGGGGCGCAGCGGCAGGGATCGTCGGCGGGATCGCCATCGTGTCCCTGATCCTCTCGATCCTGGGGATCAGAGCGGCAGCCAAGGGATTCAGGGAGAGGGAGAGAAATTATCTGACCTGTAAGATCGGACTTCCGGGCAGTGCGCTGGTCCTTCTCCTGTTCCTTGTGATCTTTATAGGAGGACTGAGATGATGAGCAGAAAAGAGATACAGAGAGAAAAAAATGAACAGTGTGCCGAGCGCCATGCCCTGGCTGTTGACAGGCTGAGAAGCATGGTCTCGGAGGAGACCGCGGCGGAGAAATACCGCCCGTTTTTTCAGGATACGGCAATCTTTCTTCTGGAGCTTGAGAATGTGAGGAGAAAGATCAGTGAAGGGATTTGGGAGAGCTATACTCTGGAACAGATGCAGAGCCTGAACGAGATCCTCTACAGCGATATTCTGGGAGACCACTATGAAAAAAGCTATGCCAATCCTGCATTTGCAGCAGAGAAGTTCGGAAAAGAGATAGGCCAGTTGCTCAGCTGTCTCTATGCGGAGATGCGGTCGGGAATCCCCTATGCATTTGAGGAGCGGTCGGACTATCTGACGATCCTGTATGAACTTTTTATCGAAGTCTACAACTGTTTTGAGGAGAACGCAGAGCCTGCTCCGAAAGAGATCCGGGATATTATCTACTGGTATGCCAGTGATTACTGTGACGTGTTCCTGGCGGACCGGATCGAGGAGCAGATCGATCCGGAGTACTCCTTTGCGGCGGATATTATCGAGAATGCAGATCTGGACAGCGACAGATATCTCTATCGTTTCGGTGAATATATCACGGAGAATGAACTGGGTACAGCGAGGCATTTAAGAAGCCTGCCGGAGGAGACGATCCGGAAGATGGCGGACGTGTATACGGAAGGATACAGGATCGGATTCATTAACACCGGGAAAGACCTGTCGAAGAAATCTGTTGTGAACATCCGGTATACACTGGGATTCGAGAGAGTCGTGCGAGCTGCCATTGACAATTTCAGAAAAATGGGGCTGGAGCCCACGATCTACCGGGCGGCGTCCAGCGTGATCACGAAAAAGGAACATCACAAGATCGGTTATCATGGAGCGTCTGCCAGCTGGCAGTATGAGTATGACCACCGACAGGACCAGGCACTGTTTATGGATAAACGGTATATTGAGCGGAAACTGGAGGTTACCCGCACAGTATATGAGAAAAACAGAGAACTTGCGGCACAGTTTGCCGGACCGGCTGTCATCGAGACGTTCGGTGAAACTCCGTTTTCTCCGGAGGCAGATCCGGATGCGCCTGCATACAGCAGTGAACAGAGAGAACTGGCACTTCTGTATGACAGCAGAGCCGGGCAGATGACAAATGAATATATCAGGGGCGATGAGAGAAGCTTCACGATCATCGCTTACCCGGTGCCGGAGATCGGAGACAAATATCCGGAGATCTTTGACGAGGTCATCCGTATCAATACGCTGGACGCGAAGCTTTATGAGAAGGTTCAGCAGACGATGATCGACGCCCTGGATCAGGGAGAGTATGTGCATGTGACCGGCCGTGGCGGGAATGAGACTGATATCCGTGTACAGCTCTGCAGTCTGAACGATCCTGAGAAGGAGACGAAGTTCGAGAACTGTGTTGCGGATGTGAATATCCCGGTGGGAGAGGTGTTTACTTCCCCGGTGCTGGAGGGGACGGACGGAGTGCTCCATGTGAGCCGCGTTTTCCTGGACGGGCTGGAGTACAGAGATCTGAAGATCACATTTCAGGATGGAAAGATCACGGATTATACCTGTGCGAATTTTGAGAGCGAGGCGGAAAACCGAAGATATATCTACGACAATGTGCTCAAGAACCATGAGACTCTGCCCCTTGGAGAGTTCGCCATCGGCACTAATACGACTGCCTATGTGGCGGCGAGAAAATACGGCATCGAGGATAAGATGCCTATCCTGATTGCGGAGAAGACGGGGCCGCATTTTGCCGTGGGCGACACCTGCTATTCCTGGAGCGAGGATATCCGTGTCTATAATCCCGGCGGGAAGGAGATCATTGCGAAAGATAATTCTGTGTCGATCCTGAGAAAAGAGGATGTGTCAAAGGCGTATTTTAACTGTCATACAGATATAACTATACCTTATGAAGAATTAGAAGAAATAAGTGTAGTGACAAAAGAAGGCAAAAACATTATACTATTAAAGAACGGAAGATTTGTACTGCCGGGAACTGAAATTTTGAACGAACCACTTAAGGAGGAAATGAAATGCCAAAAGTAGGAATTGTAATGGGAAGTGATTCGGATCTCAAAGTGATGAGCAAGGCTGCATCAATGCTTGAGAAATTCGGAATTGACTATGAGATGACGATCATCTCTGCACACCGCATGCCTGACGTGTTCTTCGACTGGGCAAAAGCTGCGGAGGGAAAAGGGATCAAAGTGATCATTGCAGGAGCAGGCATGGCGGCACACCTTCCGGGAATGTGTGCGGCTCTGTTCCCAATGCCGGTGATCGGAGTGCCGATGTCAGGAAAGAACCTGGACGGTGTAGACGCACTTTATTCTATCGTACAGATGCCGCCTGGAATCCCGGTTGCCACAGTGGCGATCGACGGCGGAATGAATGCGGCGATCCTCGCGGCGAAGATCCTCGCTGTATCTGACGATGAGATCTTGAAGAAACTGAAAGATTATTCTGCTGAGATGAAGGATACAGTTCAGGCGAAAGCTGACAGACTGAAAGAAGTGGGATACGAAGAATATCTGAAATAATCCCGGAAACAGCAGACAGCAGGCGGAGCGCCCTCAGAGCAGGGCGTCTGCGCCGTATCTCGGAAGAAGAACGGGAAGAAGCTGGAAAAATGAAAAGGAGATAACAGTATGGATTATAAGAATGCAGGCGTTGATATTGAGGCCGGCTATAAATCAGTGGAACTTATGAAAGAGCACGTGAAGAAGACGATGCGCCCGGAGGTCCTGGGGGGACTGGGCGGATTCTCCGGAGCTTTTTCTCTGGCAAAGATCAAGGAGATGGAGGAACCAGTACTCCTGTCCGGAACGGACGGATGCGGTACGAAGGTGAAGCTGGCGATGATCCTTGACAAACATGATACGATCGGTATCGATGCCGTCGCTATGTGTGTGAACGATATCGCGTGTGCAGGCGGAGAGCCGCTGTTCTTCCTTGACTATATTGCATGCGGAAAGAATGAGCCTGAGAAGATCGCTACGATCGTAAAGGGAGTGGCTGAGGGATGTCTGCAGTCAGGAGCAGCGCTTATCGGCGGAGAGACTGCGGAACATCCGGGACTGATGGATGCGGAAGAATACGATCTGGCGGGCTTTGCAGTAGGCGTCTGTGACAAAAAGGATATGATCACAGGTGAAGATCTTAAACCTGGGGACGTGCTGATCGGTATGGCTTCCTCAGGTATCCACAGCAACGGATTTTCTCTTGTGAGAAAAGTATTTAATATGAAGAGAGAGGCCCTGGATACATACTATGACAGTCTGGGATGTACTCTGGGCGAAGCACTTCTTGTACCTACAAGGATCTATGTGAAGGCGCTGAAGAGCATTAAGGATGCAGGCGTTGTGATCAAGGCGTGCAGCCATATCACGGGCGGCGGATTCTATGAAAACGTACCGCGTATGCTCAAAGAGGGAACTCACGCTGTGATTCGCAAGGACAGCTATCCGATCCCGCCGATCTTCCATATGCTTTCAGACGACGGAGACGTGGAAGAGCACATGATGTACAATACGTTCAACATGGGACTGGGAATGGTGCTCGCAGTAGATGAGAAGGATGTTGACGCTGCGATGGAGGCAATCCGCGCGGCAGGAGAAGCTCCGTACGTTGTCGGACAGATCGAGGCAGGAGAAAAGGGAGTGACCTTATGTTAAGGATCGTTGTGATGGTATCAGGCGGCGGTACGAATCTGCAGGCGATCATCGACGGAGTGAAGAACGGGACGATCACCAATACAGAGATCGCAGGCGTGATCAGCAATAACCGGAACGCTTACGCTCTGGAGAGAGCGGAAAAAAGCGGGATACCGAACAGATGTGTCTCACCGAAGGATTATGAGAGCCGGGAGATATTCAACGAGAAGCTTCTCGAGGCGGTGGACGAGTACAGTCCGGATCTGATTGTGCTCGCGGGATTCCTTGTCGTGATCCCGCCGGCCATGATCGAGCGTTACAGGAACCGGATGATCAATATCCATCCATCCCTGATACCTTCCTTCTGCGGGAAAGGGTACTACGGGCTGAAGGTCCATGAGGCGGCGCTCGAACGGGGAGTAAAAGTGGTCGGAGCTACAGTACATTTTGTGGATGAAGGGACAGACACAGGACCGATCATCCTGCAGAAGGCAGTTGAGACGCAGCAGGGAGATACACCGGAGGTGCTCCAGCGCAGAGTCATGGAGCAGGCGGAGTGGATCATCCTTCCGCGTGCGATCGACCTGATCGCCAACGGGAAAGTCCGTGTGGAAGGCCGCAGGACTGTGATAGAGGAATAGTTTGGATAGACAAATGTGCGATGCGTCTGTGGATCTCACAGGCGCATTTCGCTTAAGAGTGAGAGCAGAAAAGAAAAGGAGGCAGTTATGAAAGTACTGATAGTTGGAAGCGGCGGAAGAGAACATGCGATCGCGGCGAGCGTTGCGAAGAGCCCGAAGGCGGACAAGATCTACTGCGCGCCGGGCAATGCCGGAATCGCGGAGTATGCGGAGTGCGTGGACATCGGAGCCATGGAGTTCGACAAGCTGGCAGCATTTGCAAAGGAGAAAGAGATCAATCTCTGCATCGTCGGAATGGACGATCCTCTTGTGGGAGGTCTGGTTGACGTCCTGGAGGAGGCAGGGATCCGCACATTCGGTCCGAGAAAGAATGCAGCGATCCTGGAGGGATCCAAGGCGTTTTCCAAGGATCTGATGAAGAAGTACAATATACCGACAGCTGCCTATGAGAATTTTACGGATCCGGACAAAGCGCTCGCTTATCTGGAGACTGCGAAGTTCCCGATCGTGCTGAAGGCGGACGGTCTTGCTCTCGGAAAAGGCGTCCTGATCTGTAAGGATCTGGAAGAGGCAAAGGAAGGCGTCCGGACGATCATGCTGGACAAGAAGTTCGGTTCCGCGGGAAATGAGATGGTGATCGAGGAGTTCATGACAGGGCGCGAGGTGTCCGTTCTCTCCTTCGTGGATGGAAAGACGATCAAGACAATGACAAGCGCACAGGATCACAAGCGTGCGGGAGACGGAGATACCGGACTGAATACAGGCGGTATGGGAACGTTCTCTCCGAGCCCGTTCTACACGAAAGAAGTGGAAGAATTCTGTGAGAAATATATCTACCAGCCGACCGTGGACGCCATGGCGGCAGAGGGGCGTCCGTTCAAGGGCGTGATCTTCTTCGGGCTGATGCTGACTGCCGATGGACCGAAGGTGCTTGAATACAATGCGCGCTTCGGAGACCCGGAGGCGCAGGTCGTGCTCCCGCGCATGAAGAACGATATCATCGACGTTGCAGAGGCATGCATCGACGGCACACTGGATCAGATCGACCTGCAGTTCGAGGACAACGCGGCTGTCTGCGTCGTTCTCGCATCAGAAGGCTATCCGGTGAAATACGATAAAGGTTTCCCAATCTCCGGGCTGGACGAGTTCAAGAAGCATGAGGGATACTACTGCTTCCATGCAGGAACAAAATTTGACGGAGATGAGATCGTCACAAACGGCGGGCGCGTGCTCGGCGTGACGGCGAAAGGAAAAGATCTGAAGGAGGCTCGCGCGAACGCTTATGCGGCGACAGAGTGGGTGCAGTTCAAGAATAAATATATGAGGCACGACATCGGAAAAGCAATTGATGAAGCTTAAAATGATATAGTATATCCTGGTGGACGAAAAAGAGTCCGATGGTCGATTGTTTTATGATGGGGCATTCTGGGAGTGACGGGAAGTTCTATCTGGAATTTGGCAGAAAGCAGATGGAACTGCCGGAGAAATACTTCTGGAGATAAGAGCAGGGCGGTTCAGGTGACTAGAATAATCTGCTAGAAAGACTTAAGGAAGCGGCGTTCCGCGTTAAGGTCTGCAATAAGATTTGTCCGAACGAAGTGAGTTTCTTATTGCAGACCTTGTTTTTAGCGGAATGCCGCTTCTTTAAGGATTTCTCAGATTATGGGACGGAATCTGAACCGCCCTGCTCTTATCGAAAATGAATATTTTTCTGGCAGTTTCATCGGCTTTCGGAAAATTTTGCCAGTAGTAATTCACAGTGTCTCCTAGAATTCACTTCCCCTGATTTTCACTGTATACTTCGAAGGATTTCTCCATCTTTTCCAGTATGTCTGAATACTGCCGGAAGGCATTTTTCATTTCCAGTTCATTGAAGGGCTGGTTCTTATAGCAGATCCGGTGTTCCATGGCAGCCCAGAAGTCCATGGAGATGGTCCGGAACTGGATTTCCACAGGATAATATTCCATTGTATCCATATAGTAGATCGGCACGCCGACGATCAGATGATAGCTGCGGTATCCGTTGGGCTTGGGATTCGTTATGTAGTCCTTTTCCTTGATCAGGATCAGGTCGGACTGTTTTTTGAGAGCATTCTTAAGATGCCGGATATCCTGCTCAAAGAAACAGACGACGCGGACTCCGGCAATATCCTGTAGCAGGCTCTTGGCGTCGCGGACGCTTCCGTTTGAGTGCTTGCGCTGAAGTTTCTTTTCAATGCTTTCTTTTGTCTTGATGCGGCTGGTTATGCTGTGTATCGGCTTGATCTCATCCTTGTCATAGACCTGATGGTTCAGGATATCCAGACGCGTCAGGATCAGGTTCATGGCGTCTGTATACGGACGGATCAGTGAATGATACTGCTCATTTGTCATTTTATATCATACTCCCTTTCATGTTCACGGAACAGTTTAGAAGAGGAATGTGACAATTCCGTGCATAGATTCTTATGATTTTATAAAGTTTCAGCTCCGCTTTACTTGCGTGGAAGCATCCGATATAATTGAGTGAAGAAAAGAAAGGCGGGCGTGACGATGAAAGAATTATTGCAGAGATCATTTCCATTCTGGGATGGGCTGAGCAGAGAACAGCAGAAAGCGATGGAGCAGGGAATCACGAAGACGTTCTGTGAGAAGAAGACGCGGCTCCATTTCGGCGGCGGGGAGTGCGCCGGCGTGCAGATCATCGAGAAGGGGCGTGCGAGGATCTTCATCACATCGCCGAATGGCGGGGATATTACTCTTTTCCGTCTGATGGATGGAGATGTGAGCATCCTGAGCGCCGCATGCATGCTGAACGGCATGGACATTGAACTGGATATGGAGATGGAGACGGACTGTACGGTCTATACGATCCCGAAAAGAGTCTATAAGAAGCTGTATGATGAGAGCGGCGCGGTGAAAGACTATACGATGGAGATGATTTCAGAGAAGTTTTCGGATATCATGTGGCTGTTCAATCAGTTTGTCTTTTCTAATGTGGCATCCCGGCTCGCGGGGACTCTTCTTGAGCACCGCGCCCTGGAAGGAAGCGACGTCCTGCCCGTCACACATGAAGTGCTGGCGCGGGATGCAGGGACAGCGAGGGAAGTCGTGTCAAGGCTTCTGAAGCAGTTTCAGGCGGACGGGCTTGTCAGGCTTACCAGAGGAAAGGTCGAGATCATTGATGCGGGCAGACTTGGAAAAATTTGATCTGCCTGGCAGCGGGGATCCTGCTTCGGGGCAGGAAGAGATAGTAAATGCGCAGGATCTGTACTACAATATCCGCAGAAAATAAGCGGAGGACAGCATATGATCAAAGCGGTATTTTTTGATATTGACGGTACACTGCTGCCGCACAGCACGGGGAAAGTTCCATTGAGCACGGAACGGGCGGTGAGCGCTCTGAGAGAGAAAGGGATCAGCGAAGCTTTGAAATACTATGGAATTTTGTGATTTTGTCACAGAAAAAATATGATCTTGTGATATACTAAGTACATCGAAACAGAAAACTGATTCACAAGGAGGATATAAATATGGCAGTAGTTAAGTTAACAGCAGAAAATTTTGATCAGGAAGTAATGCAGTCCGACAAGCCGGTCCTGGTAGATTTCTACGCAGACTGGTGCGGTCCGTGCAAGATGATGGGACCGGTCGTAGAGGAGATTTCCAACGAGGAGCCGGGGATCAAGGTGTGCAAGATCAATATCGACGAGCAGATCGAGGTGGCGCAGAGATTCGGCGTGATGAGCATTCCGACTTTTATCGCGGTAAAGAACGGAGAGATTGCAGGAAAGCAGATCGGCGCCGTGCCGAAGAGCACGCTGCTGGGGCTGGTGAAATAGCAGGATTATGAAATGAAAGAAAAAGAATCGTTGCGATAAAAATAAAAAACTGTCGGGAAGGGCAGAAATCCGGGAAGTAGAGAAATACGGTTGACAGAAAATGACTATTGTAGTAGTATGATTGTGAAAATACTATTGCAATAGTCATTTTTAATTGGAGGAATGAATATGGAGATAAAACTGTTTGATTCAGAATTGAAGGTTATGGAAGTCCTCTGGCGGGAGGGTGATCTGACCGCGGGACAGATCGCAGGGATCTTGAAGGAAGAGATCGGATGGAACCGGAATACCACATACACGGTGATAAAAAAGTGTATTGAAAAAGGCGCCGTTGAGCGCAGGGAGCCGAAGTTCGGATGCCATGCGCTGATCTCGAGAGAAGAGGTCCAGGCATATGAGACGGAAGAGCTGATCGACAGGATGTTCGACGGTTCAAAGAAGCAGTTTTTTGCCGCATTTCTCTCGGAAGAGCATCTTACTTCCGATGAAATTCAGGAACTGAAAGACATGATAGACAGGATTAAGTGAGGAAATACATATGCTGCTCAGAATGAGTTTATCAGGAGGGATCCTGATCATTATGATCGCTGCCGTGCGGCTCTTCGCCGTAAACAGACTGCCGAAGAAGTATTTTATGATGCTGTGGGGCGTTGCCCTTCTGCGGCTGCTTGTGCCGGCGGAACTGCCGTTTCGCTTTGGAGTCACTATACCTGTAGAGAAGGCTGTTGCGGATAAAATGAAGCTGGTGGCCTTAAATCGGGATTTCCTGCAGGAAGCAGCTATCCGGCAGGGGGCGGGACAGGCCGGAGCAGACATTGGGGAAGACATCATGCAGGCACTGCCCTGGCTGTGGGCGGCCGGGACGCTGGCGCTGTCTGCAGCGCTGATCGTCCTGTATCTGCGCGAGTGCCGCAGGATGAATGAGGCAATCCCTCTTGAGGCGGAACAGGCGTGCAGGCTCAGGGCAGAGGCGGATATTCCCGGGCGGACGAAGCTTCTTGTATCCGACCGCATTGTTACTCCGCTGGTGTTCGGGATCGTGAATCCGAAGATCATCCTCCCGGCATTTCTGACCGCAGATGGCAGCGGACGGCTTAAGTTCGTGCTGGCACACGAGGCGGTGCATGTCAGGAGAGGTGATAATCTGTGGAAGATCGTTATGATGGTGGCAGTCTGCATCCACTGGTTCAATCCGCTTGTATGGATCATGTATGTCCTGTTCACACGGGACATGGAGCTGTCCTGTGATGAAAAAGTGCTTTCCCGCTTCGGCGAGGGAGCGAAGAGAGAATATGCCAGAGCCCTGGTCGGTCTGGCGGAGAAACAGTATCGGTTTTCGCTTTTCGCCCAGGGATTCGGGAAAAGCGCCATTAAAGAAAGGATCGAGGCAATTATGAAATTTAAAAAAGCAACTGCGCTCAGCGCGGCGTGTGCTGTACTCCTTCTGGGAACGGCGATCACAGTGTTCGCGCAGAACGATCAGCGCGAAATCAGCATCAATGACAATGATATTGCCGCAGTTCAGAGAGAGACCGGCACAGTCGGAGACGATATCGCAGAGAAAGAAGGACCAGTGGAGGAAAATGCAGAAGAGAACACAGCGGTCGACATAAATTCCATCAGCAGTCTTGTGAATTCAGAAGAATTTTCTGAGTATGAGAAATACGGAGTGTCCTATGACAGCGAGACAGGAGATCTGATGTATAACGGAGAGCCTGTAAGTTTCCTGTATGTAATGGGGGAAACAGAAGGAGAAATAGAGATGTGTATCAGCCTGCCTTCTGACATGGAAGACGAGTCGGGTGAGACAAAAGGCATCTGTGTCTCCAAGGATGCTGACGGAATGATCACCGGGATCACCGGGATCGAGGGACCTTCTGTGACGATCGAGGACGGAGAGGTAAGAACGGAAATGCAGTTTGACTGAACAGACTGACAAAATGGCTGTTCTGTGGTGAGCAGGACAGCAGAAGCGCTGTACCGCGCGCATATGTGAGAGAATCTGGCATATGCGCGCGGATTTTCTGTTTTCAGGGGCTGTTATTACATGCATCTGCCTGTACTATTGTTACATACGCCAGACCTGTTTTAGAATCACAGAATTTTTTCGAAGGTCCCGCAGTCACTCAGAAAAAATGAATTATAGGAATTTGCTATTTGTTTTATCATAAAAATCAATACCTCATCCGGTGTTTTTTGATTGTGCGGGAAATGGAAAAATGATACGGTTATATCAGTGTTGACAGTCTGAAGATACAGGAGATGAAGACAATGAATTATGTAGGGATCGACATCGGTTCAACAGCTGCCAAGGTGGTGACCCGGGGGGACGTGAATCTGGAGTTTGTCCTTCCCACGGGATGGAGCAGCAAAGAGACGGCAGGCATTATCCGGGAGAGACTGCTCCTGGAGGGGATCGACGTTCTTGACGACGGAACGCAGACCGTGGCAACCGGATATGGAAGAGTAGCTGTGGATTATGCGGATCATGTGATCACGGAGATCACCTGCCATGCCAGAGGCGGCAGGGAGA
The DNA here is from genome assembly GCA_904419285.1 of Lachnospiraceae bacterium UBA1818. GTDB lineage: Bacteria > Bacillota > Clostridia > Lachnospirales > Lachnospiraceae > Mediterraneibacter > Mediterraneibacter caccogallinarum. The sequence continues at coordinate 19,879 of CAJFQZ010000009.1, forward strand.
TCGGAAGCGGGGACTGCGCCGTGATCGATGTGGGCGGACAGGATACAAAGGTAATCCTGATCAGTCAGGGCATGGTGCAGGATTTTCTTATGAATGACAAGTGTTCCGCAGGGACGGGAAAGTTCCTTGAGATCATGGCAAACCGGCTCGGCGTAAGTCTGTCCGAGCTGTTCGATCTGGCGGATACGGGAGAGGCGCTCCCAATCAGCTCGCTGTGCACAGTGTTTGCCGAGTCAGAGGTGATCAACTATATCGGAGAAGGAAGGAGACGGGAAGACATCGCGGCAGGCGTGGTGGATTCTGTCGCGGCGAAGGTGGCGCAGCTAGCACTTCGAAAGGAACTTCCGGAACAGGTCATACTGACCGGAGGGCTCAGCGGCAGCGGATACTTTGCCCGCATCCTTTCAGAGAAGATCGAAAGGAAGGTAGAATCGGAGGACTGCGGCAGATATGCAGGGGCGCTGGGCGCGGCACTGCTGGCAGAAGAGAAGTTTAAACGCAGAGGAGGAAAATGAAGTGGAGCTGATCAAAGATTTACCGGAGGTATTTGAAGAATTTGCAGAGCAGAGGAAGAATTCATTCCTCGGAGTAAAGAAGCTGAAGGAGCAGGGCGTGCCGGTCGTGGGCGCCTACTGTACATATTTCCCGCAGGAAATTGCGATGGCGATGGGCGCGGCGACGGTCGGGCTGTGCTCTACGTCGGATGAGACCATCCCGGACGCGGAGAGGGATCTGCCGAAAAACTTATGTCCGCTGATCAAGTCCAGCTACGGATTTGCCAAGACGGATAAATGTCCGTTTTTCTATTTCTCGGACGTAGTTGTCGGTGAGACGACCTGCGACGGAAAGAAAAAGATGTATGAGTATATGTCAGAGTTCAAGGATGTATTTCTTATGGAACTGCCCAACACCCAGGGGGAAGAGGCGCTGAAGCTCTGGAAGAGCGAGATCATCCGCTTTAAGGAATACCTGGAGAAGAAGTTCGACGTGACGATCACAGAGGATGACATCCGGGAAGCGATCAAGGTAAACAACGCGGGCAGGAGATCCCTGAAGAAGCTCTATGAAGTGATGCAGAATGATCCGGTGCCGATCAGCGGCCATGATCTGTTCAAGGTACTGTACGGAAGCACATTCAAGTTCGATCGGAAAGCGATACCGGCGGAAGTGGACGCCCTGGTCGAGAAGATCAACCAGGAATATGCGGAAGGAAAGATGCTGGAGAAGATGCCCCGTATCCTGCTGACAGGATGTCCCGTGGGCGGCGCCACGGAAAAGATCATCCAGGCTATTGAGAGCAACGGCGCGGTGGTCGTGACCTATGAGAACTGCACGGGCGCAAAGTCTATCGACAAGCTGGTGGATGAGGACGCGGAGGACGTATATGATGCGCTTGCAAGGCGCTATCTGAACATCGGATGTTCCGTCATGACGCCGAATCCGAACCGTCTTGAACTTCTGGGTCGCCTGATCGATGAGTATCAGGTGGACGGTGTGGTGGAGATGACGCTGCAGGCCTGTCATACATATAATATTGAGTCTTACGGCATCCGCAGATTTGTGAATCAGGAGAAGGGGATTCCGTATATCAGCATAGAGACTGATTATTCACAGGCGGATATCGGACAGCTGAATACAAGGATCGCGGCATTTATCGAGATGCTGTGATGCTGTGGAAGACAATCCTCAGAAGCAGTAGTTTGCGAGAAAGATATTCGTTTACAAGAAAAGAAATTTGTGAGAAAAGTAGTCCGCAGAGGAAGCGGTCTGCAGGGAAAATGATTCTCATGAGGAAAAGGAAAGGGCAGGCAGCCGAAGAAGACCGGCTGCCTGCCCTGCTGTCTGTCCGTCAGACGTGCTATTTTTCCCTCGGATACTTGATACATGCCGGAATGACAAGAAACGTCATTACCACATTCAGCAGTCCGCCAAGATACCCCAGGATCAGCATCATACTTCCTGCAGCTCTTTTGCAGGATCAAAGTTCAACGATCCTTGTCGCGATCTTCTCGCGGAACGCCCGGTCGTGCTCGATAAAGAGCATTGCGGGCTGAAAGGTGAGCAGCAGATCCTCGAGCTGCATCCGGGAGAAGATATCGATAAAGTTCAGCGGCTCATCCCAGAGAAAGAGGTGAGCAGGCTCGCACAAAGATTTTGCCAGGAGTACTTTTTTCTTCTGCCCTTCGCTGTAGTCCTCGATCCGCTTTTCAAACTGCGCACGCTCCAGTCCGAGTTTCCGCAGGACAGTGAAGAGCAGCGGCTCGCTGATGCCGTATTTGACAGCAAGTTCTGAGAGGGTGCCGCTCAGATAAGAGGTGTCCTGGGAGATGTAGGAGATGACAAGACCGCCTGCGGTCCAGACCTGCCCGGTGTGCGGGATATCTTCTCCAAGGATCAGCTTCATCAGGCTCGTCTTGCCGCAGCCGTTCTTTCCGGACAGGGCGATGCGGTCGCCCTGGCAGATCTCCAGACTGAAGTGTTCCATCAGGGGCGAAGAATCTCCGTATCTGATCGCGATATCATCCAGCGAGATCAGACGCCGGCTGTGATGCTCCAGCACGTTGAGCTTTAAGCTGTCCAGCGTCTCTATGTCTTTGAGCAGCCCTTCCTTTTCACGGACGGCGGCTTCTTTCCTGTTTTCAAGAGATTTTGCGCGTTTCATCATCTTTGCGGCCTGGTGTCCGATATGGCCACGGTCCGGTCTGAGCCCAGCGATGCGTGAACCGGTCTTTGTCGCTTCAACTTTATCTGACCAGCGCGCCGCCTGCCGGGCGGCCTCTTTTAACTTGCGGATATCTTTTTTCAGGTGTTCGTTCTGCCGTATTTCCATGCTGTCCCGGGCAGTTTTGTCTGCATACCAGGAAGAGAAATTTCCTTTCCGCACTTCGATGGTCTGCCTGTTCAGCACAAGCACGTGGTCCACGCAGCGGTCGAGAAAGTCTCTGTCGTGGGATACAAGGATGAAGCCTTTTTTACAGGAAAGGTAATCCGCGACTTTGTCTCTTGCAGGACCGTCCAGATGGTTCGTCGGCTCGTCGATCAGGAGAAAAGCATGTTCCTTAAGAAACAGAGCGGCGAGAAGTGATTTCGTCTGTTCGCCGAAGCTTAAGGTGGAGAAGGGGCGGTACAGGATCTCTGCATCTGTATCCAGCAGACTCAGTTCCCGGATCAGTTCCCACTGTTCCATGACAGGATTGATCTCTTCCAGGATCTCCAGCGTCATCCGCGAGCGGTCCTTTACCGGAAACGGAAAATACTCGAACTCTGCAGACGATGTGATGGAACCGCTGTATCCATAAGCGCCAGTGAGCAGCTTCAGAAAGGTCGTTTTTCCTTTGCCGTTCCTTCCGATGAATCCAAGTTTCCAGTCAGTATCGATCTGGAAAGAGACATTTTCAAAGACAGGATCAAAGCTCCCGTCGTAAGTAAAGCTCAGATTGTTTATCTGTATGATTGACATGACAGATCCCTCCATTCTGTAAGTTCGTTTGATATGTGTAAAAGGGGCGGCAGTTCCGTCGGAATCCTGTCCCGGCACAACTTCCGCAAAAGAAAGAACCGCAGAAAAGTTATCTCTGCGGTTCTCTCATATACACACTGGGACCGCCCCCTGAAATCGGAAGGCAGTACCGGTCTATTCCCATGGAGAAGAATCAAGATGAAAACTTTCCTGCGAAGGCATAGCAGAAGAACAGGTCAAAGTTTCTCTGACCATTCGGCGTCCGTGCGGATAAGCCCGCCGGAAAGCAGTGTCCTGTTATGCCGCTGTGTGTTTAGCAGGAAATAATAATCATCTTTTCAACTCCGATCTTACGGGGAAGGATCCCTTTATTCTGCTGACAGGATAGCAGAATCCGGCTCCAAAGTCAAACGGATTTAAAAATTCAAATACAGCAATTCAAAAAGGATGTCTGCGCATCATTGTATTTCCCAAGAACAGAAGGTATAATTTACTGGCAGAAAGAAGAGAAGGAGGTGCGCGGTTATGAAGGCGATCATGATCATGTATGATTCCCTGAACCGAAAATACCTTGAGCCATATGGATGCGGCTGGACGCTGATGCCGAATTTCAGCCGGCTTGCGCAGAGATGCGTTCAGTTCGAGAACTGTTATGCGGGGAGCATGCCGTGTATGCCGGCACGGAGAGAACTGCATACGGGGCGTTATAATTTCCTGCACCGCAGCTGGGGGCCCCTGGAGCCTTTTGACGACTCCATGCCGGAAATACTGAAAGAGAACGGGATTTATACCCATCTGATCAGCGATCACCAGCATTACTGGGAAGACGGCGGATGCACCTACCATACGAGATATTCTTCCTGGGAAATTTCCCGCGGGCAGGAGGGAGATCCATGGAAGGCGGATCTGAGGATAACGTTTGACAAAGATACATTTTTTAAAGCAAAGAAGCCGCTTGTCGGGGACAAGGCCTACCGGGAATGGTATGCAAAGGATGAGCGCAACCGCGCATATATGAACACAGAAGCGCGCACTTCCCAGGCAGTGACCTTCGAGAACGGGATACAGTTCATCCGTCAGAACCATGCGCTGGACGACTGGTTCCTGCAGATCGAGACCTTTGATCCTCATGAGCCGTTTTTTACCCTGCCGGATGACAAAGCACTGTATCCTCATCAGTCTGCCGGAGACTGTGAGGACGACTGGCCGCCGTACGCAGAAGTGGCGGAGGACAGTCAGACCGTACAGCATGTCCGTTTTGATTACGCCGCGCTGGTGAGTAAATGCGACCGTTATCTGGGAAAGATACTGGATCTCATGGATCAGTATGATCTTTGGAAGGACACCATGCTCATTGTGAACACAGACCACGGGTTCCTGCTCGGAGAGCACGGCTGGTGGGGGAAGACGGTGATGCCGATGTATGATGAAATCGCCCACACACCGCTGTTCCTCTACGATCCCCGTTTGCCGGAGTGCGGCGGAGAACACCGATCTTCCATCGTTCAGACGATCGATCTGGCTCCTTCGCTCCTGGAGTTCTTTGGAGTGGAGATCCCGCGCGGCATGCAGGGAAAGCCGCTGTATCAGGTGGTAAGGGATGACAGCCCGGTCCGTGACTGTGCTGTTTCAGGCTATCACGGAAGCCAGATCGTTCTTTCGGATGGGCGGTATGTGTATATGAGGTCGGCGTCCGCCCCGGATACGCCGGTGTTTGAATATACGCTGATGCCGACCCATATGAGATGCATGTTTTCTCCGGAGGAACTGCGCACGGCTGAACTTGCCGGCCCGTTTTCGTTTACCAAGGGCTGCAGGGTACTGAAGATCAAAGCGGAAAACAGATCGGGGGATACAACCTCTTTTGGAACGAGACTTTATGATCTGCAGACGGATCCGGAGCAGAATGCACCGATCGACAATGAAAAAGTACGGGAATGTATGGAAAGCCGTCTGCAGAGGTTCTTCGATGAGAATGAAGCGCCGGAAGAACTGTATGAGCGGTTCGGACTGAAGAGATAGAAGGCCGGGAGAAGATTCCGGTCCGGCAGCACAGGAGGCAGATTATGTCATTACAGTTTATTTTCGGGAATTCCGGAAGCGGAAAGTCCCATTATCTATATCACTATATCGTGGAGGAGTCAGTACGGCACCCGGATAAGAATTATCTTGTCCTTGTGCCGGAACAGTTTACCATGCAGACTCAGAAGGACCTCTGTCTGGCGCATCCCCGGGGCGGCATCATGAACGTTGATGTCTTAAGCTTCGGGAGGCTGGCCCACAGGATCTTTGAGGAAGTAGGGGAGGACGGCAGACCGGTCCTGGACGACGAGGGAAAGAACCTGGTCCTTCGGCGGATCGCCGGAAACTATGAGGATGAGCTGACCGTGCTGAAGGGGAACCTGAAGAAGCAGGGGTATATCAGTGAGGTGAAGTCCGTGATCTCGGAGTTTACCCAGTATGGGGTGGATTTTGAGAGGCTGGACGGATTCATGGAGAGCCTGAACCCGGACAGCTATCTCTTCTATAAATTAAAGGATATAAAAAAAGTCTACGAAGGGTTCGAAGAGTATCTGAGAGAGAAGTATATCACTAAAGAAGAAATGCTGGACGTGTTGAGCAGCGTGGTGCCGGATTCGCAGATCCTGCGGGGCAGCGTTGTGGCGATGGATGGATTTACGGGATTTACGCCGGTCCAGAACCGTCTGCTGGGTGAGCTGCTGCGCGTCTGCGATAAGGTGATGATCACCGTGGAAATGGATCAGCGGGAGGATCCTTATGTCTGCCGGCATCCTTACCAGCTTTTTGCCCTGAGCAAGCAGATGGTGACTTCGCTTGTGGCGATCGCCGGGGAGACCGGAACGGAGATCGAGGAACCGGCCTGTCTGTATGAGAAGCCGGTCCGGCGCTTCCGCGGGAATCCGGCGATGGCGTTTCTTGAGTCAGAGCTGTTCCGATATTCTTCGGCGGCTTTTGAAGAAGAGCAGGAAGCGGTGTCACTCCATGAGGCGCGGAATCCCAGAGCCGAGGCGCAGTACGTGGCGGAAGAGATCCGGCGTCTGGCGAGGACGAAAGGGTATCGGTACCGGGAGATCGCTGTGATCGCGTCGGACATGAATGTGTATGCCGACGCGCTGGAAAAGGCATGCGGGGCATTTGACATCCCCGTCTTTATGGACTATAAGAAGAGCATTCTGCTGAACGCGTTCGTTGAGTATCTGAGAAGTCTTCTTGCCATGGTGGAGCAGAATTTCACCTATGAAAGCGTGTTCCGACATCTTCGGACCGGTCTTTGCGGCTTCACTTCGGAGGAGATCGACCGGATGGAGAACTATGTGATCGCGCTTGGGATCAAGGGATATAAGAAATGGCAGCAGGCCTGGGTGAGGCGCACGCCCCGGACCGGTGAGGAGGAGCTGAATGCCCTGAACCACCTGAGAGTCCGGTTCGTGGAGAAGACCAGCGGTCTGATGGCAGTGCTGAAACAGCGGAAAAAGACGGTCCGCGACGTGACGCTCGCCGTGTATGAATACCTGGTGCAGGAGAAGATACAAGACCAGCTTCACGGGATGGAGCTTGCATTTCAGGAGGCGGGTGAACTTGCCCTGGCGAAGGAGTATGCCCAGGTGTACCGGATCGCCATGGAGCTGTTCGATAAGTTTGCGGAACTGCTGGGAGAAGAAACGATCTCTCTGAAAGAGTACTGCGATCTGCTGGACGCAGGTCTTGAGGAAGCAAAGGTAGGAGTGATCCCTCCCAGCCTGGATCAGGTTGTCATCGGGGATATGGAGAGGACCAGGATCAAGAATATCCGGGCGCTTTTTTTTGTCGGTGCGAATGACACACTGCTTCCAGGCAATACAGGCGGGGGCGGCCTGCTCTCAGAGCGCGACAGAGAACAGTTTAAGGCAGGAGAGATCGCCCTTTCACCCGGACCGAAAGAAAAGATCTATGAGCAGAAGTTCTATCTCTATATGAACCTGACGAAGCCGTCAGAGTATCTCTTCCTGTCCTGGGCGAAGGTGTCCGGGGACGGCAAGACCCTGCGGCCGGCTTATCTGATCCAGGATATCCGGAGAATGTTCCCGAACATTGTCCCGGAGGAGGAAGAGAAGAAGTCGGTCTCAGAGCGGGAACTGACAAGAGCAGCCGGGATCCGCAGGATCGCGGAGGGACTGCGCGAGCGCAGAAGCGGACTGGATGAGGAGTGGAAGGAACTCTATACCTGGTTTTCCGGCGATGCAAAGAGCGCCGGGGAGATGGAAGAGGTCCTGCGGGCGGGATTTCTGACACACGGAAAAGAGCAGATCAGCCCGGCTGCGGCGGAACGTCTCTATCCGGATCCGGAACGGGTCAGTGTTACCAGGCTGGAACAGTTCGCGGCCTGTGCGTATGCCCATTTCCTGAACTACGGACTGCGCCTGTCCGAGCGGGAGGAATACAGCTTTGAGGCGCTTGATCTGGGAAATATCGCCCACCAGTCTCTTGAGCGGTTTGCCCGTAAGGCAGACAGGGAGAATCTGGCATGGACAGAGATGACGGAGGAAAAAAGGGATGAACTGATCGAGGAGAGCGTGGAGGAAAGCATCCTTGATTACGGTAATACGGTTCTGTTCAGTTCGGCGAGGAACGAATATATGATCCGCCGGATCAAGCGGCTGATCCGGCGTTCGGTCTGGGCGCTGACAAAGCAGCTGGAGAAAGGAGACTTTGTCCCCAGCGGATATGAGCTGAAGTTCGGCAGCGGGAAGATCGACAGGATCGATACCTGCGAGGATGAGGACCGTATCTATGTGAAGGTGACAGATTATAAGACCGGGATGAAAAGCTTTGATATCACATCCTTTTACCACGGGCTCCAGATGCAGCTGCCGGTCTATATGAACGCTGCGCTGGGGGTGGAGCGGAGAAAGCACCCGGATAAGGAGGTCCTTCCGGCGGGGATCTTCTACTATCGGATCCAGGATCCTATCGTGGAGAAGGCGGAGACGGATGATGCGGTGGAAAAGAGCATCCTGAAGGAATTGAAACTGGACGGTCTGATCAATGCCGGAGACCAGGTGGTGGAGCATCTGGAGCATGATCTCTCGGGGGCGTCTGTCCTGTTCCCCATGGGGCGCAATAAGGACGGCACTTTGAGCCGCACTTCGAGGGTTCTGGAGCCGGAAGCGTTTGAGACAGTGCTGGCTTATACGGAGAAGAAGGAGCAGGAGCTGAAGGAAGCTATGTATGCCGGAGAGGTGAAGGCTGCTCCCTATGAGCTTGGCGGCGCCTCGGCGTGCGACTACTGTGCCTGCCGGGATATCTGCGGTTTTGACCAGAGGATACAGGGGGATGAGTACCGCAGGCTGGAGAAATACACCCTGGAAGAGGCGGTGGCCAAGATGAAAGAACGTCTTGACAGCGGGAAGGATTCCGGCGGAGATCAGAAAGCGCTGTCCGGGACGACAGCAGAGCTGAACGCGCGCTCTGGAAAAGAGCGGGGCGGAAAAGAGAGCGGAGCAGAAAACCACAGGAAAGGAGGAGCCGGGGATGGGCGTGAAATGGACTGAAGAACAGCAGAAAGTGATCAGCCTCAGGAACCGGAATATTCTGGTGTCCGCTGCGGCGGGATCGGGAAAAACAGCCGTTCTTGTGGAGCGGATCATCCGGAGGCTGACAGATGAGAAGGATCCGGCAGATGTGGACCGCCTCCTGATCGTGACTTTTACAGAGGCGGCGGCCGCTGAGATGAAGGAGAGGATCGGGGCTGCGATAGAGAAAAAGCTGGCGGAGCGGCCGGGGGATACCCATCTGGAACAGCAGGCAACGCTGATCCACAGCGCTGCGATCACGACGATCCACAGCTTCTGTCTCTCTGTCATAAGAGAACACTTTCATGTGATCGGGATTGATCCGGGATTCCGGATCGCGGAGGAAGGCGAGCTGAAACTGCTGAAACAGGATGTGCTGGATGAGCTGCTGGAGGAACGCTATGCACAGGAAGATCCGGGCTTTCTGGAATTCGCAGAGAAGTTCGGTACGGGAAAGAATGATAAGAAGATTGAAGGGATCATCCTCAGGCTGTATGAGTTCTCCCGCAGTTATCCCCAGCCGGACCGTTGGCTGGATTCCTGTGTGGAGGCTTACTCTCCGGGAGAGCGGCCGGAAGAGTCTGAGCCGGCTGTGAGAGCGAGGGAGAGGGTGAAGCGAAGAGCAGAGGATGTGTGCAGGATCCTTGCCCGGGCGAAGAAGATCTGCGAGGAGCCGGACGGGCCGTATATGTACGGCGATATGATCGAGTCAGATCTGGAGGCGGTCCGCAGGCTGGCGGAGGAAGAAGATTTCCGCCGTATGTATGAGACTGCTGCCGGGCTGAACAAATGGAAACGTCTTTCCCCGAAGAAGGATGAGACGGTCTCCCAGGAGAAGAAGGAACTGGTGCAGCAGCTCAGAAAACAGGCGAAGGATCTTGTGAAGAAGCTTCAGGAGAATTATTTTTACGCGCCCTGCGAGGAATGGGCGGCGGAGATGGAAATGACCCGTGGCACCATGGAGACACTGGCGGGGCTCGTCAGGGATTTCGCCGCGCTGTTCGATGAGAAAAAGCAGAGCCGGAATATGATCGATTTCAATGATATGGAACAGTTTGCCCTGAGGATACTGACGGAGGAAAAAGACGGGAAACTTGTCCCTTCTCCGTCAGCAGCAGAATATCAGGACAGATTTGACGAAGTGATGATCGATGAGTATCAGGACAGTAATCTGGTCCAGGAGACGATCCTGACAAGTGTGTCCAGGGTGTCCCGAGGAAACTGCAATATTTTTATGGTGGGAGACGTGAAGCAGAGTATCTACCGTTTCCGTCTGTCAAGGCCGGAACTTTTCATGGAGAAGTATAATACCTACAGCCTCGCGGACAGTGAGCGTCAGAGGATCGATCTTCATCGAAATTTCCGAAGCCGGCATGAGGTGCTGGACAGTGTGAACTATGTTTTCCGGAAACTGATGCGCAGAGCGTTCGGAGGCATCACGTATGACGAGAGCGCCGCCCTGTATCCGGGGGCGGATTTTCCGGCGCTGCCGGATGAGGCTGCCGGGGCGTTCAGTGACCGGACTGAGCTTCTCCTGCTGGATAAGGAGGAGACCGGAGAAGCGGATGAACGCAGGGCGGAGGCGAGGATGATCGCACAGCGCATCCGGGAGCTGATCACGGGAGGCGTGGTCGTGGATAAGGAATCCGGCAGGTACCGGAAGATCCAGTATCGGGATATCGTGATCCTGACTCGGAGCATCCGCGGATGGGCAGAGACCTTTTCCGCCGTGCTGGCAGAGGAGGGCATCCCGGCCTACTCAGTCAGCCGGGAGGGGTATTTCGAGACCTATGAGGTGAGTGTTCTCCTGGATTATCTGAAGATCCTTGACAATCTGCGGCAGGATCTTCCACTGGCGGCAGCGCTGACCTCGCCCTTCGGCGGTCTGAGCGCGGCTGAGCTTGCCGAGATCCGCCTTGCGTCTCCGAATGTGCCGTTCTACGAGGCGGCTGCAGGATATGCGAAGGGAGAGTCCGGCGGGGAAAGCGGGGAGCTGAGAGAAAAACTCGCATCCTTTTTCCGGCAGGCGGAAGCATTTCGGGATCGGGTGCCATATACGGCGATTCACGACCTGCTCGCAGAGATCATCGAAGAGACAGGTTATGGGACCTATATCGCCGCCATGCCTGGAGGCGGACAGCGGACCGCGAATGTGGAGATGCTTGTGGAGAAGGCTGCAGCCTTCGAGGGGACCAGCTACAAGGGCCTGTTTAATTTTGTGAGATATATTGAACAGCTGAAGAAATATGATGTGGATTATGGGGAAGCGAGCATTCTGGACGAGCAGTCGGATACAGTGCGCATTATGAGTATCCACAAGAGCAAGGGACTGGAATTTCCGATCGTATTCACCGCAGGACTTGGGAAACGGTTCAACACGCAGGATACAAGGGGAAGCATCCTGCTCCATCCGGAGCTGGGCGTGGGGATGGACGCAGTGGATCTTGCCCGGAGGACCAGGACTTCCACGTTCCTGAAGAAGATCATTCAGGAGGAAGCAGCGCTTGAGAATCTTGCAGAGGAACTGAGAGTGCTCTATGTGGCAATGACAAGGGCAAAGGAGAAGCTGATTTTGACCGGCGCTGCGGAGATCCCGGAGACGCTCAGGATGGAGCCGGAAGATACCGGGGCGGCTGAAGAACGGGAGAGGAAGGCAGAACGCCGTGGAGAAAATGCGCCCTCATCAGTCGGTGCGGAGGAGATCGGCCTGTATCAGCTGGAGGGGGCGAAGACCTGTCTGGACTGGATCCTTCCGGCAGTCCTTCCGGAGGCCGGGCAGGCATCCTGCCCGATCGATGTCCGCGTGGTATCCGGGCAGGAGACGATGCTGAGCAGAGCAGTGGAGAGACGGGCGGAAGAGACCGCTCTTGATGTGCTCCGGCACTGGGACCGCACAAAAGTCTATATCCCTGCGCTCAGAAAGCAGCTGGAGGAACAGCTGGGCTACCGGTATCCCTATGCGGATGAGGAAGTCATGAAGCTGAAATTTACTGTCTCGGAGCTGAAAAAGAGAGCGTCTCTGTCCGAGGAAGCGGGAGAAGAGATGTATGAGGAGCCGGAGACGGTCCCGCTTATCCCTCAGTTCCTGCAGGAAGATGAGATCCTGACCGGCGCGCCCCGCGGTAGTGCCTATCACAAGCTGCTGGAACTGCTGGAATTTTCTGTCAGCTACGATGAGGAGACACTGCGCGAAGCAGTGGAGCGGTTCCGGGAAAACGGAAAACTGACCGGGGAGATGGCGGACTGCATCCGGCCGGGAGACATCCTTTCGTTCCTGAACTGTGGAAGCGGAAGGCGGATGGCTGATGCTGCCGCCAGAGGAAAGCTGTACAGAGAACAGCCCTTTGTCCTCGGGGTGGATGCATCGGAGATCTACCCGGAAGACCGTTCGGGAGAGAAGATCCTGGTCCAGGGGATCATCGATGTGTTTTTTGAGGAAACGGACGGTCTTGTAGTGCTGGATTACAAGACAGACAAGGTGAGGTCCGGACAGGAACTGAAGGAAAAGTATCACGCGCAGCTGGACTATTATGCCAGGGCGCTGGAGCAGCTCCTTGAAAAGCCGGTGAAGGAGAAGGTCATCTATTCATTTACACTGCAGGAGGAGATCAAAGTATGAGATATCTGATGTATTATCTGATCATCATCAATATTGCCGCGTGGATCATGTACGGACTCGACAAGTGGAAGGCGAAGAGCGGGGCCTGGCGGATCCCCGAGCGGACGCTGCTCCTGACCGCGCTGGCAGGCGGGTCTGTGGGTGCGCTTGCGGGAATGCTCCTTTTCCACCATAAGACGAGAAAACCGAAATTTATGATCGGAGTTCCGGTGATGTTCGCGGCGCACTGTGTGATCGTCGGCGTGATCGTGCATCATCTGCTCGCTCTCTGACCGGCGGAACATCGGAAGAACGGAGCGGTTTTATCCGGGCGGACGGCGTTGGAGGAGCCGGTTTTGGCCCGCGGGATGGTGCATATTATACAGTGACAGGCATAAAAACGACAGGAAGAGATTCAATTTTTCATGAAATGAGAGATATTTTCATAAAAAATCGGACAGACTTCTTTTAAAAAAGGAGATTTTCTGTTAGAATATGCCTGCAGGATAACAGAGCGGGCTCTTTTATTTCCGCAGTGCCGCAATGGGGCGGCATGACGGGAACAGTCCCGCTTTTTGTCATTAAATCAGGAAATGCCCGATTCCTGTGAGGGACGGTGCGTAAGAAAGGAAGATTGGAAATGCCAAGATTAAATGAAAACTATCAGAATGTAAAGGACAGCTACCTTTTTGCAGAGATTGCCAGACGAGTGAAGGTATATGAAGAAGAGCATCCGGAGAAAGCGGGAGAGATCATCCGCCTCGGGATCGGCGATGTAACGCGTCCTCTGACAAAGAGCGTGATCAGCGCACTCCATGAAGCAGTTGATTCACAGGCTTCGTCAGAGACGTTCAAGGGGTACGGCCCGGAACAGGGATATGAATTTGTCCGCAAGGCTGTTGCCGAGTATTATGCAAAGAACGGTGTGGAGATCGATCCTGATGCTGTCTTTATCTCTGACGGAGCCAAGAGCGACACCGGGAATATCACAGAGCTGTTCGCAAAAGACAATGTGATCCTTGTACCGGACCCGGTATATCCGGTCTACGTAGATACGAACACGATGGACGGCAAGAAGATCATCTATATGAACGGGACCGAGGAAAATAACTTCCTTCCTATGCCGGATGAGTCGGTGAAGGCGGACATCATTTATCTCTGCTCCCCCAACAATCCGACAGGAGCCTGCTACAATAAAGACCAGCTTAAGAAATGGGTGGACTATGCACTGAAGAATGACGCGGTGATCCTCTTTGATTCTGCATACGAAGCATTCGTGTCCGAGCCGGATCTTCCGCGCAGCATCTACACTGTAGAAGGGGCGAAAGAGTGCGCCATCGAGTTCTGCTCACTCTCCAAGACCGCAGGATTTACAGGAACCCGTTTCTCCTACACGATCGTTCCGAAGGAGCTTGTGTTCACTGTTTCTGACGGAAGCCAGATGAGCCTGCACGACATGTGGAACAGAAGACAGTCCACCAAGTTCAACGGCACGCCGTATATCATCCAGTATGCTGCGGCGCAGGTATTCACAGATGAGGGCATGAAAGAGTGTCATGAGAATATCGATTATTATATGGAAAATGCACGGATGATCGCAGATATGCTGCGCAGGAAGAATATTCCGTTTACCGGCGGAGTGAACTCTCCGTATATCTGGTTCAAGTGCCCGAAAGGGATGGAATCCTGGGAGTTTTTTGACTACCTTCTGGAGAATGCCCAGATCGTCGGTACACCGGGCGCCGGATTCGGGGAGAATGGAAAGAACTATTTCAGGCTGACCTCCTTCGGGCTTCATGAGAAGACGGCGGAGGCAATGGAGAGATTCGACCGCTTATTCTGATCATCAGTGTATTCCGATGAGCGGGAGAAAAATAAGATCAGGAAGGACTGCTGCGGCAGTCCTTTTTCTTTTAGACTCAGACTTCATGAAGCAGCGGCAGTCCGGCGGTCTTTAGAAAATCTTGAGATTATTTAAGTAGTTATTGTGTTGACATCTAATATTATACGAAATATAATATAGAAAACAAAATAATATTACATCAAAATAAAATACCAGATGAGAGCAGAAGAGTAATTCTGTTTCTGAGAGAGGTGATGAGATGGTTTTCAACACAGGCGCTGCACTTCTGGATGCGATCGTTCTGGCGGTCGTGTCCGGTGAGAGCGAGGGGACATACGGGTATAAGATCACCCAGGATGTGCGCAGAGTGCTGGATGTGTCTGAATCCACCCTGTACCCGGTGCTGCGGCGGCTTCAGAAGGATGAATGCCTGGAAGTGTATGACAGGCAGTTCGACGGAAGGAACCGGAGATACTATAAGGTGACGGAGCGGGGGATGGCGCAGCTGGCACTTTACAAGCAGGAGTGGAAGAGTTACAGCAGCAGGATCAGCTCAATATTTGAGGGAGGTGTGTCTGGATGAGACGTACAGAATTTCTGGCGGAGCTTGAGAGACTGCTCGCCGATCTGCCGGAGGAGGAACGTCAGGCGGCGATACAGTACTATGAAGATTATCTGCAGGACGCAGGAGAAGAGAATGAGCAGGAAGTGATCAGAGAACTGGGCGGTCCCGAGAAGGTGGCTGCCACGATCCGCGCGGACTATTATGGAAATGAGTTCCGGGAGGAAGACTATGAAAAGAAAGATTATATGACAAAGCAGCCGGCAGAGGATTCAGACGGCAGTACAGGAAAGCAGGCTCCGTGGACCAGCCGCAGGCTTAAGGTGCTCCTTGTAGTCCTGATCCTCCTCACTGTGGTCCCGGGGATCCTGGGAGGTATAGGAACAGCCGTGTGCGTGGTGATCGGTGTTTTATGCGCGTTTATCGGAATCTGCGCGGGGCTCGTCGTCGGTGCGGCGGCTCTGATGATCGCCGGCATTGCAGTGACAGCGGCCGGAATCGGCCTGTTTTTTGACGTGCTGCCCATGGCGCTGCTGGTGTGCGGGATCGGGATCCTTCTCTTTGTGGTGGGACTGATCGCCGTGGCAGCTGCCGTGAAATTATGCGCAGTCGTGTATCCGGCCATGCTGAGAGGGTTTGTGAATCTGTGCAGAAGGCCTTTTCAAAGAAGGGAGGCATAGGGACAGATGAAGAGACGATGGAAAATACTCTGGATCGTGTGCGCAGTACTCGCCGCAGCCGGGATCGTCATGGTGGCGGCAGGAATCATCCTGGGCGCGCCGATCAGGAATACAGATGGCGAGAGGAAACTGGGAACATGGCTGGACAGTATCAGGGAGAACTGGACGGATCATAGGAACGGAGCGCTCCCGGAGATCACGGGAAAACTGGCGGAGCTGGACGCGGAATCTTTTTCTTCAGATTATACGGTTAAGGCTCCCGACGGCGGAGATATCCTCGGGTTTGACGGAATCGATGAGCTGGAGCTTGAAGTTACGGATATCGCCGTCTTCGTCGGAACATACAGCGGCGATCAGGTCGTCGTTGATACGAGCCGTATGGGAGACGGCATCCGGCAGCAGATCCGGATCGAACCGAAAGGAAAGAAACTGGAGATCGAAGCAGAGGGAGGAAAACGGCTGAAACAGCTTGCGTCGGATTATTCTGCGGAGGAGCTGAGCCTGTTCATCAGTATCCCGGAAAGCAGGAAGATGGAGAAGATCACTGCTGATGCGGGTGCCGGCTGTCTGTCAATGGAAGAAATCAGTGCCGGCCGGCTGGATGTAAGCGCGGATGCAGGCAAGATCGAAGTTTCCGGCTTTTCGGCAGAGAAGCTGGAAGCAGAGTGTGGAGCAGGACAGATCACTTTGGAGGGGGAGACCTCAGAAAAAGCAAAGCTGGACTGCACAGTAGGAGAGATCCTCTATACAATGCCCGGCAGCCGTACAGATTATAATTATAAAATGAAATGTGATGTCGGAGAGATCGAGATCGGCGGTGAGAATTATGGCGGGATCGGAGCCAAAACGTCAGAGGATAACGGGAGCAGCCGTACTATAGAGGCAGAATGCGAGATAGGAAGGATCGAGATCCTGTTCCGATAATAAGAAATAAGTGCTATACTAAGAAGAAGGAAAACGGGAGGCGATTTTATGGATGGAAAGAAATTATATCGGTCGAGGAAGAGCAGGATGCTCTGCGGCGTCTGCGGAGGAATCGGAGAATACCTGAATATCGATCCTACTCTGGTCAGACTGCTGGCCGTGCTCCTGGGATGTTCGGGGACCGGGATCCTGGTCTACATCATAGCGGCCATCATTATTCCGGACAGTCCGGTATAGAACACAAAATAAGAATCATCCTTACAGAACGGGACAGTCTTCAGAAGGCTGTCCCGTTCTGTATGTCTTCAGGCTTTCCTGGCAATACTCCAGAAAAAGCAGAAAGAAGGCATAGTATGGGAAAGAAAAAAGAGAAACCGATCGACCTGAGGAATCTGGAGCCGGAGGAAAAGCTGAAGTATGAGGTCGCTGAAGAGCTGGGGCTGCTGGACAAGGTTATGGAAAGCGGATGGCGTTCTCTTACGTCCAAGGAGACAGGGCGCATCGGAGGGCTTGTCACAAAAAAGCGGAGGAAAGAAAAGAAAAAATAAGGAAAAATAAGGAAATGCCGCCGCTGCGCTGACGCACTCCGGTTCCGCACTTCGTGCTGAGACCGCTTATGTGGGCGGCACGGACAGTAACCTGATCGAGATGATAACTTCTTTACAAAGCCGTTCATCTTTGGTACAATTGTACAACTGGGGAGTTGCAGAGGGTGATGAGAATGGAAGAGAAGATAAGTATATTCGATATAGAAATGGACAACCTGACTGCAAAAGAGACGATGATACAGGCAATGCAGTTCCTGGAGAGCGAGTCCATAGACACGATCGAGATCATGTCCATGGACATGCTGCTCAGCGGTCAGGAAGATATGGAGTGGAAGGAACAGGTGGGCCGGATCGGAATTGTCCTTCCCGGAGACAAAGAGATCCTCACGGCAGCGGATGTCCATGACCGCAAGCGGCTGCAGGAGGCGGAAGAGCGCGTGTTTCTGCGGATGTTCATGAAATATCTCCAGAAAAATCACGGCAGAGTCTATCTTCTTGCGGAGACAGAGGAGGAACTGGAACGGGTCGAAGATTCGGTCAGAAGATACAACCGGGGGATCAGGATCGTGGGACATGCCCTTCTGTCCGCTCAGAGCGGGCGGGAGGAGACTGTGATCAACGATATCAACGGGACGGAGACAGACTGTATTTTGTCCGTTCTGCCGTCCCCGTATCAGGAACAGTTCATATCAGAAAACAAGGCGCTGCTCAATGCCAGGGTATGGTTCGGATGCGGCCCGGCGCTGGGCAGGAGCTATGACGATCTCCGCATTTTTCGAAGGATAAAACATTTCTTCATAAAGAAGACATTCTGGCACAGAGTGGAAAAAGAACAGAAGGATAAATGAGAAAAAATGGCAGGAGGAGGGGAAGCCCTGCCTTTTGTGAACAATGTATACGGGAAAAATGTGATTTTTTTGTGAAAAAGTCTGAGAAAATGCATAAAAAAATTTGATTTCCTCTTTCCTTTTTTGGTGTTTTGCCTTAATATATTAAATGAGTATTTGTACGGACCAGCTATGGGAATTTTAATTTTGTGAAAAATGTACATGAGATTGCACTGAGAAGCGGAGGGAAAAACATGATTTCAAATCAGATACTTCAGAATACGATTGAAGGATTGAAGGGGATTTCAAGAGTGGATTTCTGTGTGATGGACACAGAGGGGAAGGAACTGGCAGAAACATTTGATGCGGCAAAAGAGTACGAAAGTGCTGTGATTTCCTTTGTGGAATCTCCTGCGGACAGCCAGGTGATCCAGGGATGCCAGTTTTTTAAGATCTTTGATGAACAGCGCCTTGAGTATGTTCTCCTGGCGGAGGGAGAGTCGGAGGATGTGTATATGCTGGGGAAGATCGCGGCGTTCCAGATCCAGTCTCTTCTCGTGGCGTATAAGGAACGTTTTGACAAAGATAATTTCATCAAAAACCTGCTCCTGGACAACCTCCTTCTGGTAGATATTTATAACCGCGCGAAAAAATTACATATTGACACAGAAGTAAAACGTGTTATCTTTATTATTGAAACCTTGCACGAAAAGGACAGTGCCGCGCTTGACAATGTAAGGAATCTACTGGGGGGAAGGTCAAAGGACTTTATCACCGCAGTGGATGAGAAGAATATCATTGTCGTAAAGGAACTCTCAGAGAAAGACGGCAACAAGGAACTGGAGAAGATGGCGAAGGAGATGCTCGACACGCTTCGGAATGAGGGCGGAGAAGAGCAGGTCCATATCGCATATGGTACGATCGTCAACGATATCAAGGAGGTTTCCAAGTCTTACAAAGAGGCGAAGCTTGCACTTGACGTAGGCAAGATCTTCTTTGAGGAGAAGGATATCGTGGCATACACCACTCTCGGCATCGGACGCCTGATCTATCAGCTCCCGATCCCGCTGTGCAAGATGTTCATCAAAGAGATTTTTGAGGGGAAATCTCCGGACGACTTTGACGAGGAGACATTGACGACGATCAACAAGTTCTTTGAGAACAGCCTCAATGTGTCAGAGACGTCCAGGCAGCTTTATATTCACAGGAATACTCTTGTATACAGACTGGACAAGCTCCAGAAGAGCACCGGGCTGGATCTCCGTGTCTTCGAGGACGCGATCACGTTCAAGATCGCGCTCATGGTCGTGCAGTATATGAACTACATGGAGTCGCAGGAATATTAGAGCACGGAATATCAGGCGGAGACGGCGCGGCAGGGGAGTGCCGGTACAGCACAGGAGTATGAATAATTAGGAGGAACATATGATTGAATTAAGAAATGTGACGAAGGAGTATTCCAAAGGGAATGCCGCCCTTAACGGGGTCTCCGTGAAGATCGAGCGGGGGGAATTCGTTTTCATTGTCGGCGACAGCGGCTCGGGAAAATCCACGCTGATCCGCCTGATCATGAAGGAACTCAATCCTACGGATGGGACCATCATTGTAAACGGACAGAACCTCAACCGAATGAGACATCGTAACATTGCAAAATACAGAAGAGGTCTTGGAGTTGTCTTTCAGGACTTCCGTCTTCTGAAAGACAGAAACATCTATGAAAATATTGCCTTTGCACTTCGCGTGACAGAGACTCCGACGAGGATCATCAAGAAGAAAGTGCCGGCTGCGCTTTCTCTTGTGGGCCTTGCCCAGAAGTACAAGTCTTTCCCGAAGGAGCTTTCCGGAGGAGAGCAGCAGCGTGTCGCGATCGCAAGGGCGCTTGTAAATGAGCCTGCCATTTTGTTGTGCGACGAGCCGACAGGTAACCTTGATCCCACAAATTCCTGGGAGATCATGAGTATCCTGAAGGAGGCGAACGAGCGTGGAACGACAGTACTTGTCGTTACGCACAACCAGGAGATCGTAAACGAGATGAACGAACGGGTTATCACGATGAAACAGGGCGTGATCGTGAGTGATGAACAAAAAGGTGGGTATATAGATGAGGATTAGTACATTAGGATACGTAGGAAAACAGGGTATCAAGAACATTTGGAGAAATAAAATGTTTTCTCTCGCGTCCGTTGCGACCATGTCAGCCTGTATCTTTCTTTTCGGTCTGTTTTTCTCTATACTTCTGAACTTCCAGTACATTATCAGGACGGCCGAGGAAGGTGTTGCCATCACGGTATTCTTTGATGAGGATGCGACGGAGGAACAGAAGGAAGAGATCGGGGATCAGCTGAGGGCGAGAGATGACGTGTCAGAGGTACGGTACGTTTCAGCCGAGGAGGCATGGGACACCTTTAAGACGGAGTACTTTGGCGAAAATTCGAATCTTGCGGACGGATGGAGTGAAAATCCGCTGATGAATTCCGATAACTATGAAGTTTACATGAAGACAATGGATAACGATCAGGATATGATCTCAGAGAGCAGATCGCTTTCAGAGACACAGAATGAGCTTGTGAGTTTTGCCGAGAGCCTTGACGGCGTTCGTCAGGTCAACAAGTCGGATGTGGTCGCCAACACGCTCTCCAGCGTGAACATGCTGGTTGCGTATGTATCGATCGCAATTATCGCGATCCTGTTCGGCGTGTCCATTTTTCTGATCAGCAATACGGTCACAATGGGTATCACAGTGCGCCGCGAGGAGATCGCGATCATGAAGTATATCGGAGCGAAGGACTTTGTTGTGCGGTCTCCGTTCGTGATCGAAGGTATCATCATCGGTATTTTCGGAGCGCTGATCCCGCTTGCGCTGCTGTATGTACTCTATGACAAGGCAGTACAGTTCATCATGGAGAAATTCAGCATCCTGCAGAATATCATCGATTTTCTGCCGGTCTGGAGTGTGTACCGCTATCTGCTGCCGATCGGTCTCGCGATGGGAATCGGCATCGGATTTTTAGGAAGTTTCTTTACAGTACGGAAGCACCTGAAAGTATAGGAGGATACTATGAGAGGACTGAAGAAAAGATTAACCGGGGGGATGCTGGCGCTTGTTATGAGTTCGGCTTTGGTTCTCAATGTAAATGCAGTGACTCTTGATGAGGCGCAGCAGAAAGCTGATGAGCTGGAGCAGCAGAAAGAAGCTGCCGAAGCGGAGAAGGATTCTCTTACCGAGCAGCTCAGCGGCATCATTACCAGCATGAAAGAGACACAGGAGAAGCTGACGGCGAAAGAGGATGAGATCGCAGATGCTGAGAATGAGCTGATCCAGGCGAAAGTAGATGAGAATGATCAGTACGAGAGCATGAAGATGCGCATCAAGTTCATGTACGAGAGCGGGAACACGCAGTTCTTTACGATCCTTCTTGAGAGCAGGAGCATCACAGAATTTCTCAATAAGGCGGAGTATGTTTCACAGCTTTCTGCATATGATAGAGATATGCTCGAGGAATTCCAGAGAGTAGTGAAGGACGTCGAAAAGAAGGAGGCTTCTCTTCAGAAAGAATATACTGAGCTGAATACACTTCAGGATCAGCTGACGAGTCAGCAGACAGAAGTACAGGCCCTGCTGGACAGCAAGGAGGCTCAGATCGACGATCTGGAGAAACAGATCGGAGAGAATGCAGATACGATCGAAGAGCTGAAGCGCCAGGCGGAAGAGGCTGAGCGTCTCCGCAAAGAGCAGGCTGCCGCACAGTCGGGCGGAAGTTCCTACCGCCCCGGTTCCGGAGGGAATGTAGTGAGCGGAAACGGCTACTTTACTCATCCCTGTCCGGGTATGACATATCAGTCCAGTTATTTTGGCGAGAACCGGCCCTATGAGACCGGAGGACATAAGGGGAATGATTATGCCGCCCGGGCAGGAACGCCGACCTACGCCGCTGCCGCAGGCACGGTCATTACGGCGGGCTGGAGCAACAGCGCAGGCAACTGGGTGGTCATTAACCACGGCAACGGTCTGGTGACAAAATACATGCACCACTCGGCAATCTGTGTGAGCGCAGGACAGTATGTAGAGAAGGGACAGCAGATCGGATATGTGGGAAGTACGGGACAGTCTACGGGACCCCACCTTCATTTCCAGGTGGAACTCAACGGTGTTCCGGTAAGGCCGGATAACTATCTGTAGTATAAAAGGATATACATACAAAGAGGGAGGACAAAGTGGAAGGCTTCTGCTTTGTCTTTTCCGTTATTTAAGAAAAATCACAGGATGGAGACAGAACTATGAGCCAGGATATGAATCAGCAGAAGGATGCGGGAAACACAGGACAGGAGTCGATAAAGCCTCCTGTAAAACGAAAGAAAAGAAGGCATCGATTCGGCGCGGGAATGGCGGTCGGCGCTCTGGCCGTGCTGCTGATCGGCGCCTGTGCCTGGGGCGTGAAGGTATACCTGTACGGGGGATTTCCGTTCGATACCTATGCATCAGGGGAGGTGTCCGAGGACGATGTGGCAGTGAAGCTTGATCTGCTCAATTCTCTGATCGACAGGTATTATCTCTACGGCGATCAGATCGATGAGGATGCATTGACGGAAGGAATCTATTCCGGTTATGCGGCGGCGCTGGGGGACCCTTACACAGAATACTATGACAGAGAGGAAACAGCGGCCCTTGCAGAGTCTACAAGCGGGGAGTTTTCCGGCATCGGCGCGTCGATGAGCCAGAATCCGGAAGGGACCGGCGCGGTCATAAACACAGTGTACGAAGATTCCCCAGCACAGAAGGCGGGACTTCAGGCTGGTGACGTCATTTCCAAGGTGGATGGGACCGATGTTACGGGAATGGATCTGGACAGTATCGTATCCATGATCAAAGGCGAGAAAGGGACAGAGGTGAAGATCACAGTACTCCGTTACGGGCAGGAGATAGAGACGACTGCGGTCAGAGATACGATCCAGATGCAGACGGTGGACAGCACTATGCTCGATGACCAGGTAGGATATATCTCTGTCAGTGAATTCGACGATATCACATATGAACAGTTCAAGTCAGCGCTGGACAGTCTGGAAGGGCAGGGGATGGCAGGGCTTGTCATCGATCTGAGGAATAATCCGGGAGGAAATCTGACTACTGTGACGGATATGCTGAAGCTTCTGCTCCCGGAGGGACCGATCGTCTCGATCGTTGATAAAAATGGAGATGCTGAGGAGATCAGCTGTGACGGCTCCAATGAGTTTACGAAACCGCTGGCTGTCCTTGTCAATCAGTACAGCGCCAGCGCTTCTGAGATATTCAGCGGCGCCATCCAGGACTATGGGATCGGCAGCATCGTCGGTGTCACCACTTACGGGAAAGGTGTGGTCCAGCAGCTGATGGATCTGGGGGACGGCACCTGTCTGAAGATCACGATCGCAGAGTATTATACGCCGAACGGCAGGAGTATCAACGGCACCGGAGTCGTGCCGGATGTGGAAGTAGAATATGTCTATGACGAGGAAAATCCGGACGCTGACAACCAGCTTCAGACAGCGTACGATACCGTGCTGAGCGAGCTCCAGTAAAAGGCGTGGATGAATTGTCTGCGTTCACAGTAATATGAAATTCATAAAAAAAACAGTTGCAAATCAAAAAGTGATGTGCTAATATGGGAAACAAGTTTTAATAAACTAAAGTATTAAACTACCAAAGGCAATGAACAAGACTCGGGTCTTCAGAAACTGACAGGAAGGAGGCGTCACCGACTGAGAGCGCCGGACAGCGGAGGAGATCAAGGGAACACTTGGGAGCTGACCGTCTGAACCTAAGTAGGGCGGTACGTGGAGCATACGTTACATGCAAAGAGAGGAACCGGATTCCCTGCTGAGGGCGGGAAAGAAGATACGGTTCAATGCGGGTGGTACCGCGGATTTTATCTTGATAATTTCCGTCCCGGGATACTGATGTATCCCGGGGCTTTTTGTTTTCTCCGGGGTGCAGGATCTGAAAGGAGAAAGAAAAATGGAATTTGTAACAGGAAAGAAAGAATCACGGACACTGGAACTGAGCGAGCTGCTGACCGGGGAGATGACCGGCAGAGAGGTGCGGGTAAACGGAGCTGTGCACGTTATCCGAGACATGGGAAATATCGCGTTTATCATCCTGCGCAAGCGGGAAGGACTTGTACAGTGCGTCTACGAGGAAGGCGTATCCGGATTTGAGCTGAAAGATGTGAAAGAGGCGGATACGGTGGAAGTGACCGGCGTGCTGACCGAGTCGGAGAAGGCGCCGAACGGGATCGAGATCCGGCTGAACGGCCTGGAAGTACTGAGCAGTCCTGTGGAGCCGATGCCCCTGGCGATCGCCAAGTGGAAGCTCAATACATCGCTGGAAGCGAAGCTGAATTACAGGCCGATCTCACTGAGAAACATCAGGGAGAGAGCAAAGTTCAAGATCCAGGAAGGGATTGTGAGAGGATTCCGGGATTTCTTATACGGCGAGGGATTCACAGAGATCCATACTCCGAAGATCGGCGCCAGGAGCGCGGAGGGCGGGGCGAACATGTTCCGTCTGGATTATTTCCACAGGCCGGCAGTCCTGCAGCAGAGCCCGCAGTTTTATAAACAGATGATGGTGGGAGTGTTTGACAGAGTCTTTGAGACGGGACCGGTATTCCGTGCGGAGAAGCACAATACAAAGCGTCACCTAAATGAATATACAAGCCTTGATTTTGAGATGGGATACATTGATGGATTCGAGGACCTTATGACAATGGAGACCGGCTTTCTCCAGTATACGATGAAGCTTCTTTCGGAGGAGTACGGCAGAGAGCTGAAGATCCTGGGAGTGGAACTTCCGGAGACAGAGCAGATCCCGGCGGTCCGGTTTGACGAGATCAAGCGTCTTGTATCGGAAAAGTATGAGAGAAAGATCAGAAACCCGTTTGACCTGGAACCGGAGGAAGAGATGCTGATCAGCAGATATGCGAAGGAAGAATGGGGATCCGATTTCGTGTTTGTGACACATTATCCGTCAAAGAAACGTCCTTTCTATGCGATGGATGATCCGGCGGATGCAACATATACATTGAGTTTTGACCTGCTTTTCAGAGGGATGGAGATCACCACGGGCGGCCAGAGGATCCATGATTACCGTGAGCTCCTCGCCAAGATGGAGAAGAGAGGCATGACAGAAGAAGGGATGGAGCAGTACCTCAGCGCATTTAAGCATGGCATGCCGCCTCACGGCGGACTCGGGATCGGACTGGAGCGTCTGACGATGAAACTTCTGGGAGAGGACAATGTCCGCGAGACAACGCTCTTCCCGAGAGATATGAGCAGGCTTGAGCCTTAGTGCAGAGAGAAACTGAGAGTACGGATCAATGAGAGGGGAAGCTCATGTTTGGAAAGCAGAGATGTTATCTGTGCGGCGGGAAGCTGGATAATGGACGGTGTACTGTCTGCGGACTGGATAACACAAGAAAGCAGAAGAAAAATTACCGGCTGAATGAGAGCAGCCTGTCCCCTGCGGGAGAGAAAGCAGTCGAAAGGGCGGAGCGGGACGAACAAAAGCCGGCGAAGGAAGAAGCTGCCGGAAAGAGGGCGCGGAGAGCAGAGCGGGCAGAGGAAAAGACGATTACACAGAAATCAGGCCGTCAGTCTGCGCAAAATGGGAAGGCGCCGGGAACTGCAGCGGCGAAGCCGATGCAGATGACCCGCCGTATGGCAGACCGGCCGTACGACGGTATGCGGACAAAAAGATATCTGGGCTGGATCGTGGCGGTGGTCCTGATCATTTCGGTCGGGGTGCCGATCGTAACAGAACTTCTTGATTCGGCAGATTCGGAGGCAGACCGGCAGGTCTGGACGGAGGAAGACTATGATCCGTATCAGTTCGCGGCAAGAGAGCTTTCTGACAGCGGCGATGTGTATGACGCACTTTTGGGACAGGGGAAATACTATGTGGGAGTCAATATCCCGGAAGGAAGCTATACAGTGGAGCTTGCAGACGGAGAAGGATCCTTGAATGTAGATGATCCGGAGAATGGCATTTATCTCTATCAGTATTTCGGATATGACGAAGACTATGGAGATAAGACCCTGCTTGAAGATGTGAGGCTTTATGAGGGCGCGGCCGTTTCCATCTCCGGGCAGGTCAGGCTGGATTTTCATTCGGAGAACGCGCAGGTACAGTCAATGTCCTATGAGACAAATCCGCTGACAGAGAGTGTTCCGCTTGAAGCGGGCAGGACATATACGGCGGGAACAGATTTCCCTGAAGGGGTCTATGATATCAGCGGTTCGGACTGGGTGACAGTCGATTATAAAGTCTATCTGGGGGAGATCTATGATGAAGAGGACCTGAATTACCAGTGGGAGAATGTCTGGTTCGGTGAAGAACCTGAGGTCTACTGCAATGCGGTGCTCCCGGCAGGAACTGAGATCACGGCGGACGGAGACGGCGCGGTGCTCGTGCCAAGTCCCGTGACCGGCGGTCAGGACTATGAAGGATATTATGACAGATAGAAACAGACGACAGAGCAGAAGGAGAAAGGATGGTCGGATATGGCAAACAAGATATCGGATGAGACGATAGAATATGTAGGGATCCTCGCAAAGCTGGAACTGACTGACGAGGAGAAAGAAGCGGCGAAGAGTGATATGGAGAAGATGCTCGACTATATTGATACTCTTAATGAACTGGATACTGCGGGCATCGAGCCCATGTCCCACGTGTTCCCTGTGAGCAATGTGTTCCGTGAGGATGTGGTCACTAACGGTGATAACAGGGAAGACACACTGGCAAATGCGCCCCTCCGCAAGGACGACAGTTTTGAAGTGCCGCGGACGATCGGGTAGAGACGGAAAAGGTGGTGAACATGATGGATATTTTGAAACTTACAGCACTGGAACTTGGTGAGAAGATCAAGAAGAAGGAAGTTTCCGTACGGGAGGCAGTGGACGCGGTCCTTGCCCGCGCGGAAGAGGCAGAGCCGGTGATCAACAGTTATGTGACGCTGGACAGAGAGGGAGCCTATGCACAGGCGGATGAGATCCAGAAAAAGATCGATGCGGGAGAACTGGACAGCCCCCTTGCGGGAGTGCCTGTGGCAGTGAAGGATAATATGTGTATCCGGGGACAGCTTACAACATGCAGTTCGAAGATCCTCTCAAACTTTAAGCCCACATACACGGCTGAGGCGGTGGAGAACTTGAGAAAAGCAGGGGCGGTCATCATCGGCAAGACGAATATGGATGAGTTTGCCATGGGGAGCACAACAGAGACTTCCTATTACGGACCGACAAGAAATCCACACAACACGGCGCATGTGCCCGGAGGTTCTTCCGGCGGCTCCTGCGCGGCGGTGGCTGCGGAGGAATGCTTCTGCGCGCTGGGATCAGACACCGGCGGCTCCATCCGCCAGCCCAGTTCGTTCTGCGGCGTGGTCGGAATGAAGCCGACCTACGGGACGGTTTCCCGATATGGCCTTGTGGCATATGGATCTTCCCTTGATCAGATCGGACCTATCGCGAAAGATGTGGCGGACTGTGCGGCGCTGCTTGAAGCAGTCGCATCACACGATCAGAAAGACAGCACTTCTATCCTGAGAGAAGATTATCATTTCACGGAGGCTCTTGTGGACGACGTGAGCGGTCTCCGGATCGGAATCCCGCGGGATTATATGGGAGAAGGCCTTGACGGTGAGGTGAAGGAAGCTGTCCTGAGAGCGGCGGATGTGCTGAAAGCGAGAGGCGCATCTGTGGAGATGTTTGACCTGGGACTTGTGAAATATGCGATTCCTGCATATTACACGATCGCAGCGGCGGAAGCAAGCTCTAACCTGGAACGGTTCGACGGTGTAAAATACGGGTACCGGACAGCGGATTATGACGGCCTTCATGATATGTACAAGCGGACACGGTCGGAGGGATTCGGTGCAGAGGTCAAGCGCAGGATCATGCTCGGTTCTTTTGTGCTGAGCTCAGGGTATTATGATGCATATTATCTGAAGGCTCTGCGTGTGAAGGCGCTGATCAAGCAGGCATTTGACAGAGCCTTTGAGAAGTTCGACGTCATCCTCGGTCCTGCGGCGCCGACGACAGCGCCGGAACTTGGAAAAAGCCTGAGCGATCCGCTCAAGATGTATCTTGGCGATATTTATACTATTTCCGTCAACCTGGCGGGACTTCCGGGCATGAGCGTGCCCGTGGGGAAGGACAGCAGAGGACTTCCTATCGGGATGCAGCTGATCGGAAATGTATTCCAGGAGAAAACTCTCATCCGTGCGGCATACACATATGAGTGCGCAACAGAGAAACAGTATGAGACACCGGCAGAGTTCGGGAAGGAGGCGTAGAGAACATGGCAAAACAGTATGAGACAGTCATTGGACTTGAAGTGCATATCGAGCTTGCTACTAAGACGAAGATCTTCTGCGGCTGCAGCACAGAATTCGGCGGCGCGCCGAACACGCATACATGCCCTGTGTGCACCGGAATGCCGGGCTCCCTGCCGGTGCTGAACAAACAGGTGGTAGAGTACGCGATGGCGATCGGGCTTGCGACTAACTGTAAGATCACCCAGGTGTGCAAGTTTGACCGGAAGAACTACTTCTACCCGGATAATCCGCAGAACTATCAGATCTCGCAGCTCTACCTGCCGATCGCGAGAGACGGCTATGTGGAGATCGAGACAGGAACAGGAACCAAGAAAGTAAGGATCCACGAAATGCATATGGAAGAGGATGCGGGCAAGCTCATCCATGATGAGTGGGATGATACCTCTCTTGTAGACTACAACCGCAGCGGCGTGCCGCTGGTGGAGATCGTATCCGAACCGGACATGCGCTCAGCGGATGAGGTCATCGCCTATCTTGAGAAACTGCGGATGATCGTGCAGTATCTCGGCGCATCCGACTGCAAGCTGCAGGAGGGATCCATGCGCGCGGATGTGAACCTTTCTGTGCGTGAGGCGGGTTCTGACGCTTTCGGCACCAGAACGGAGATGAAGAATCTGAACTCTTTCAAGGCCATCGCACATGCCATCGAAGGCGAGAGGGAGCGTCAGATCGAGCTTCTGGAGGCCGGGAAAGAAGTTGTCCAGGAGACGAGAAGATGGGACGACAATAAGGAGCATTCCTATGCGATGCGCTCCAAGGAGGACGCGCAGGACTACCGTTATTTTCCAGAACCGGATCTTGTGCCGGTCGTGATCAGCGACGAGTGGATCGCGGAGATAAAGGCGAGACAGCCGGAGCTGAGGACAGAAAAGCTGGAGCGGTATAAGAAAGAGTTCGACATTCCTCAGTATGATGCGGAGATCATCACAGAGTCAAAACGTCTGGCAGATATCTTTGAGGAGACTACGACAGTCTGCGGCAAGCCTAAGAAAGTTGCGAACTGGCTGATGGTGGAGACGCTCCGCCTGATGAAGGAGCACAGCATGGAACCGGAAGATCTGACGTTTTCTCCGAAAAACCTGGCGAAGCTGATCGACCTGACGGACGCCGGGACGATCAACAGCTCTGTTGCGAAAAAGGTGTTTGAACAGATCTTTACAGATGATGTTGACCCGGAGAAATATGTGGAGGAGAACGGACTCGGCATGGTGAATGATGAGAGTGCCCTGCGGGAAGTGATCGAGAAGGTTCTTGCCGATAATCCGAAGGCAGTGGAAGATTACAGAGGAGGCAAGGAGAAAGCCATGGGTGCGCTGGTCGGACAGACTATGCGCGCGATGAAGGGCAAGGCGAACCCGAGCATGGTGAACGAGATGCTGAAAAAGATGCTGCAGGGCTGATCTGCGGCGGAAAACGGAAAAAAGACCGGAGAGGACAGCACATTACAGAGCTGTCCTCTCTGCCTGTCTGAAGATCACCTTGCAAAATACCGGCCTATGACGTACAATAAATTCCGACAAGTCCGGAAACAGAGAAGAAAAATGGAGGCAGGAAGCCGATGGAAATGATACATGCCGAGAAGCTTGTATACGAATATGACAAGAGAGATGAAGAGGGAAATGTGATCGGAACAGACCGCGCCATCGACGGTGTGGATATCGATGTCCCCCAGGGCTCATTCGTGGCTGTGCTGGGTCACAACGGATCAGGAAAATCCACCCTTGCGAAACATATGAACGCGATCCTCGTGCCGACCGGAGGGACTATGTGGGTGGACGGGAGAGACACCCGTGATCCTGCGGAATTGTGGAACGTCCGTCAGACAGCGGGTATGGTATTCCAGAATCCGGATAACCAGATCATCGGGACCGTGGTGGAAGAGGATGTCGGATTCGGACCGGAAAATCTGGGCGTTCCCACAGACGAGATCTGGAAGCGGGTAGAGGACAGCCTGCGCTCGGTGGGAATGCTGGAGTACAGAAAAGCGTCTCCGAATAAACTGTCCGGAGGCCAGAAGCAGAGGGTTGCCATTGCGGGCGTCATCGCTATGGAACCGAAATGCATCGTCCTGGATGAACCAACTGCCATGCTGGATCCCAGCGGCCGCAGGGAAGTGATCCGCGCGGTGGAGAAGCTGAGAAAAGAAAAGAATGTGACAGTCATACTGATCACCCATTATATGGAAGAAGTCATTGACGCGGATCAGGTCTTTGTCATGGACGGCGGACACATCGTCATGCACGGTACGCCGAGAGAGATATTCAGCAGAGTCGACGAACTGAAATCCTATCGGATGGATGTTCCTCAGGTGACCATGCTGGCGGAAGAACTGAGGAAGCGGGGACTGGACCTGCCGCGGGGAATTTTGAGAAGAGAAGAATTGGTGGAGGCATTATGTCGATTGCGTTAGAACATGTGAATTATGTATACAGTCCCGGCACCGCTTACGAAAAGCATGCGCTGAAAGATGTCAGCTTTGAGATCGAGCAGGGCCAGTTCGTGGGGATCATCGGACATACCGGCTCCGGCAAATCCACACTGATCCAGCACCTGAACGGCCTGGTCAAGGCGACGTCGGGAAAGATCCTGTATGAGGGTCAGAATATTTATGAAGAAGGATATGATATGAAGAAGTTGAGAAGCCAGGTCGGACTTGTGTTCCAGTATCCGGAATATCAGCTGTTTGAGGCGGATGTGCTGAGTGATGTGTGCTTTGGGCCGAAAAATCAGGGGCTGTCCAGGGAAGAGTGTGAGAAGTGTGCCAGAGAGGCGCTCGCCCTGGTCGGATTTCCGGAGAAATATTACAGCCAGTCGCCCTTCGAACTGTCGGGCGGCCAGAAACGGCGTGTTGCGATCGCGGGGATACTGGCGATGCATCCGAGGGTGCTGGTGCTTGACGAGCCGACGGCGGGGCTTGATCCGAAGGGGAGAGATGAGATCCTCGATCAGATCCAGCATCTCCACCGGGAGACGGGGATGACGGTGATCCTCGTGTCCCACAGCATGGAGGATATCGCAAACTATGTGGACCGCATCATTGTGATGAACCGGGGGGAGAAGATGCTGGACGGTACGCCGAAAGAAGTCTTTTCTCATTATAAAGAGCTGGAAAAGGTGGGGCTTGCGGCCCCGCAGGTCACCTATGTCATGCATGATTTAAAAGAACGCGGATTTCCGGTATCGACGGATGCGACGACGATCCCGGAGGCTGCGGATGAGATAATGAGGAGTTTCCATGATTAGAGATATAACGATCGGACAGTATTATCCGGCAGAGAGCCCGGTACACAGACTTGACCCCAGGGTGAAGATTGTCTGCACCCTTCTGTTTCTCGTGTCTCTCTTTATACAGAACAGTCTTATCGGCTATGTGATCGCCACGATTTTTCTTGGATGTGTGATCCACCTGTCCAGGGTGCCGCTTAAATATATCGTGAAAGGCCTGAAACCTGTTGTGATCCTGCTCCTGTTCACTGTAGTGATGAATCTTTTCCTTACCCGCGGAGGCAGCACCCTGGTACACTTCTGGATCTTTACGATCACGGAGAGCGGACTGAGGACTTCTGTTTTCATGGCGATCCGCCTGATCTATCTGGTGATGGGCTCGTCGATCATGACGTTTACCACCTCACCGAACGGTCTGACAGACGGTCTTGAGAAACTGCTCCGCCCGCTGAACAGGATCAATGTTCCTGTACATGAAGTGGCTATGATGATGTCCATTGCTCTTCGCTTTATTCCGATCCTTCTGGAAGAGACGGATAAGATCATGAAGGCGCAGATCGCCCGGGGAGCTGATTTTGAGTCGGGAAATATCATTCAGCGCGCCAAGGCGATGACTCCTATCCTTGTGCCGCTTTTTGTTTCAGCGTTCCGACGTGCCAACGACCTTGCGATGGCAATGGAGGCGAGGTGCTATAACGGCGGTGAGGGACGTACCAAGATGAAGCCGCTGAAGTACAAGGCGCGGGACAGATGGGCCTATGTGATCACCCTGCTTTATATCGTGATTATTTTTGCAGTCGGAAGATTCCTGCCGTTCAGGCTGTGGATCTTCTGAGAGGAGGGAAAATGAAACGGTTTAAGCTTACGGTCGCTTACGACGGTACGGATTACTGCGGCTGGCAGATCCAGCCCAACGGGATCACGGTGGAAGAGGTCCTCAACCGGAAACTCTCGGAGCTGACAGGAGAAAAGATCACGGTGATCGGCGCCAGCCGGACAGATTCCGGTGTACACGCGATGGGCAATGTGGCGGTTTTTGACTCGGACACCTCTATTCCGGCAGAGCGGATCGCTTATGCGCTGAACCGGGAGATGCCGGAAGATATCGTTGTTGTAAAATCAGAAGAGGTGCCTCTCGACTGGCATCCGCGCTATCAGGATACAGTGAAGACATATGAGTACCGCATCCTGAACCGGGAGATGCCGGATCCGATCCGGAGACGGGACACTTTTTTTGTGTCCTATCCCCTTGATATCGGGAAAATGCAGGAGGCGGCAGAGTATCTGAGAGGGAGACATGACTTCAAGAGCTTCTGCAATATTAAGACGGATGTGGAGGATACGGTCAGGACGATCTATGACCTTGATGTTCTAAGAGACGGGGACCTGATCACGATCCGCATCAGTGGGAATGGTTTCCTATATAATATGGTTCGGATCATCGTCGGAACTCTTATCAGAGTGGGCAGGGGCTTCTATCCCCCGACCCGTGTGAAGGAGATCCTCGACGCAGAAAACAGAGAAACTGCCGGTGCAACAGCACCTCCGCAGGGACTTGTCCTTGTGAAAATTGTCTATAAAAAAGAGGAAAATAAAAGAACTGACTGTTAAGGCTTGACAATTCCCAGCTTCATTGTTAGTATTAGTTTAGTTGTAAGTACTGGGTTGTTACTCTAAAGCAGGCAAAACCAGATTTTCAAGAAATAAAGTATCACTTTATGCCCTGAAAATCTGGTTTCTTTGTATCCCGTTCTGCCACGCACCTCCGTGTGGAGGCGGGCTGTGCAAGCTGGCTTGCTAAAGACCGGCTTCGCACGGAGGTATGTGGCGGGACGCCACAGCGAGATGAAGCGGAGCGGAATCGAGCTGCGTGGCAGAACGGGGATCGCACCGAGAGGTACGGCGGGACGCCACAGCGAGATGAAGCGGAGCGGAATCGAGCTGCGTGGCAGAACGGGAATCGCGCCGGGAAGCAAGGCGGGACGCCACAGCGAGATGAAGCGGAGCGGAATCGAGCTGCGTGGCAGAACGGGAATCGCACCGGGAAGCAGGGCGGGACGCCACAGCGAGATGAAGCGGAGCGGAATCGAGCTGCGTGGCAGAACGGGAATCATACCGGGAAGCAGGGCGGGACGCCGCTGGAGGAACACCTGGAACAAAAACAAAATTGAGGAGGATGAGTCAGATGAAAATTTATGAGGTAAAAGACTATCAGGAGATGAGCAGAAAGGCGGCTAACATCCTGTCAGCTCAGGTGATCCTGAAACCGGACTGTGTTTTAGGCCTTGCAACAGGCTCCACGCCGATCGGTACATATGATCAGCTGGTTGACTGGTACAACAAAGGCGATGTGGATTTCAGCGAGGTGAAGACAGTCAATCTGGATGAATATAAAGGGCTCGACAAGACGAACGACCAGAGCTACTACTATTTTATGCACAAACATCTGTTTGACAGAGTGAACATCAATCCTGACAATACACATGTACCGGACGGAACAGAGCCGGATGCGGAGAAAGAATGTGCAAGATATGAGGAACTGATCCGTTCAATGGGAGGCGTTGATATCCAGCTGCTCGGCCTTGGACACAACGGACATATTGGTTTTAACGAACCGGACAGCTCTTTTGCAAAGGTGACGCACTGCGTTGATCTGACAGAGAGCACGATCGAAGCAAACAAACGTTTCTTTGCTTCTGCTGACGATGTGCCGAGACAGGCATATACAATGGGAATCGGAACGATCATGAAAGCAAAGAAGATCCTTCTTGTTGTAAACGGTGAGGCAAAGGCTGATATTGTAGCGAAAGCATTCTTCGGACCGGTTACTCCGGAAGTGCCGGCGTCAGTGCTTCAGCTTCACAGTGATGTAGTGATCGTGGCAGACAGTGCGGCTTTATCAAAGATTCCGAGATAGGAGAAAGAAGGAAGCATAGAGATGATTATCAAGAATGTAAAAATATTCGGGGAAGACAGAGTTTTTACAGAAGGAGAAGCCGGAGTCAGGGATGGAAGATTCGTCCCGGTAAATGAGGCGGACGGCGAGGTGATCGACGGCGAAGGCTGTTATATGATCCCGGGACTTGTGGATATTCATTTCCACGGATGTGTGGGAGATGACTTCTGCGATGCGAGCGTTGATGCGATCAAGAATATGGCGAAGTATGAGGCGTCTGTTGGTGTGACTTCAATCTGTCCGGCAACAATGACTCTGGCAGAGTCGGAGCTTCATGAAATCATGAAGACAGCCGGCAGCTATGACGGAAAAGAGGGAGCCAAACTGGTCGGGATCAACATGGAAGGGCCCTTTATCAGCGAGAAAAAGAAAGGCGCCCAGGCGGCAGAACATATCCGCAAATGTGATGGACAGCTTTTCAGAAAGCTGCAGGAGGAATCAGGCGGACTGATCAAACTGGTGGACATTGCTCCGGAAAATGAGGGCGCCATGGAGTTTATTGAAGAAATGAAGGATGACGTGGTCATCTCTATTGCCCATACCGTAGCAGATTATGATACGGCGGCAAAGGCGCTTGAACTGGGAGCAAGCCACGTGACTCATCTTTACAACGCAATGCCTCCGTTCAGCCATCGTGCTCCTGGAGTGATCGGCGCTGCCCGTGACGATGAGAAGTGCCACGTAGAACTGATCTGTGACGGAGTTCATATTCATCCGTCGGTTGTACGTGCGACATTCGCGATGTTCGGAAGGGACAGAGTCATTCTGATCAGTGACAGTATGAGGGCGACCGGGCTTACGGACGGCCAGTATACGCTGGGCGGACAGGATGTCTTCGTGAAAGGACCGCTTGCGACACTCGCGGACGGAACGATCGCCGGATCGGCCACGAACCTTATGGGATGCCTGAAAGTTGCAGTTCAGAAAATGGGAATCCCGCTGGAGGATGCTGTTGGCTGCGCAACGGCTAATCCTGCGAAAGAAATCGGCATCTATGACAGATGTGGAAGCATTTCTGAAGGAAAGGATGCGGATTTCGTTCTCCTTGATGCAGATCTGAACGTGAAAGCTGTCTATGTGAACGGCAAAAAGCAGTAATGCAAATAATAAAGAAATCATAAACATTATAAACAAAAAATAAAGTTCTTCATTGACTTTATTGTGTTTTTTTGCTATAGTTTACATATGAATTAAATAGTACTGGATTGTTACTGTGAGGCAGGCAAAACCAAATTTTATAAACAGAACAAAACGAGTGTTTATAAGATTTGGTTTTTTTGTCCTATGGAAGGCAGATTATGACTGTAGAGAAAGTAATTAACAACAATATTGTTTCTGCTTATGATGAGACCGGAAGAGAAGTAGTGGTGATGGGAAGAGGCATTGGCTTCGGAGTGAGAGCCGGTGCTGTGATCGATAATTCAAAGATTGAGAAGGTTTTCAGGATCGAGAGCCAGGGGGTTGCGGAGCAGTTCAAGGAGCTGCTG
The DNA here is from genome assembly GCA_904419285.1 of Lachnospiraceae bacterium UBA1818. Classification (GTDB taxonomy): domain Bacteria; phylum Bacillota; class Clostridia; order Lachnospirales; family Lachnospiraceae; genus Mediterraneibacter; species Mediterraneibacter caccogallinarum. The sequence continues at coordinate 55,932 of CAJFQZ010000009.1, forward strand.
GCGAATATGCCTCTGGAGCATGCGCAGATCTCGAATGATATCATTTCTTACGCGAAGAGTACTCTGAAGCTGAAGCTGAATCAGAGTATCTATGTGACTCTGACAGACCATATCAATTTCGCGATCGAGAGATATCAGAAGGGGATCAACTTAGAGAACGCGCTTCTGTGGGAGATCAAGAGATTTTATCCGCAGGAATACGGGCTGGGCAGATATGCGATCGATCTGATCCGGGAGCGGCTTCATGTGAGTCTGCCGGAGGATGAGGCAGGATTTATCGCGCTGCATTTTGTGAACGCAGAATACGGAACAGATATCCGGGACGCCCTCCATTTCCCAAATCAGATGAAAGATATTCTTGATATCGTCACCAGAGAGCTGGGGATCCGGCTGGATGAAGGAAGCCTGCATTATGAGAGGTTCATCACACATGTCAAATTCCTGCTTCAGCGGGTGTACCGAAAGGAACTTCTTCCTGATGAAGAGAGTGAACTGGCAGAGATGATGAAGAAGAAGTATCCAAAGGAGTATGCATGCAGTGAGAAGATAGCCGATTATATTGAAGAGGCTGCTGGGTGCAGGCTGTCAGCGGAGGAGATTATGTATCTGTCCATCCATATCCGCCGGATCGCGATGGCAGAAGAATAGGAGGAAAGATGTTCAATTTTTTTAAGAAGAAAGAAGACAAATATGTTCTCGGCGCTCCGGCTAAGGGAAAAGCAGTTCCGCTGAGCCAGGTGAGCGATCCTACGTTCGCGGAAGAGATGCTCGGAAAAGGAATGGCTGTGATCCCTTCTGAGGGAAAGATCTATGCTCCGGCGGACGGAGAGATCGGCATGGTATTTGATACACTCCATGCAGTCAGCATGACCACAGATTTCGGAGCTGAGGTGCTCATCCATGTGGGACTGGACACGGTCAAGATGAACGGAGACGGTTTCACAGGTCATGTAAAAGCAGGCGATCATGTAAAGAAAGGCGATCTTCTTCTGGAGGTTGACCTGGAAAAGGTGAAGGCAGCAGGCTATGACAGCATCACTCCGATGCTTGTCTGCAACACAACGGATTATGCTTCTGTTGAGGGAATCAGCGGAAGTGATGTGAATCCGGGGGATGACGCGGTAGTCATCCAGAAATAAGTTTGATTTTGACCGGTGATGCAGCCGGTTGAAATAGATAAAGGGATTAACAATGAGAGATGTAAGAAGGAGGTAAACGTATGAAGTTTTTACAGAAATTAGGAAAATCCCTGATGCTTCCTGTAGCGACACTGCCGATCTGTGGTATCCTCATGGGTATCGGATATCTGCTCTGCCCGGGAACAATGCAGGGCTTTGCAGAAGGATATACCCTTTCTGTTGCTGAGCAGATTGGATACTATCTGGTAAAAGCGGGCGGCGCTGTCATTGACAATATGGCGATCCTGTTCGCGATTGGTGTAGGTGTAGGAATGTCAGAAGATAACGACGGTACTGGCGGCCTTGCAGCCCTGGTATCCTGGCTGATGATCACGAATCTTCTGTCAACAGCAAACGTATCCGTTATCAGAACACTTACTGAAGATGCTACACTGGCATTTGACAAGATCCAGAACCCGTTCATCGGTATCATCGCCGGTATCATCGGTGCTCTGTGCTACAACAGATTCAAGAGCACGAAGCTTCCGGACTGGCTGTCATTCTTCAGCGGCAAGCGCTGCGTAGCGATCGTTGCCGGTGTTGTTTCTATCATTGTATCAGTGGTTCTTCTGTTCGTATGGCCGATCGTCTTCACAGGACTGGTTATGCTGGGCGAAGGAATCGCAAACCTGGGAGCTTTCGGAGCTGGTCTCTATGCATTCTTCAACAGACTGCTCATCCCGTTCGGTCTGCACCACGCACTGAACAACGTATTCTGGTTTGACACCATCGGACTTGGTGACCTGACTCACTTCTGGGCAGGAGATACAAGTGCAGACGTTACATGGAGCCTTGGTATGTACATGTCAGGATTCTTCCCGTGTATGATGTTTGGTGTACCGGGTGCTGCTCTCGCTATGGTCCACACAGCGAAACCTGGAAAGAAACAGGCTGCTATCGGTCTTGTTGCTTCCGCAGCTATCGCAGCATTTGTCTGCGGTGTTACTGAGCCGTTTGAGTTCGGTTTCATGTTCCTTGCTCCGGCACTGTACCTTGTATACGCTATCCTTTACGGTATCTTCTCAGTTGTTACAACACTGGTTGGCTTCCGCGCAGGATTTAGTTTCTCGGCAGGTGCTACTGACCTTCTGTTCTCAGCTTCCCTTCCGGCAGCTCAGAATACATGGATGATCATTCCGCTTGGTATCGCAGCGTTCATTATCTTCTATGTTGTATTCCGTTTCGCGATCGTGAAATTCGATCTGAAGACACCGGGACGTGAGGATGACGATCAGGAAGCAGAGAAGAAAGTTGTTCTTTCCAATGATAACTTTACAGAAGTTGCAAAGATCATTCTTGAAGGTGTAGGCGGAAAAGAAAACGTTACATCTATCGACAACTGCATCACAAGACTTCGTCTTGAGATCAAGGATTACACAAAGGTTGACGAGAAGAAGATCAAATCTGCAGGTGTTGCAGGAGTTATCCGTCCTGGAAAGACTTCCGTTCAGGTAATCGTCGGAACAAAGGTTCAGTTTGTAGCTGACGAGTTCAAAAAACTTTGCAAGTAAAAACATACATATGATAATCCCTTTTGAGATTGGGGACGCAGACGGATTCAGTTTCGCTGCGTCCCCAATTGAGTTTCAGGGTGTTTTATATTGGAGTTCACCCTGTTCCTTTTTGAATGCTGTTTTAGGAGGAAAGAGACGATGTCATATATTCTTGAAGTGTGCGCGGACAGCGTGCAGTCTGCAGTTTCAGCCTGGGAAGGCGGAGCAGACCGGATCGAGCTCTGCTCCGGCCTTGTGATCGGAGGGCTCTCACCGAGCCCGGCGCTTTTTAAGCAGGTGAGGAGATATACGGATCTGAAGATACGGACTCTTTTGAGGCCGAGATTCGGAGACTTCTGCTATGACGACTATGAATTTCAGACGCTGAAGGAAGAAGTGGAGATGTTCCGCGATTTGGGCGCCGACGGTGTGGTGATCGGCATACTGAACCCGGACGGAACTCTGAACATGGAGCAGATGAGCGAACTGACGGACGCCGCGGGAGACGTGGGCGTCACACTCCACCGGGCCTTTGACGTGTGCCGCGATCCGTATGAAGCCCTGGAGCAGTGCGTGACCCTTGGAATCGATACGATCCTCACCAGCGGTCAGAGGAGCTCAGCCTGGGAGGGGCGCTCCCTTCTGGCGGAACTCGCGGAGAAATCCCGGGGACGGGTCGAGATCCTGGCGGGCGCGGGGATCACCCCGAAGATCATTGATAAGCTGGCGGACTGTACCGGCGTGAGATCGTTCCACATGTCGGGGAAAAAGGTGACGGACAGCCGCATGGAGTTCCGAAAGGAGGGGGTTCCGATGGGAATTCCCGGATTCAGTGAGTTTGAGATCTGGCAGACAGACAGAGAACTGGTCAGACGGGCCGCCGGAGTGATGGAGCGTCTGAGAGAAGAGGGTTGACAAAGCGGGCGCAATAGGCTAAGATTGCTACATATGAGACAAGCGTTGACGGGAACAAGTAGCAGATGACTGCGAAAACAGAAAGCAGCCGGATGATGAGAGGCGCATGATGCAGTTGTTTTGTGAATACATCCCTGAGCTTCGCACCGAAAAGATTCCTTGAGTGTGGAAGATGAGTAGGCTGCGACGTTGCAGAGCACGTTACAGCTCTTAATGAGGCTGACAGCCGGAGGCGGACAGAGCCGACTGCGCATACCGGTGTCAGTGAAGTAAGGTGGTACCACGGCAGACATACGTCCTTATTGCGATGAGCAGTAAGGACGTTTTCTTTTTCCGCCGGAGTGATCTTCGTCGGAATGGGAGGCGCCGGGGCGTCATACGAATAGAAGGAAAAGGAGAAAGAAGATGGGAATTTACGAGGAACTTCAGGCGAGAGGACTGATCGCCCAGGTGACGGATGAAGAGAGAATCAGAGATCTTGTGAACAATGGGAAGGCAGTGTTCTATATCGGATTCGACCCGACGGCGGACAGCCTGCATGTGGGACATTTTATGGCGCTCTGCCTGATGAAACGACTTCAGGAAGCGGGCAACAAGCCGATCGCACTGATCGGCGGAGGAACAGGCTATATCGGAGATCCTTCAGGAAGGACGGATATGCGCAGCATGATGACTCCGGAACAGATCCAGCACAACTGTGACTGCTTCAAGAAGCAGATGAGCAAGTTCATCGACTTCTCAGAGGGAAAGGCTCTGATGGTGAACAATGCGGACTGGCTGCTTGATCTGAACTATATCGAAGTCCTGCGAGAGGTGGGCCCGCATTTCTCCGTGAACAGGATGCTCACGGCAGAGTGCTACAAGCAGAGAATGGAGAGAGGATTAAGCTTCCTTGAGTTCAACTACATGATCATGCAGGCATATGATTTCTACGCACTGTTCCAGAAATACGGATGCAACCTGCAGTTCGGAGGAGACGACCAGTGGAGCAATATGCTGGCGGGAACTGAGCTGATCCGCCGTAAGCTGGGCGAGGATGCAGGGGCTATGACGATCACGCTCCTTCTGAATTCAGAGGGCAAGAAGATGGGCAAGACCCAGTCCGGAGCAGTCTGGCTTGATCCTGAGAAGACGTCGCCGTTTGACTTCTACCAGTACTGGAGAAATGTCGCGGACGCTGATGTATTAAGATGTATCCGTATGCTGACCTTCCTTCCGCTGGAGGAGATCGACAAGATGGATTCCTGGGAGGGTGCACAGCTCAATACTGCGAAAGAGATACTGGCGTTTGAACTTACCAAACTTGTTCATGGAGAGGAAGAGGCGCAGAAGGCGCAGGAGAGCGCGCGTGCTCTGTTCAGCAGAGGAAATGCGGCGCAGATGCCGACGGCTGAGCTTACAGAAGAGGATTTTACAGATGGAGTGATCGACATCCTTACAATGCTCGTGAAGAGCGGACTGGTGCCGTCCAAATCCGAGGCGAGACGTGCGGTGCAGCAGGGCGGTGTAGCCGTAGACGGCGAGAAGGTCGGCGACATCAATGCGGCGTTTGAAAAGGATGCGCTTGCGGGAGAAGGCATTATTGTGAAAAAAGGTAAAAAGAATTTCCGCAGAGTAGTCGTAAAATAGCAGGCAAAAGAAAGCTTTTTGAGAAAGGATGATCAGACATGGGATTCAGAGAAGTGAATGCAGAGGAGCTTCAGTTTAATCCGTTCACCAAAATCGGAAAAGAATGGCTGCTTGTTACAGCCGGAGATGAGAAGAAGCATAATACGATGACGGCAAGCTGGGGAGCCATGGGAATTATGTGGGGAAAGAATGTTGCAACAGTCTATATCCGTCCCCAGAGATATACGAAGGAATTCATCGACAACGGCGAGATGTTTACCCTTTCCTTCTACGGAGAAGAGCACAGGAAAGCTCTGAATATCTGCGGATCAAAATCCGGACGTGACTGCGACAAGGAGAAAGAGGCAGGGCTGACGCCGTACTATACGGACGGAACGACAGCCTTTGAGGAAGCGGATATGATCTTTGTCTGCAGAAAGCTGTACAGCCAGCCGATGGGACCGGAGTACTTTACTGCTGACTGGATCGATGAAAAATGGTATCCGGCAAAAGACTATCATGTGATGTACATGGCGGAGATCGTCAAAGTACTTGTAAAAGAATAAGAACCAGGGATGCCGCAGTAAAAACGGCCGCTGCCTGAGAAAAGAAAAACGAGCGCCCCGGGAATGAAACAGCATTCCCGGGGCACTCGTTTTGATACTCCTGTTATGCGAACAGAATTTTATACGGATTTCAGATACTGTACACTGTACGGGGGCAGAACAAGCTGGCCGTTCAGCGTGATCTGCGTCTGCGACGGAGAATGATCCGCCGCAGCAGACTCTGCCTGAGGCGTATCTGCGGCAGAAGGATCTGCCGTTTCCTCGTCAGATGCTCCGGAGCTGTCTTTGGCTGCAGCGCCTGAAGCCGTATCCTGACTCAGAAGTTCAATATAACTGCCGTGAAGCTCTCCGTTTGAGGCGGTGAATTCAGAGTCGGAAGCGTTGATCGCAACGAGGATTCTCTCGCTGTCGGTCTTTCTTTCAAAAACAAGCTGATGATTGGTGATCACAACATTGCGGTAAATTCCATTGCAGAGCGCGTCGCTTGTTCTGCGGATGGCGATCAGCTTTTTGATGAAGTCTGTCAGTTCATTTGGCTTCGGACTGTCAAAGCATGGGCGCAGAGCGTAGTCGTTATCCGGCGCTTTTACCCCTTCCTCGCCCCATTCGCTGCCGTAGTAGATGCACGGAATGCCCGGCATTCCGAAGAGCAGGCCGTAGGTGAGCGGCAGATGATTCTTGTTGGTAAGGATGCTCGCGATCCTGGTCACATCGTGGTTGTCGACAAAGTTCATAAGATGCTTGCCTCTGTAGATGCACCACTGTTCCGGACCGTACTGGCGGTTCAGGGAGTGGGCAATCTCAAACATGTTCATGCTGTTGAAGCTTGAGTAAATACCCTTGTAGCACTCATAGTTCGTGCAGCTGTGGAGCATCTCATCGTTGACGATCAGGTTATAGTCGCCGAAGAGAACTTCGCCGATCAGCGCAAAGCCGGGCTTGATCTCTTCACAGAAGCGGCGCAGCCGTTTCATGAAATCGTGGTCCAGAGAGTAAGCGACATCAAGACGGAGACCGTCGATACCGAATTCCTCGATCCACATTTTTACACAGCCGAGAAGATAATCAACGACAGCTGGATTGCGGAGGTTCAGCTTGACGAGCTCAAAATGTCCTTCCCAGCCTTCATACCAGAAACCGTCGTTATAGCAGCTGTTGCCGTCAAAATTGATGACGAACCAGTCCTTGTATGGAGAATCCCACTTCTTTTCCTGCACATCTTTGAATGCCCAGAATCCTCTTCCGACATGGTTGAAAACGCCGTCCAGCATGATCTTCACATCATGATCGTGCAGCTCCTGACAGACCTTGACAAAATCTTCGTTCGTCCCGAGCCTGCAGTCAATCTTAGTAAAGTCTCTTGTGTCATACCCATGGTTGTCAGATTCAAAGATCGGATTGAGGATGATGGAGCCGATCCCCAGTTCCTGGAGATACTCCGCCCATTCTCCCACCTTGAGGATGCGGTGAGCAGTGACGCCGTCATTGTGCACGGGCGCGCCGCAGAATCCGATAGGATATATCTGATAAAAAGTTTCATTGTAAGCCCACATAATTCAGTACCTTCCTTTTTAAATAATATCATTGCATGTTTCGCTTCTTTTCCTAAATCAGGAACCTGCCCCGGATTTAAGAAATATCACTTAACAGTATAGCACAGAAATTGTGAAAAAAGAACAAAAAAAGCGTTTGATTGGAAAAGAATATGTGCATCTGCTCTAAATACCTTTCGTTTGCACGGCAAAAGCGCTGCTGGTATACTGATAGTAATCTTTTCTATTGAGAGCAAACAAGGAAAACGGAAGGTGATGAAAGGTGAAGCAACAGGCTGTAAATCCTTTTCTGCCGAGCTGGGAATATATTCCAGACGGAGAGCCGAGACTTTTCGGAGACAGGGTGTACCTTTATGGGTCTCATGACAGGTTCGGCGGGAAAGAGTTCTGTATGAATGATTATGTCTGCTGGTCAGTTCCCGCGGATGATCTGTCAGATTGGAGATATGAGGGCGTGATATGGAAACGCACCGACGATCCCGGAAACAGGGACGGAAAGATGTATCTCTATGCACCGGACTGTGTGCAGGGGCCGGACGGAAGATATTATCTCTATTACTTTCTGGGAAAACAGTTTTTGATCGGAGTGGCAGTCTGCGATGAGCCGGCAGGAAAGTTCGAGTTCTATGACTATGTACACTATGCGGACGGTGAGCGGCTGGGGGAGAAGAAAGGCGACACCGTGCAGTTTGATCCGGGAGTTTATGTAGAGGGGGACAAAGTCTATCTGTATACAGGATGGTGTCCGGCATCCTACGAGATCCATCTCTCCTGGGGGACAAAGGTCAACCGCTCGGGCGCTCAGGTGACGCTTCTGGAGCCGGACATGGTCACGGTAAAAGAAGCACCCAGGACGATCGTGCCGGGCATCCGCAGGGCGAAGAGGACTGCTTGCGCGGAACATCCGTTTTTTGAAGCCTCGTCGATGCGGAAGATTAGAGGAAAATACTATTTTATCTATTCTTCCCACCAGGGACATGAACTATGCTATGCGGTATCAGATTTCCCGGACAGAGGCTTTCGTTTCGGCGGCGTTCTGGTGAGCAACGGCGACATCGGCCTGCCCGGACATACAGTTCCCCGGACGGCGTCGAATTTTACAGGAAATACACATGGATCGATCCTGGAGCTGAACGGGAAGTACTACATCTTTTATCATCGGCAGACGTACCGGTCGCAGTATTCCCGCCAGGCATGCGCAGAGGAGCTTATATTGGAGGAGGATGGAAGGTTCCGGCAGTCGGAGATGACGTCCTGCGGACTGAACGGAGGTCCGCTGAGCGGGAAAGGCACTTATGAGGTGCGAATCGCCTGCAGTCTGCAGAAGCGGCGGGGCAACCGGTTCTATCTGTGCTTCCGTTTCCTGCATCCGCTGGAGCTCTGCTTCAGACAGACGGGGCGTGACCGAGAGGATTCCCCGGACCAATATATTTCCTGCATGGGGAACGGGTGCCGTGCGGGATTTAAATATTTTCAGTTCGCAGGCGATGAACGGAAGATTGGTATCACCTTCAGAGGACTTGCGAAAGGCCGTCTTGTCGTGACAGACGGGGAGAAGAAGATCGCGCAGATCCCGGTGGCGCCGTCGTGGAAGTGGAAGCAGGCGGAGAGCAGGCTGAGGATACGGCCCGGGGTGCGACCGCTGTATGTTATCTATCTTGGGAAGGGGAAGCTTGATCTTAAGGACTTCACCATTCAGTAAACCTGCGGCGTGCCAGCGCAGCGAGAGTGCATGCGGGCTGCACAGGTGGGAACAGTTACACCTGCAGAAAAACTGGCGAAAACGGGACCAAGCCCTGAATTGACATGATTTTCCCAAAAGGATATACTGAAAAAAAGGGTTGTTCTAAGACTGGACAACGGCGGATGGAGGGATTAGATTGAGAGCGAATCATAGAAAAGGCAGAAAGGCAGCGGCTCTCCTCCTGGCGGGCATGCTCACGGCTGCGATGATACCCGGAAATCTCTTGGCGGAGGAAAGCCTTTCTCCGGGAGATGACTCTGCCGCTTTGGAGAGTGCAGCCGACCTTTCAGCGACGGAAGGAAACGCTGTCACAATGAGTGATCAGGCAGATGAAGCTGCCGGAAATACCGCGGTTAAAACCGGGGAGGGCGAGGATCAGACCGGAGAAAATCCGGCTCAGGCGGAAGTGCCGGGAGGACCGGGCGAGGCGAAAGAACCATCTGAGACGGAAAAAGCAGATGCGGCGGAAGATACGGACAAGACGGGAAGGACAGATCCGGCAGAAGATACAGTTGAGACCGGAGAAACGGATAAGACGGGAGGATCGGAGCAGACCGGGGAACAGCCGGTCGGTCCCGAGGATTCTCAGACTGAAGCAGAAGATCGGCAGAGCTGGCAGATGACGGACCCGGCGACCGGTATTTCAGCGGAGGCGGATATCTCTGCGATCCCTCTGGGGACGATCATGTGGGTGACGCCGCTGGAGAGCGGGCAGAATTATGAGCTGCTCAGTATGCTCCTGTCGGTAACTGCAGGCCAGTTCCGGATCTATGATATCCGGTTCTTTGATCTGACAGGGAATGCGGTGGAGCCCGGTGGAGCCGTGAGGATATCTGTTCCGATCCCGACCGGATATGCGGCGGACAGACTGGCGGTGTATCACATCAGCATGGACGGACAGCGGACGGAACTGGCTTTTACCGTCGAGAACGGCATGGCAGTGTTCGAGACAGATCAGTTCAGCCTGTTTGCTATTGTAGAGAAGAAGGAAAATTCAGGTGCGCAGACGGATCTGCCCTCATTCCTGGAGCCTACGCAGAAGATCCCGAGGCTGGAGCTGAACAGTACGGTGAGCGGAACCGCGGGGGCGGCGTCCGGCGCTTCATACGGCAGGAATGCTGCCAGCCCGGAGACGGGAGACAGCTGCGCGGATCTGCTGTGGGCGCCGCCTGCGATCCTGGCGGGCGCTTCAGCAGCGGCGCTGATTCTGCTGCGCAGAAGGTTTTCAGATGCGCCCGCATCGGAGAGGAGCGGTTCACAGCATCAGGAACTCCGGTGACAGATACAAAATGATCGGAGAAAATGAGCAGAGATTCGCTGTGACAGATCAAAAAAAGCTTGACAGGGAAAATGCCGCGTACTATAATAGTACAGCGTGAAAACGGGAGAAACAGTATACGCCATAGCCCCGGAGTGTACTGATTTCACATATATATGCAAATGTTATCTGATGATTATTATAGGAGGAATACCCATGAAAACTTATATGGCTAACCCTGACAAGATTGAAAGAAAATGGTATGTGGTTGACGCTGAAGGCTGCACATTAGGACGTCTTGCATCTGAGGTCGCTAAAGTGCTCAGAGGAAAGAATAAACCGGAATATACACCGCACATCGACACAGGAGACTATGTGATCGTAGTCAATGCGGAGAAAGTAAAAGTTACAGGAAAGAAATTACAGCAGAAGATCTACTATAATCACTCTGATTATGTAGGAGGAATGAAAGAGACAACACTTGCCGAGATGATGGCAAAGAAACCTGAGAAGGTTATCGAGCTGGCTGTTAAGGGAATGCTCCCGAAAGGACCTATG
>CAJFQZ010000010.1 GCA_904419285.1 Lachnospiraceae bacterium UBA1818
AATTGACAAAGATTTCCGGGGAAAACATCTCCATATCAGGGTCGAGAACCCGGATCACCGGGAATCCGGCTGCCGGAGCATGAGCCTGAACGGGAAAGAGCTTCCTGATAATTATATACCGGAAGGACTGCTCAAAGAAGAAAATGAAATTCTCCTGACACTGTAACCTTTCGGACAGCACAGACAGGGGCGCCGTGTTGACCGGACAAGGGAAAAGACATTTTCCCTATCCGTCTGACACGGCGCCCCTGTCTGCTCACGGCAAAGTCGTTCTTGTTCAAAATTATTTTTTATCAGACATTTCATCCGGCATTGGCATTCCGGCGGTATCTCCTTCCGTACGCGGAGTGCCGGATTCAATGTCCCACTGAACCATATAGTACTCATCGCGGTACTTCTTCGGAGTCATCCCGACCACTTCCCTGAACTGCTGGATAAAATGGCTCTGGGAAGAAAACGAAAGCCGGTTCGCGATATCAATCATGGAATAATCGCTGAACCTGAGAAGGTTCTTCGCCATGTCGATCTTCTGGCTTCGTATATATGCGCTCACCGATATGCCGGTCTCTTTCTTAAACAGACGGGACAGGTAACCGGACGATACACCGAGCTCGTCCGCCAGATCTTCTATCGTAATCCTTTCTTTGATGTGTGAATATATGTATTCCTTGCACGCGTTGATATGCTTTGAATTTGTATCGTTGCGGGCATATTTGCGCATCTTTTCCGTAAAATCCATAACCATCTCATCGTGAAGGCTGTGGACTTCCGCCTCAGTGTGAATGTCATCCAGTTTTCGGATATAAAAGTCGCTCATCCGGAACGCCTGTTCCAGTTCCATACCGTTCTGCCTGCACAGGCGTGTGATCATCGCGGTCGTGATCACAAAGTGATATTTCAGATTGACCACAGGATCTCTTGAAAGGACTCCGACTCCTTCTCCCTCCACAAAACGCCCTGCCTCGCAGTTCTTTCTGACTGTCTCGATATCTCCGGTCGCTACCGCCCTGTAGAACAGAAACTCTTCCGTAGGCTCGCGGTGTTCTATCTCGTCAATATTATCATCAGCTTCCAATAAAAACCATTCATTTTTGTAACTCATAGGTCTGCCTCTTTTCTGATATGTCGGAATCTGAACTTATAATAGCACAATCTTTCCGGGCATACCAGAAAAAAGCGCTCCCCGGATCCGGTTTTCGAATCGAAGCAAGGCCGCACGCCCGGATCTCCGGACCTTGCGGCCTTGCTGATAAATATTGCGTTTGTAAACTGCCTTCTCTGCTGTTACCGTTTCATCCAGACAAAATCCCATCCGGACATCTCCACCGTCTCAACCTCTTCTTTCACACCGGTGACAAGGTTGGTATAGACCGCTCTCTCCGGCATCCAGATCGTCTTCCCCTGATCGCTGAAGTTAAACACGGCGTGAAGCTCCTCGCCTTCTGCCTTCCTGACGATCCAGAGAATGGATGTATCATCGTAATCCTTCGTGTACACTTCTGCATCCGTATTGAATACCGCTTCAGTCCTTCTGATCTTCTCCAGATCTTCCAGTCCGTTGAAAATGCGTCCCTGCACACTTGCCTTATCCTTGATATTCTCTACAAGATCCCAGCTGAACTTTCCTCTGTGGATATATCTGGAATCCGGAGCCTTCTCAGGATCCTCTTTATAAGTATAGTCATTCACCTGTCCGATCTCGTCGCCGCTGTAGAGCATCGGGATTCCGGACTGGGTGAACATGTATGCGTGGAGCATCAGATCCTTGCGGACCGCCCAGTTCATCTTCTCATCATCCTGCTCGAAGCCTGCACTCTCGACGCCGCACATAGAAGCTGTCGTTGCGCAGAATCTTGCGTCTCCGGTCACCGGATCCTCATTGTAGAGCTCACCGCGGCTGACACTGCCCTCAATCTTGCCCTGGAAGTAGTCATTCAGATATTTCTTGTGCGGCACTTCCTCCATGCCCCATTCTTTCAGGGTAGCATAATCCAGTCCCCAGCCAATGTCGTCATGGCACCTTAAGTAGTTGAGGAATGTATATTCCCTCGGAAGTGCACACACGATATCCATCTGTTTTCTCAGCAGGCGGATATCTCTCGTCGCCACTGTATGCCATGTCGTCGCCATGGTAGTTACATTGTAGAGCATGTGGCACTCCGGTTTCTCGACCGTGCCAAAGTATGGCGCCACCTTGTCCGGCTCCATGACCACCTCGCCGAGAAGCACAATCCCCGGACAAACGATCTCGCCGATCATACGCATCATACGGACGATGGTGTGCACCTGCGGAAGATTCCTGCAGTTCGTCCCAAGTTCTTTCCAGATATAGGGAACCGCATCGATGCGGATAATATCCATTCCCTGGTTTGCCAGGTAGAGGAAATTGTACATCATCTCGTTGAACACACGCGGGTTTCTGTAGTTCAGATCCCACTGATACGGATAGAACGTAGTCATCACATAGTGCCCCAGCTCCGGAAGATATGTAAAGTTGCCCGGCGCCGTGGTCGGAAATACCTGAGGTACAGTCTTCTCATATTCCTGCGGGATGGACGGATCCGCATAGAAGAAGTAGCGGCTCATGTACTCGCCGTCTCCCTGGCGCGCTCTTTTCGCCCACTCATGATCCTCAGACGTGTGGTTCATAACGAAGTCCATGCACAGGCTGATGCCTTTTTCATGACACTTCTCCGCCAGTTCCGCCAGATCATCCATAGTGCCCAGCTCCGGTTTTACCTTTCTGAAATCTGCCACCGCATATCCGCCGTCTGAACGGCCTTTCGGCGAATCAAGGAAGGGCATCAGATGGATATAGTTGACATTACATTTTTCGAGATAGGGCAGCTTCTCCTGTACCCCCTTGATATTCCCGGCAAAGTTGTCAATGTACATCATCATGCCCAGCATATCCCGTTTCCTGTACCACTCGCCCGCAGCCTCGCGCTCTGCGTCCAGCTTTTTAAGTTTGTCATTTCTCTGGTCATAGTACCATTTCATCTGGCCGCAGAGCTCTGCAAACATATCATCATTTCCGTACAGCTCCATATACAGCCATCTCAGTTCATCATGATGCCTGCGCAGACGCTCCATAAAGATCCGGTCAGACTCTTCTTTCTCGGCTTTTGCCTCTGCCTCAGCTTTTGCCTTTGCTTCTGCTTCCTTCTTCGCCTTTGCTTCTGCTTCCTTCTTCGCCTTCGCCTCTGCCTCAGCTTTCACCTTTGCTTCTGCTTCCTTCTTTTCCTTCGCCTCTGCCTCGGCTTTTGCCTTTGCTTCCGCTTCCTTCTTCACCTTTGCTTCTGCTTCCTTCTTCACCTTTGCTTCTGCTTCCTTCTTCGCCTTCGCTTCTGCCTCGGCTTTTGCCTTTGCTTCTGCTTCCTTCTTCGCCTTTGCTTCTGCTTCCTTCTTCGCCTTCGCCTCTGCCTCGGCTTTCGCCTTTGCTTCCGCTGCAGCAGCTGTCTCAGCAGCCGCTGCCCGCTTCACTCCGGTCTCTTTTTTTATCTCAGTCTCTTTCTTTGCCGCCGCACTTCTTCTCGTTTTAGCGGCTCCTGGTTTTCTTGCCATCTTATCCTGACCCCCGTTTACTCTGTTTATTCTTCACATACAAAGTGCCACTGATACGCCTGATATTCTCCGTGCAGAACCGGTTTCGGAATTCCCGCTTCCCGAAGCGCTGTGCTGTTGTACACCCTGCCGGTCTCCGTATCACGGTACATCGTGTTTTCCTTCAGCCCTTTGACTTTAATATAATCTACAGTCATATTCGCATGCTTCTTGATTCCGACCACCTGCACAAGTGCTTCCTTCTGATCTTCGGAAACAAATTCCCACGCGCCCTGATTATCAGTCTGCGGATCCGTCAGGCGGTAATACTGTCCCGTCTGAACAAGTGATGCATACTTCTTGTATTCCGCGATCTGACGGCGGATCTCATCTTTTTCCTCATCGCTGAGTTCATTCAGATTCAGTTCATAGCCAAATGTTCCGGCCATTGCGACCATTCCTCTTGTCTTTAATGAGGTGATCCTTCCGGTCTGGTGGTTCGGCGACGCGGAGACATGTGCTCCGACTGAAGATGCCGGATAGATAAACGATGTTCCGTACTGGATCTCCAGACGGTCGATCGGATCCGTGTTGTCGCTGCACCAGATCTGCGGCGTATAGTAGAGCATTCCCGCGTCAAAACGTCCGCCGCCGCCGCTGCATCCCTCGATCAGGATATTCGGGTATCTGTTCACAAGTCTCTCCAGGAAATCATAAAGTCCCAGCACATAGTCATGAAGGACCCTTCCCTGACTGTCTGCTGTCGCGGAATAAACATCCGCAATACTCCGATTCATATCCCATTTAACATATTCTACATTGCCCTGGTCAAGAACGCTGCAGATTTGATCAAAAATATAGTCTACAACTTCTTTTCTCGAGAAATCGAGGACAAGCTGATGTCTGGAACGGTTCGGACGCCTTCCCGGAATCACGAATGCCCAGTCTGGATGCTCACGGTAGAGATCACTGTCCTCGTTCACCATCTCCGGCTCGATCCAGATACCGAACTTCAGACCCATTCCATTGATCTTGGAGATCAGCTCTCCAAGGCTGCAGCCCAGCTTTTCCTCATTGACTTTCCAGTCTCCCAGTCCTCTCAGATCACTGTCACGCTTTCCGAACCAGCCGTCATCCATGACAAACATCTCGATTCCCAGATCCGCCGCCTGTTCTGCAAGCTTGAGCAGACTATCTCCCGTAAAATCGAAGTAGGACGCCTCCCAGCTGTTCAGGAGGATCGGGCGCACCGTCTCTTTATATTTTCCTCTGCAGAGATGTGTGCGGATACAGCGGTGAAGATTCTGAGAAAGCTTTGCAAGACCTTCGGAGGAATAACTCATAATGACCTCCGGGGACTGGAACTCTTCTCCCGCTTTCAGCGGGTATGCAAACTGCTCTTCGCTGAATCCCATGAGAACCCTTGTCTGATAATACTGGTCCTTCCCCGCCTCACTCTGGAATCCTCCGCTGTAGACGAATGCCATTGCATAGCAGCCGCCTGCATCCTCCGTTGCATCATGCTCCGCTACGATGACCGCCGGATTATACTGATGGCTCGAAGTCCCTCTGAGACTCCCGATCTTGGACACCCCATGACCGATCGGCATCCTCTGGACATTTCTCTCCATGGCGTGACGGCCATAGAACGTTATATAATCATAATCTCCCCCCAGAAGATCCAGACATGCCGGAGCCAGTTTTTTCACAGAGATACGCCCGCTGCCGGCGTTCACGATACGCACACTTCTCGTGATCACATCATATTCCGGCAGCACCCCGTAAAGCAGCACGGCCCGCACTCCTGTCACGCGGTCCACCAGGACCACTTCCAGCGTCTGTGCCTCATCGTCATCCGCATAAACCGCCGGAAGACCCGGAAGCGCATATTTGCCATCCTTAATACTGTGGCTTTCGTAACGGAAATCACTGCAGTAAGTACGGTCTGTATTCTTGATGATACATGCCGGTGTACGGTAATCGCCGGTTCCCAGAGACGGGAACTCCTGCGGCAGCGAATCCATGGAATATGTCTTGTCATTCCCGGCATCATACGGATTGCCGGAAAATCCTCTGTCGTAATAAGTCAGTACATAATCCATACAGCCTTCCGCATATTTACCATAATACAGGTGCAGCAGAAATCCATATCTGTCGATCTGCATCTGATACGCTGTATTCTTTGTGTACAATGTAATCGTTTTCTGCTTTTCATCATAAATAATGCTCATATTTTTCTCTCCTGCTCTGTGTGCTGTCTCTTTGATATTTACTGATCGGACAGAGGGAGTTCCTTCCCTTGTCCGATCAACGCGATACCTTGGGCAGCTCACGGCAAAGCCGATCGCTGTCCGCTGCCCGGCAAATGTCTGCTCATACAAGCATGTCAGCCGCTTGCCGGACTTATCGCACAAAAGCGGGACATGTACCGATGCCGGTACATAACCCGCTCTGCGGCAGATGCCTTAAAAGCATCCGAACGTATTTACTTCACAGCGCCGTTTACCACACCATTGATGATCTGTTTCTGGCAGATCACATAGAAGATGATGATCGGGATCAGCGCAAGCAGATAAGATGCAAACGCCAGGTTGTAGTTCGTACCGAACTGCGTCTGGAATGTCAGCTGTGCCAGCGGCAGTGTATTCGATCCTTTCCCTGACATAATGATCAGAGGAGTCATAACATCGTTCCATACTGCCAGTGCAGTGATGACTGCGACTGTCGCATGCATTGGCTTCATGATCGGGAAGATGATCCTCCAGAACGTCTGCCAAGTTGTCGCACCGTCTATACTCGCTGCCTCTTCAAGCGCGATCGGGATATTTACGAGATATCCCGTATAAAGAAGTAAATTCATCGGCATATAGAATACCACATAAAGGAGAATAACGCCAGCCCAATTATCAAGATGCATCTCTGCCGTCTGTTTTGCCAGAGGCATCATCAGGATCGCGAACGGGACGAACATACCGCTTACGATAAACAGATATACAAAATTATACCATTTGCTGTGTGCTTTATTCCGTCCCACCGCATAACCCATCAGCGCGTGAAGGACCATACAGAGCACAACCGTTACGATCGTTACCATAAGGCTGTTTCCAAGGGAATGCCAGAAGTCTGTCAGTTCCATCGCCTGTGCGAAATTGCTCAGGCTCCATTCCTTAGGCAGGGACAGGATCCCGGAAATACTGTTCGTCATCTCCGTAGGCTGCTTAAATGCGATCACGATCGTCATATACAGCGGGAATGCCACTGTTATCAGTCCGATAAACAGAAGGATCGTAACAGGCCAGTTTACTCTTGCTTTCATTTTTTCATACATTATAACTGCTCCTCCTTCTTACTTGATATGGACATCTGTGCAACAGAGATCGCCACGATCACGATGAAGAATACTACCGCGTTGGCGCTCTGATATCCGAAGCTTCCGCCCGACAGACCATTGTTGTAGATCAGATAGGAGATAGACTCTGTACTCTGTTCCGGTCCTCCCTTCGTCATTGCCATGATCTGGTCGAATACCATCAAAAAGTTCTTTACACACAATACCATGTTGATCGTGAAAAATGGGATGATCAGCGGGAAGGTCAAATGTCTGAACTTCTTCCAGCCCGTCGCCCCGTCAAGGTCTCCTGCTTCATATACATCTTCCGGCACGGTCTGCAGACCGGAAATGTAAATGATCGTATTCATCGCGATGGACTGCCATGCGCAGACGATCACGATCGCGATCCATGCAGTCTTACTGTTGGACAGCATACTTGAGCTTAACGCGCCGATCCCCATCGCCTTTCCCAGCCCGGGAAGGATATATGTAAAGAAGTACTGGAAAATATAACCTACGACCAGCGCTCCAAGTACGTTCGGTACAAAGTAGGACGCGCGCAGGAACGTCTTTCCCTTGATCTTGCTGTTCAGTCCCAGAGCCAGGACCAGGCTGATCACATTCGTTAAGATCGTAGCGACAACTGCCAGCTTGATCGTAAAGAGATATGAGCCTCCGATCCTGGGATCTGTAAACAGGTCGATGTAATTTCTAAACCCGACGAAATCATAGGTTCCAAATCCTTTAAAGTTAGTAAAACTGTAAATCACACCGCGGATCAGCGGTATCGTGTTGAAGCAGACAAACAACGCCAGGATCGGTATTGTGATCAGCATATAAGTCCGTCTGCTGTTATTTGCTTTTTTCATAATCTACCCCATTCCTTTCCTACTCGTCAGTCCCGTGTTCTTCGTTATACTCCTGAACCTCGCGGATGATGTCTCTGTTGTACCTCTGCCAGTCTTTATCAAACTTAGCGAGGAATGCGTCCACATCCTTGTTGATCAGGAATGTCTGTATCTGCGCATCTACTGCCATCTCTGACGGATAGTAGTGATCCTGGTAGTCCGTCATATTGCCGGACTCGATGTACGGCTTCATACCGTCAAGCATCGGCGCCAGGTCAAAATCTCCTTCTTTACACGGAACTGCATTCTGGTCGTCGATATAAGCCTGGATGTTCTCATCCTCCAGCAGGAAATCAAGGACTTCGTAGGCCGCATCTTTGTTCTCGCATGCAGCTGTCACCGCAAACATAAGGTCAACACCTGAATTCAGTGTATTCTTTGACGCGTCATCATTTCCCGGGGTAACGAAGGAATCAATGTTCATGTCCGGATTTACGGACAGGATCTGCGGCACTGCATAGCTTCCGATCGGATACATTGCAGATTCACCGTTTGCGAACGCGGTACATGCGTCATTGTAACCGTATGCGAACGGATCATCCGGTCCATAGCTGACAAGCTCCATACATTTTTCCGCTGTCTCTCTGTACTCATCGGAAAATGTCGTCTCACCTGCATTCACCTGTTTACAGGTGTCCGCCGGCGCAAGGTCAACGGCAAGTGAGTTCCAGGGCGCAAGGCAGGTCCATGTGTCACGGAATCCGAAGTAGAACGGCAGTATGCCTTCTGACTGGATCTCCTGACAGAGATCGATCAGCTCATCCCAGGACTCCGGGATCTGCCATCCGTGTTCTTCAAACATATCTTTGTTGTACAGAATTCCAGCGGCATTCGCGACATAAGGCACACCGTAAGTTCCATCCTTCGGCGTGATCTCAAGTGCCTCCAGAATGTCCACATACGACTGTTTGATGTCGGACAGTCCCGGATAATCCGATACATCCGCAAGGATATCTGCATCAACATAATAAGAATAGTTGATATCTCCTCCAATGCCGATGATGTCCGGATAGTCTTCTCTGACAAACCGTGTTCTCATGATCGTGCTTGCGTCGTTCGGAGAGCTAATGGTCAGATGAATATCATCGTGAGTCGCATTAAACTCATCCTCCACCTTGTCGAAATACGTTGCAGCCTCGGGTTTGTACTGCAGGATCTCAATCTCTGTCTTCCCCGAATCCTTGTCTGCTCCGCATCCCGGAAGGATGGCCGCCGCCAGCATGGTCACTGCCAGGACAGCACTAATCGCATTTTTCCTTTTCATAATAGTTTCAGCTCCTTCCTTTCAGCTTTTTTGCTTCTGGTGAAATTATAACATTCCAAAATGCTCCTATAAATACCGTCAGAAATCGCATTTTATACCTTTATGCAACTTATATTTTTCTATTGCCAAGTCAGGTCGCATTTTGGTATATTATATTTATAAATTTTTTAAAATTAAGGGGTTTTTTTAATATGAGTGATATTCTGTTTTCTGTGTTTCCAAATGAAAATTTTGTAGACCTCGGACTGTACCAGTTCGGAAAGGAACAATGCGAACCCGCCCACTCCTTCGGGCCGGCATCCCGCAATCATTTTCTCTTCCACTATGTGATCTCCGGCACTGGAAAACTGATGGCAAACGATTCCAAGGGTGAGACACATACTTATCATATAAAAAGTGGACAGGGATTCATGCTCTTTCCGCGGCAGATCACTACCTATGTGGCGGATGAGATGCTTCCCTGGGAATACACCTGGGTCGAATTCGACGGACTGCGTGCAAAAGAGATTGTGGAGATCGCAGGCTTGAGCCCGGACAATCCTATCTATCACGCCAAGTCCAAAGATCTGCGCGAGAGCATGAAGCAGGAGATGGTCTATATGGCAGAACACGGAGACGAATCCCCCTTCCATCTGATCGGCCACCTCTATCTGTTCATGGATTATTTTTCCCGCTCCTCTTCCGCCATGAAGATATCGACGGAAGGACGTCTGAGAGACTTTTATGTCAAGGAAGCCCTCAGCTATATCGAGCAGAATTTTCAAAACGATATCTCCGTTGAGGGCATTGCAGAATTCTGCGGTCTCAATCGGAGCTATTTCGGAAGGATCTTCAAAGAAGCGGTGGGAAAGTCTCCCAAAGAGTTCATCATGGACTACCGCATGATAAAAGCCGCGGAGCTTCTGAAGCTGACCGGTCTGTCCATAGGCGATATCGGAAACGCGGTGGGCTATCCGAACCAGCTTCACTTTTCCCGTGCCTTTAAGCATACCTACGGGATGTCGCCAAGAGAATGGAGGAATAAGAACCGGATGAAATAAATCCGGGTCTGCTGATTAAATAGAACCCCCTCCTGTTTGACTGCTCTCATTCGATCAGCAGAAATCCGCAAGTTGAAGATACCGGCTCCACACTGCGGTATTTCAACAGGAAAATTTCCGGCTGCTCTTATTCATACACGATTCGAGTACTGTCAGCAGAGAAAATATCCGGGATTGTGTTTGAAGTTCTGTCTTGAATTCAGCAAAAAAAGGAAAAGCTGACAGAACATTTCCATTAGCTTTTCCTGTTTGGCGGACGATTTATTTAATCAACACCCCCGAATTTATTTTCGGATGAGCTCTTCTACATCTTTCCTCTCGGGCATCGCCTTGATCGCGCCTTTTTTCATGGTCACAAGCGCTGCTGCCGCGTTGGCGAATGTGAGCATCTCGCCGAGCTGCTCTTCTGTCAGATTGTCAAAATCATGTTCCACTATGTAGTTCAGAGAACTTCCGCAGAATGTATCTCCTGCTCCTGTCGTCTCGATCGCCTTTACCGAGAATCCCGGACGCTCTACGCGCATTCCTTTATAATAAGCGCGGCTGCCGTCCTTCCCCATGGTCAGGAGGATCAGCGGGATATTATATTTCTCCTGAAGATAGGCGATACCTTCGTCATAATCTTCTTTTCCGGAGACAAACTGGATCTCATTGTCAGAAATCTTAAGGATGTCGCAGTATCCGAATCCATATTCCATCTGTTCCTTTGCAAGATCCAGAGAACTCCAGAGCGGCGGTCTCAAGTTCGGATCAAAGGAGATCAGGCATCCGTTTTCCTTTGCGGCTTTCAGCGCTTTCTTCGTCGCCTCGCGCACACCGTCATGAGTCATGGAAAGTGTACCGAAGTGGAAGATCTTTGTCTGACCGATAAATTCAGGATCGACCTCTTCCGCTGTCAGCATCATATCCGCTCCCGGATTGCGGTAGAAGGAGAATTCTCTGTCTCCATCCGGAAATGTATGGACAAATGCGAGTGTTGTGTTCACCTCATCATCCATCACAAGATGGGATGCGTCGATTCCTGCGTCTGTTATCGTATCCTTTAAAAGCCTGCCGAACTGATCCTGTCCTACTTTTCCCAGGAATGCTGTTTTCTTTCCCATCTTATTGAGCAGTGCGAGCACATTGCACGGAGCTCCGCCCGGGCATGCCTCAAACATATTGTTGCCCTGCTCGCTCTGTCCATTCATCGTAAAGTCGATCAGCAGCTCGCCAAGTGCGATCACATCATATTTTTTTTTCATCTCATTTTCCTCCTGTTTTTAATTAAAGTATACGAGTTCCTCTATCGGCTCTGCCGGTTCAATATTCTCCGCTTCCAGGACGGGACCTTCGCCGCGGTATACCGACAGATTGGCAAAGCGGACTTTTGCCCGGACTTTCACCCACTGTCCTGCCTTCAGCTTCGGCGCGTACGCGCTCCTGCACACATATCCGAGAAAAGAGGTATCGTCGGCACAGCATGTCATCGCCATCCGTCCCGGCAGAAATACTTTGGCCGGAAATGCCTTGGGCTTCATCACCTTCGCGGTAAACTCCACAACCTTTCCCTTATACCTCTCAGGATGCTCCATCATATCCACATACCAGATTCCGTAATCCTCACGGCGGATCTCGATCACCGGCGCTTTCAGATCATACGGCACCTCATCCTCAAAAATATTGTCAAGCTCTCCGTTCTCATCTTCAAAAATGACCTCCGCCTGGGGGCTGACTACCTTTACGCTTCTCCTGTACCCTGCAAGAGGCTTCTTATCTTCACAGCGGTTGAAGAGCACAAGTTCTGCTCCTCTTACCATCTCAACAAACAGCGGTTTCAGATTCGTCAGGTACATCTGAAATGTACTTGCATCCACTGTCGTGATCTTCTGCTCTACAGCCCATCCCGCCGGAAGCTTCATATTCTCAAAATCACTTACCTTCCACATTCCGTTGTATTCTATAACAACCCGCTCCGGCTCGTGTTTTCTGTTCATCTCTTCCAGCCATTCTTCCGTAAAGTCCTCCTGATCCTCGACCTTCTCGATCACAACGCCGTATCTCAGAAGTTCCATCGGATTATACTCTTCCTCCCCTTCCTCGCAGAGGATCAGAAGGGTCTTGCCGTCGATCTGGAAGTAATCCTGCTTCAGTGTGAAGTCCAGGAACTGGGTCTTTCCGCTGTCCAGAAATCCTGTCATCAGATATACCATTACATCAGGTTCTTTCATGATCTGTCTCTCCTTCAATTCTTTCCGGCTCAGTCACGCTGTTCTTACACAACACCGAACAGCTCTGCCAGCTTATCTTCCTTCAGCTCGGCGCCGATCACACAGATCCTTCCCGTATATTCCGGTGCGCCTGTCCTTACTTCATGTTCTCCCGGCACCATATCGAAATAGATCCACTCTCCGTCAGCTCCTGCCACCATGCCCTTGGCACGGAGAACATTCCCATAGTTATCTCCGCTCTCAAGCTGCTTCAGGATATCAGAGATCTGCTCCTTCGTATAAGTATGGATCGTCTCACGTCCCCAGCTCGTAAACACTTCATCCGCGTGATGATGTCCTGCATGATCATGATGATCGTGACCGCAGCAGCCATCGTGGTCATGATGATGCTCGTGATGGTGCTCATGGTCGTGATGGTGCTCGTGATCATGATCGTGGTCGTGGTGGTGCTCATGCTCATGATCGTGCTCATGGTCATGACCGCAGCACTCGCCGTGTTCGTGATGTTCACCGCACTCGGGACAGATCACCTCCGCCAGAAGTTCCTCTTCCAGCGATTTCCCCGACTCCATCGTCTCCAGGATCTTCCTGCCCGGAAGCTGTGCGATCGGAGTCGTGATAAACGGAGCCTTGTCATTCAACTCACGGAGGATCGCGATGCCCTCCTCAATCTTCTCCGGTTTTGCCTTGTCGGTACGGCTTAAGATGACTGCTCCTGCATACTCGATCTGATTGCTGAAGAACTCCCCAAAGTTCTTTCTGTAGATCCTGCACTTGGTTACATCCACCACTGTTGTAAAGCTGTTCAGCTCTGCATCGATCTCCGCCTGCACATCCTGCACTGCCTTGATCACATCAGACAGCTTGCCCACTCCGGAGGGCTCGATCAGGATCCTGTCCGGGTGATAAGTGTCAACAACTTCCCTGAGCGACTTGCCGAAATCTCCCACCAGGGAACAGCAGATGCATCCGGAATTCATCTCGCGGATCTCAATCCCTGATTCCTTCAGGAATCCCCCGTCGATCCCGATCTCTCCAAATTCATTCTCGATCAGAACGACCTGTTCTCCTGTAAATGCCTCAGAGAGCAGCTTCTTGATCAGCGTCGTCTTTCCGGCTCCGAGAAAACCGGAGATAATATCTATCTTTGTCATTTCTGTCTTCCTTCTTTCTTTTTCTTTCCGTCCGCCGCCCGCCGGCACAGCTGCGCCGGCAAATGCCTTCCGACGGAATCAACTTCTGATTTTATTTTGCAGGAGACGGCTCTGCACATGCACTCCGCCTCACTGTCAGTCTGTAATGTCAAGTTCCACCGGGCAGTGGTCAGATCCCATCACATCTGTCAGGATCTTCGCATCCTGAAGCCTGTCCTTCAGGCTTTCAGATACACAGAAATAATCAATACGCCATCCTGCATTCTTCGCCCGGGCGCTGAACCGGTAGGACCACCAGGAATAGATCCCGGTCTGATCCGGATAAAAATAGCGGAACGTGTCAATGAATCCCGCATCGAGAAGTTCGGTGAACTTCTGCCGCTCTTCATCCGTAAACCCGGCATTTCTCCGGTTTGTCTTCGGATTCTTCAGGTCGATCTCCTCGTGGGCAACGTTCATATCACCTGTTACGATGACCGGCTTCTTCTCCTCAAGCTTCTTCAGATACCCGCGGAAATCATCCTCCCACTTCATACGGTAATCAAGCCGCGCCAGCTCATTCTGGGAATTAGGCGTATACACCGTGACAAAATAGAAGTCTTCAAACTCGCAGGTGATCACTCGCCCCTCCTGGTCATGCTCCTCTATGCCGATCCCGTAAGCTACGGAAAGCGGTTCTTTCTTCGTGAACACTGCAGTTCCGGAATATCCCTTTCTCACGGCATAGTTCCAGTACTGGTGATACCCCTCCAGGTCAAGGACAAGCTGTCCCTCCTGCATCTTCGTCTCCTGTATGCAGAAGATATCTGCATCCGCCTCCCGGAAAAAGTCAAGGAATCCCTTCTGGACACATGCCCGTATACCATTTACATTCCATGATATCAGCTTCATTCTGCCTCCTATGTCTTCTATATAATAGTACTTATCTATAGTGAACCTCCTGCAGGAACAGTCCCTGTGCCGGAGCAAGGAAACCTGACTGTCTCCTGTCCAGCGTCCTCAGCGCATCTGCCGCGCTCTCGGGCGAACGCTCCCCGGTGCCTGCTTCAATCAGGGTTCCTGTCAGTATGCGCACCATGTGGTAGAGAAAACCGGTGCCCTCATACCTGATCTTTACCCTGCTGCCTTGTCCGCTGACTATTATAGCATAAATCGTCCTCTTTGTGGACTTTTCCTCTTTTTTATCCGTATACCCTGCAAACTCATGAGTCCCTATAAGGCAGCCCGCGGCTGTGCGCATGGCGGAAAGATCCAGCTTCCGGGGATAATGAAAGCAGTATCTCCTTGTGAATACATCCGGACGTTCCCCGGTATCAATATAATACTCATACACTTTCCCCACCGCGCTCTTTCTCGCGTGGAATCCGTTTTTCACAAGCGCCGCCTCCAGGATCCTGATATCCGGAGGCAGGATCCCGTTCACCTGCTTCAGGAAAAACCCATCCTCCGCCAGACCGCGGAGAACCACACTCGCAGTCTGCCCTCTCGCGTGAACGCCCCCGTCTGTACGGCCGGAGCCGTCCACCTCCACCGCATAGCCTGCTTTTTCTGAAATACATCTCTCCAGTATGCCCTGTATCGTATTCTCTGTGCTGGCCTGTCTCTGCCACCCTTGATATCCGGTGCCGTCATAGGCAATAGTCAGTTTATATGTCCTCATCTTCTCTGTTTCCCATTCATTTACTTCTTGTGCGCATCCCGCGGAACGTTTTATAGAAAACAAAATTTCCACCTAAATAAAAAACCGGTCGTACTCTTTTAAGAGTATAACCGATTTTCTCCTTTTCCTCAATGGAATTTCTCTACTGGAATTTTTCTACTGAAGGAACTTCTTCAGCTCATCCATAAATGTACTCGCATCCTTGAACTCTCTGTACACCGAAGCAAACCGCACGTACGCGACGGGATCAAGATCTTTCAGCTTGTCCATGACGATCTCACCGATCACGCTGCTCGGGATCTCCTTTTCTTCCCGGTTAAAGATCTCTCTCTCGATCGCATCGATCGTCTTCTGGATCTGCTCCGCCGGAACGGGACGCTTATAGCATGCGCTCAGCACGCCGTTCTCGATCTTGGCACGTTCATACTGTTCCCGGTTATTGTCCTTCTTGATGACGATCAGCGGGATGGTCTCAACCTTCTCATAAGTCGTAAATCTTCTGCCGCATTCGTCGCAGGAACGTCTCCTGCGGATAGTGCTTTTGTCCTCCGCCGGCCGGGAATCGATCACTCTTGTATCAGGGTTTCCGCAATATGGACATTTCATAGTCTGTTCCGCCTTTCCTTTCGTTCTTTTCATTATACACAACATCTAAAACTTTTGCAAAAATTTTTCTTCCTGGATCTCAACAAGAATGGTGTCAGGACCGATCTTCCGTATACATCCAAATGGGATCACATACTCGCAGTCTGTCCCAAAAAAGCCGCAGATCTTTCCCGGTCCCGGGATCACGATCGCCTCCACTTCTCCGGTGCAGACATTGATCTCCACGTCCACAACACAGCCGAGCCTCCTGCCACTGCAGATATTGATCACCTCTTTCTCACGCAGTTCACAGATCCTCATCTTCCCGATCCTCCCCTCAGCTTCAGAACCTCTGCGGCACGGCAGAATGCTTTTCGGAACCCGCATGCCGCATCGTCCGACGGACTTCTGGTTATTACAATATATGAGATTTATCAGATAGGGTTACACTTTCCCACACCCTTCTGATCATTTTCCCCTTTTCTTTTCTTCCCTGCTGCACTACAATAGGAATGTCAGCATCTGCATTGACCTGAAATGCAGAAAAAGAAATCAAGGAGAATATTCTGTTATGAAAGAAACGATCTTACTCTTCAACCCTCCGGAAAAGGAGAAGCTCTTAAAGATTGAGATGGCTCTGTTCCCGCTCCATGTGCGCCTCAAAAAGGTGAGAACTGAGCAGTACTGCCAGCCGCTTGGCGTCCTTGCCGGAATCAAGGACATGGCTCCTGCAGAAGGGACTCATGAGGGCGGGGAACTGCCCGATACATTGTTCGTATTCTGTTTTATGGAAGGGAACCGTCTGGATCAGGCTCTCGCCGCACTCCGGAAATGCGGCGCCGGCCCCTTCCCCTACAAGGCTGTCCTGACGCCCACCAACAGTCAGTGGACAGCTCCGGACTGCTTTGAGGAGATCCGCCGGGAACACGAAGCCATGCATTCCTGAGCCGCATTGTCCCTCAGGCTGTATCATAACACCCTCAGAACACCGGGCATAATCAAACAGACGGCGGGACGCTTTTCAGCGTTCCGCCGTCTGTTTGTTTTTCACTTCACAGAACTTCTCAGCACTGTGCTTTCTTTACTTGTCTTCCTTTTTCCTGAGAACTGTCACAACTGCTGCCGCCGCTGCCACTGTAGCCGCTGCTGCGAACGGGAATACTGTTGATGTGTCTCCCGTCTTGGTTGCCTTTGTTCCAGCCTGCTTTGAAGCAGAAGTACTTCCCTGAGCAGATGAGCCGCTCTGAGTCTGGCTGCTTCCTGCTACGATCTGGCTCTGGCCGTCGCCAACTGCTCCGTCCTTGCCGTCGTCGCCTGATGCTCCATTCTGCTGATCATCTCCGCCCGCTGCTGTTCCGCCGCCAGCCGTCGTCAGTTTTGCGATCGCATCCTGAAGATCTGATGCAGATGCATCGATCTCATCCTGTGTTGCATTTTCATCTGCGGATACAGCCTTCGCTGATGCAAGAGCTGCCGTCAATACAGAGAAGCTCTCCGCCTCATAATCAGCTGCGTTCAGGCTTTCTGCCTGTGCGATCAGATCATCAAGGAGCTCTTTGCTCGGCTTCAGCATCATCTTAGCCATTGCTTCCAGCAGATTCATCCAAGCTGTGTTCACTTCATCCTGCATCGCATTTCCGTCATTATAAACGTCTTTTGCTTCTGCAAGAGCTGTTGTAAACGCTTCTTTTCCTGCATCCAGATAGTCATCAATGTTGCCGTTCATTTCATCTGCAAGTGCGATCACTTTCTCAAGATCTGTCTTATCGCCCTTCTTGAATTCCATGAACTGCATTGCGTAGAGCAGGTTGCCCCATGCAGTATCTACATCGCTCTGTGTCACTGTATCGTCGCCCGCCTGAACTCTTGCAAAGATATCCTTCGC
Organism: Lachnospiraceae bacterium UBA1818; assembly: GCA_904419285.1. Classification (GTDB taxonomy): domain Bacteria; phylum Bacillota; class Clostridia; order Lachnospirales; family Lachnospiraceae; genus Mediterraneibacter; species Mediterraneibacter caccogallinarum. The sequence continues at coordinate 17,581 of CAJFQZ010000010.1, forward strand.
GTTCTGCAGCGCATTATCGAAGTAATCCTTCACTGCATCCACAACACCGTCTGTATTGACTCCCTCGGCAAGCTCGATCGCATATTCCAGAACTGCTGTAGAAACCTCTGTTCCCGGTTCCGGATCTACCGGCTCTTTTTCATCGACTCTGACATCAAACATTGTCTCGAATCCGGCATATCCTACGGTTACTGTCACATTGCCTGCCGCAAGCTCTGTATCCAGATCCGGCGAGAATGTGAAATCTCCTGCCGTCTCATCAGAGTATGCAACATCTGCTGTTGATCCGTCGCTGTAGCTTACTGTCAGTACAAGTCCGCTCGGATCAAGCTTCTCGCCTTCTGTATAAGTATTCTTAGTCGGAGCCGTCTTCACTTCAATGCCTGTAGCAGTCACTTCCGTACCGCCGCTCACTTTAATCTCAAACTCCGCTGATGCGCTTCCGGAATATCCGTACTGAGCGAGACCTGTAACGATCGCCGTTGCGGTTCCCTCTGCAGTATTGTTCTCATAGGATACGATATAGTCAACACCGTATCTGAGTTCTGTACCGTCAAGTGTAACTGTGATCTCGTCAGCGTTCAGTGTTACCGGATGATCTGCATCTATCACGTCTGCTTCCTTCACTTCGGGAACTGTGATCACTGCATTGCTGATATCTGTCGTATCTTCTGCCATTCTCACACGGAGCTCAGCCGCGCTCATGAACCTGTTGTTTCCAGAATCACCAAAAGTGCTGAGGCCTGTAAGGCGGACATATCTTGCCATCATCGGCTGATCAAATTCCGCGATCTGCCATCCTGATACATTTTTCCAGTTTCCTGTACATGCCGTTGTCCACACTTCACCGTCAGTGCTCACTTCTACTTTGTAATCTCCTACATGTCCATTGACGCTTCCGTCGCGACCGTAATAACGAAGTGCATCGAGCATCGTCTCATCTTCCAGCTCAAGCATGATCCAGAAATCAGACATCGGAACCGTTACACTCCAATCAGTGTGCCACCATGTCCCTGTATTATTATCTACTGCATAGGAAGCCGGTCCTTCTGTTCCTGTTGCCGCATACTCGCTTGCTGCGGTCGCAGTCGTCTTCCTGTAATCATAATCTCTGCTGGCATCTTCCGGGTCACCTGTAGAAGCTGCTGCTCCCAGGTTGATCGTAAATGTGTTTCTTGTGCTGTGATCTTCAGATTCAATGATCAGCCTTGCCGCGTTCTCATAAGGCGGAATATATGTTACCGCTGCGTTGTCCGCGCCTGAATACTGAATTTCATCGATCAGGATCGCTTCTGTATCAAAGTGTCCGTTTGCCAGATCTGACGCGCTCGCTTCCAGACCGTTTACATTCAAGAAAGCAAGAGCCGCCGTTGAATTAGTCGTATAAGATCCTGTCCACTCGTTGATCATAACTTCTGTGATTGCCACGCTCGGCTTCGCCAGATCCGTTCCTGTCGGATTCACAACGCGAAGTTTTACATAGGTAGCTGTCTGCGGATCAAAGTTATAAGTATATGCTTTGACCCTTGCCGGATTCTCGGATTCTGCGATCGTCTCTTCTGCTTCAACCTTTGTCCAGCTTCCTTCCTCGCCTGTTTCAGAAATATAGATCTCTGTTGTTCCGGCATTCGGGAATCTCAGGCCACTGTTGTCTCTAGCAAAGTATACGACAATCTGTCCGATCCTCTGCTGTGTATCATAGCGGAATGTGATCTCGGCATCGTTGTCATTATTGTTATTTGTATTCGACCAGTTGCTCCAGGCTGTCGGATTAGGTCCGCCGCTGGTGTTATCGCTGATCGCTGTTTGTCCATCCTTGATCGCCTCAAGTGTATCGGACTGGAACTGTTCTTCAATATCCTGACTTAAGTAGCCGCTCGCCGCCACATTGTCACCGATCGTCACCTGCTGCTCCTGTACGCGGACAACTGCTGATACTTTCATCTCCTGTCCGAGCACGTTTGCCGTACCGGTTACCGTGACCGCGCCTTCTTCATCATAGCTTCCTTCAGGCTCGCCCCATTCTACCGGGAAGGATGCGCTGATCACTTCACCGTTCTGAAGCACTGCCGGTCTGGATTCCGGAAGAACCGGTTTTGTTCCTGCCGGAACTGTAGTCGAGTAGTTGAGCAGCGCTGCCACCTGGTCGATCATATTGACCGTCACGGAAACTGTGTCGCCTGCCTCTGTCACACCGGCAACGGAGAATGTGCCTGTCTGCGTGATCTGCTCATCCGCGATATCATCCCAGGTCACTGTCATGTCTTTCTCGGATCCGTCTGTGTATACAGCTTTCACCGTATCTGCAAGCTGCGGCATATTGCCGGTCTTCACATAATAGTTTCTGGACATCATATAGTAGCTTAATGACGTTTCTCCCGTTTCCTCTTCCACCGGTGTTGTATTGATCGTCACAACAGCCGGCTCAAGCCCGTCTGAGCTTGCTGTGACTTTGATCTCGCCCGCATTCTTCGTAGACTGTACGATCGCAACAAGCTGGCCGCTGAATGCATCTCTGTTATCGTCCTGATAGGACTGGTGGTCTGCCTGCTCTCCATTGTCCACACCTACGAGCGTTCCTTCGCCTTCTACTGTAAACTTCACATTGTTTGACGCATCGGGAACGATCTCACCGTTTTCATCTTCAACACTGACAGTAATATAGCTCAGCTCTGTGCCGTCAGCTGCGATTTCCGTACGGTCAGCCTCGGCGTCAAGCTTCGCCTCATCTCCGGTTGTCGTCACAGAAGTACGTCCTTCAACCTGATCGAGATCAATCTCATTGCCTTCCGCATCCCATGCTTCTGCAGAAATAGTTCCCTCTTCAAACGGTACATTCCATGTCAGATACAGATTCTTGTGGGCAGTTCCATTTGCACCTTCGCCCTCGTAAATCTGATAGGTATATCCCGCGTTCGTAGTCTTTGTCGTAAATTCCTTTGTTCCAAGGTCCTTCACTTCACCGTCTGCAGTGGTAAGCGTCAGTTTTACTTTCGCTGCGTCTGTATAAACAACGACCGGAACTTCTCCGCTTCCATTTGTCGCCACAACGTCTTCATTCCATGCAGGGAGAATGTGAAGTGTGTCAACATCGTCGTTCCACTGGCTCTGATAGAAATAGTAGCTGTCCTTCGGAAGTCCTGCTGTATCAACGATACCAAAGTAGGAATTCTTCGGAGACGGCCAGGATGACACTGCTCCGGTGCCTGTTCCATTCCATGGTGTAGGCTCGCCGATATAGTCAAAGCCTGTCCATACATATTCGCCGGCTACGAAATCACGCTGGATCACATCATACCATGCGCTGCTCGCAAGAGCCCCCCAGCCTACCGCCGAGTTATCATAAGAAGTAAGGTTCTTATCTGACGTCTGTGACGCGCCGCCGCTACCTAATCTGTCATAAATGCCTCTGCTGTTAACCGATGAAGCTGTCTCTGATCCGTAGATAAGCCAGTCCGGACTTGCACTGTGCTGTACATCATACTGTGCTCCATTTGTATAATTGAGGCCTACTGCACCGCCGGCCTGAGCAAGCGAATCCATAATATTGTATGCTGTTCCGGATGTACTACCTTTAACGTTATTGTCTCCTCTTGTGACAAGCCTTGTCGAATCAAGCGCCTGTGCCCATGCGATCAGCTTGCTCTGCGCATCTGCATAAGCCTGTCCCAGGCCATAGGCTGTTCCTTCCTGTACCTCGTTTCCGAGAGACCACATAATGATGGAAGGAGCATTCTGCCCTCTCTTGATCATAGCGGTCAGATCGAACTGTGCCCATGTCATTCCTTCTTCTGCGCCTAAGATCGTATTGTCCGCGCCGATCGTCTGATTAAACCATCCGGAGTAATCATTGGAGTTTCCATTCTTCGGGTACATCCAGCCGTCGAACGCCTCTTCTACTACAAGGATACCCTGCTCATTACATGCTTCGATCAGCTCGTCCGCTGCAGGATTGTGTGTTACACGGATCGAGTTACATCCCATTTCCTTCAGGATCCTGACCTGACGGCTGATCGCATCTGCCCACGCCTCTGCTCCAAGCGCTCCCTGATCGTGGTGCATGCAGACACCCTTCAGCTTCATATTCTCTCCGTTCAGAGAGAATCCTGTGTTTGAATCAAAATTGAAATACCGGAAACCATACTCTGTATCGTATGTATCGACAACAGTGTCTCCGACTTTTACTTCTGTCCGCACCGTATACAGTGCCGGATTATCTGTGCTCCACAGTTCCGGAGCATTCACCTGGACCGTCGCGTCAATGTCTGCGCTCGCACCTGCCGCAACTTCCACAGCCTCTGTCGTAACGGTTCCGATACTGTCCTCCACATCGCCGTCTTTCGGGAATACGGTATGTGTAAGAGTCACACTCTGTGCCTCTGCAGAGTCATTTGCTATGGTCGTGCTGATGTCTGTGTTCACTGTGCCGCCCGCTTCTTCTTCCAGGTTCGGAGTCTCGATCTTTGTACCGTTCAGGTCAACGTGTACCGGATCCGTGATCGTCAGATCCACACTCCTGTAGATGCCGCTTCCTGAATACCAGCGGCTGGACGGAGTCTGATGGTTCACTTTCACAGTGATCACATTGTCTCCTCCATAATTGACATAGTCTGAAATGTCAAAGGAGAACGGTGTGTATCCGTAAGGATGGCTTCCAACCTCATGTCCGTTTACCCAGACTGTGGAATTCATGTAGACTCCTCCGAAATCGATCCTGATCTCCTTTCCAGCTGCGCTGCTGTCAATGGTAAAGTTCTTCCTGTACCATCCGGTTCCTCCCGGAAGGTATCCGCTCTCAGCCTCTCCGGATGTAGTGTAATCCTGCTCGATGCTGTAATCGTGCGGAAGGTTCACCTGGGTCCAGCTGGAGTCATTGAAGCCCGGCTCCTCTGCGCCCGATGCATCGCCCAGATAGAATTTCCAGTTATCATTGAAATTCTCCGAGCGCACTGATCCGGAGTAGTTATTCACGTAAACTGCTTCAGGATCGGAACTCATCTGCGCGCTTGAATCCGTAGCAACCTTGACCAGCGGCCCTGCTGCCCAGACTGATGTCGGCACCATGCTCACTGCCATCACTGCCGCCATAGCCATTGCGCCTATTCTCTTGTAATTGCGCTTCTTCATGTCTTTCCTCCCATTCTTTCATATATTGATGGCTTGTCACTAAAACAAAAAACCAGACGTTCTCCTGCATACTTTCAACACGAACATCTGGTTTTGCCTGCATTATCAGTAACAACCCAACTTAATGATATTTTACCTTCTCCCGCTTTTTTATACAATCTTTTTTAAAAAAGAAACTTTTTTTCTGCTAATTGCACAATATTGAACATTTTTTCAATCTCAGCATTCTTGTTTTTTGGTCATTTTTACTTTTCATGAATATGTGTAATATGATATACTGTTAACATATTTATTTACGCCCTTTTCGGAAGGAGCTATAAGGAGGAACACCTATGAAAAAGAGCAGACTGCTGCACATTGTATCCATCATTGTCATTATTCTAAGCGGGATCTCCGTTGCCTACGGCTCAATCGCTATCCTCACCTACAATTCCATGACTGCCGTTATGGAAGCAGAGGGCATGGCGAACTACTCCATCGGGGTATACACCTTCTCACTGATCGGCGCATGTGTCGAACTGGCGGCAGGGATCGCGGGCGTAATGTACAGATCGAGGAAATCTGTGCTGATCCTCGGGATTCTGTACTGCCTTTATATTTTCGGAAGTCTCTGTTTTTCAGCTGTGACCGGCGGGTTCAGCGCATCCGGGCTTGTCAGCTGCATTCTCCCGATCCTCTATATGTGGGGATGGTATCAGTCAGAATAGAAGAAGTCAGGGGGTCCTATTATTATGTGGAAGAGAAACGTACTCAAGAAAAAAGTCCGCGCGGCATTGAAGCAGAACTACTGGACAATGGTATCTGTCTGCTTCATCATTGCCATGCTCACAAGCGCCTACCCTGTCTCAACCGCATTTCTCAGTTCTCATGCGGTCCTGCCTGACAGCAGCCTGGTCATGCCCGCCCCCTTCTCGCCGGACGCATCGAATTCCGAAATCATCCGTGAGACAGTAAGGCACTTTTTCAGCGGTTCATTTCTGTCGGAACTTCTCCCGGCGTCTGAATCCGGCCCTGTCAGTCTGATCATCGACCTTTTGTCTTCCGGTATATCCGCGGCTTTCGCCGTCCTCCGGGCAGTCAACAACTTTGTCACCGAGAACTGGGACAGTTCCACTTTTTTCCTGGTCCTCGGAGTGATCGTCGCTGTGGTCTATCAGCTCTTTGTCGGAAATATCCTTCTCATCGGCGAGAAGCGTTTCTTCCTTGAAAACCACAGCTACCGGAAAACTCCTATCTCCAAGATTTTCTGCCTGTACAAACTGCGCTGCTTTACAGGCCCGGCATGGATCATGTTCTGCCGTTCTCTTTTTCAGGCTCTCTGGAACCTGACTGTTGTGGGAGGTATCATAAAATTCTATGAATACCGCATGATCCCGTATATCCTTGCAGAAAATCCGAAGGTCAGCCGCCGGGACGCCTTCTTCCTCTCCAGGCAGCTGATGCACCGCAATAAATGGAAGCTTTTCCGCCTGCATCTCTCATTTCTGGGCTGGAAGATCCTGTCGGTACTCACGCTGGGCATACTGGATCTGGTCTTTGTCAACCCATACATGACAGGATGCGAGGCTGAGCTCTATCTGACACTGCGCAGAAACTATGTTCTTTCCCGCTCACCGCGCTATGAGAATCTGAGCGACTCCTATCTGGAACATGTTCCCTCCGAAGACGAGCTCCTGATATCCAAAGCGCTCTATGATGATTCCAGGGGACCTTACACAAAAATATCTTACTTTGCTCCGGAACAGTATCCTGTATTCCTCTTCTCGGTTCAGCCGCCTTTCAGTGCCGTGCGCTCTCCCATGAACGGGAATCGGAAATACAGCTTTCTCTCTTATGTATTTTTGTTCCATGCATTTTCCCTGCTCGGCTGCGCAGTGGAAATCCTGATCCAGCTGATCACAAACGGCGACCTGTCCGGCATACTCATGCCGTTCATGCCCTGGGTGCCCATATACGGCCTGTACGGCATCCTGATCCTTTTGATCGTAAAGCATGTTTATGACAAACCTGTTCTGGCCTTTCTGCTGAACTTTCTGATATACAGCCTGCTGGAATATTTTATCAGCGCTGCGTCCGAGCTGGCGTTCGGATACATTCCGTGGGACTACAGCGGATATTTTCTGAACATCAACGGCCGGGTATACGCGGGCGGCTCCGTCAGCGTCGCGCTTCTCGGATGCGCTTTCCTGTACTATTTTGCTCCGCGGTGGACAGACTTGTTCCTGAAACTGAAAAAGGGATATCGGATCCTGCTCTGTACTGTCCTGACGCTTCTTTTTGCCGCTGATGCGATCTTCGCGGTTATGCGCTGTATCTAAGGATCCGGTTGATTTTTATAAGAAATGATAGTAAAATTTTTGTATGCTCTATGACGATGGTGAACATAGAAATTCAAACACATGAAAGGAAATAGATACGATGAAAAAACGAGTTGTTGTAGCTTTGGGGCACCGTGCCCTGGGAACCACGCTTCCCGAACAGAAAGTAGCCGTAAAACACACAGCAAAATGCATCGCAGATCTGATCGAAGAAGGGTATCAGATCGCGATCACTCACAGCAACGCGCCGCAGGTAGGCATGATCCATACGGCAATGAACGAATTTGCCAAGGCGCACCCGGAATACACCGCCTGCCCTATGTCCGTGTGCTCAGCTATGAGCCAGGGATATATCGGATACGACCTGCAGAACGGCATCCGCGAAGAACTGCTGAACCGCGGCATCTACCGCACCGTCAGCACAGTGCTCACACAGGTTATCGTGGATCCATATGACGAGGCATTCTATACCCCGACCAAAGTGCTCGGCCGCTATATGAACGCCCAGGAAGCCAACGAGGAACGGAAGAAAGGGAACTACGTCATCGAAGAAGCCGGAAAAGGATTCCGCCGTGTCGTATCCGCTCCGAACCCGGTAAAAATCGTAGAACTGGACGCAGTGAACGCCCTTCTGGACGCAGACCAGATCGTCATCGCTGCCGGCGGCGGCGGTATCCCTGTCCTTGAACAGGACAATCACTTAAAGGGCGCCAGCGCGGTCATCGAGAAGGATCTTGCCGCAGGCAAGCTTGCAGAGGGCATCAACGCCGACATGCTCATCATCCTGACCAATGTGGAAAGAGTGTGCATCAACCTCGGGCAGCCGGACGAACAGCCGCTGGGAGAGCTCTCCGTACAGCAGGCAAAAGATTACATGGAACAGGGTCATTTCGGCATCTATAACATGCTTCCGAAATTCAAGGCTGCTGTCGAATTCATCGAGGAACGCGAAGGACGCTGTGCCTATATCACTTCCTTCGATAAGGTAAAGGACGCATTAAAAGGAAAAACAGGAACTTTGATCCACTGATCACAGAAGAGGCAGTTTTTACAGAAAACCGGGGAAACCCGGTTTTCTTTTGTCTAAATTTTCGGTTGATTTTTCCGAATATATGTTGTAGTATATGCATATACTTGATGTAGTTTTAAAAACCACTTGTCGTTTCATGCATTAGGGAGGTGCATATATATGGATAAAAAACATCATATTAAAGAACCGGGAAGTGCGATCACCCATTTTATCGGAATGCTGATGGCAATCTTTGCAGCTGTTCCGCTGCTGATCAAGGCAGCTCATGAACCCAGCCGGATCTATGTCATCTCGCTCGCGATCTATGCGGCAAGCCTGATCCTGCTGTATGCGGCAAGTACGACCTACCATACATTTGATATTTCTAAAAAAGTCAATACAATACTGAAGAAGATCGATCATATGATGATCTCCGTGCTGATCGCCGGAAGTTACACTCCGGTATGCCTGATTGTCCTGAAGGGAAAGACGGGAATTATCCTGCTCGCCATTGTATGGGCGATCGCCATCGCAGGGATTCTGATCAAGGCGTTCTGGGTTTACTGTCCGAAGTGGGTCTCCTCCGTACTCTATATCGGAATGGGCTGGACCTGCGTACTGGCCTTCACCCAGATCCTGAACAATATGTCCCCCGCAGCATTCGGATGGCTGCTGGCAGGCGGAATCATTTACACTGTGGGCGGCGTCATCTACGCGCTGAAGCTTCCGATCTTTAACAGCAGGCACAAAAACTTCGGGAGCCACGAGATCTTCCACCTTTTTGTCATGGGCGGAAGCGCCTGCCACTTTGTAGTAATGTATGCCTTCCTGCTTCCGTAGGAAGGACATCACGATCTATCTGACCTGTACCTGCAGACAGATATAAAACCAGGGGAGGTACAGTTTTCACTGCAGAAAACTGTACCTCCCCTGGTTTTTCCTTATCTTTTTCCCACTTTACAGCTTTTCAACCGCGCGGCGCAGCCGCTCCAGATCTTCCTGATCCGGATGTTCAAGCGCTCTGTCGAAGTTCTCGATCATAGCCTTCATCCGCTCATCCTCCGGATTCTGCTGAAGCATGCCCTCATACCGGGTGCGGACGCTCTGCGGCATCCTCCCCTGACACATATACGTTCCGACGACTTCATTATCGGGAGCAAGGTGTCCTTTCACACGCTCCAGTATACGCGCGAAATACTCCTCCGCGCCTCCGAAACCTGCCGTTCCGAACAGGAATACCTTCCTGTTGTGCAGACCTTCCAGAAACTGCGCCAGTTCCTCACTGCAGTCGCCTTTATCTGTCCAGAAGCCGGCAAACACAAGATCCACCTCCGGGATCTCCTCCCCTGCAGTCCCAAAATAGGCGCATGTCTCCTCTCCCCTTGTCCTTCTTATCTCTTCCGCGAGCATCTTCGTATTTCCTGTCGCACTCGCATAAACCACTGCATAAGTCATTTTATCAGTCCTCTCTTTGTCCTTTTTACAGGGACTTCCGAATTATATTTTTTCAAAAAATCATCTCGTAAATGCAATAATCCTTTTCCGATCTTTCGGGTTCTTATCTACCGTGCCGCATCACAATGCGAACTTCCCGGCTCCCTCGACCACCTCCAGGATCCCCAGCTTTTTCCCGAGCATATCAAATTCCTCCGCATAGATACAGTGAGGGAAGAATTCTTTCAGGCTTTCATCCAGGATGATCTCACGGCACTCGGCGTAATCCATCCAGATTACTTCCGACACCTCCTCTTCCTGCAGTGTGAGGTCCTCGATTTCCACCGGTTCCTGATACAGATAGATCCGGCTCAGTTCGTCATCTTTAAAGGGCCGTCCGTAGAATGTCCCCTCAAATCCGCATCGGCGCATTCCCACTTCCCGCAGCTGCCCGGGTTCTGCTTTGATGCCCAGTTCTTCCTCCAGTTCCCTCAGTGCGCTTTCCGGGTAATCACATCCTGCGTTCACATGCCCTGCGGAGGAGATGTCGTAGCACCCCGGATTGGATTCCTTCGTCTTGCTCCGCCTCTGCAGGAGGACGTCGTATCCGCTGAGATCATTGGGTCTCACTATCCAGATATGCACCGTTGCGTGAAGGGCGCCCTCTCTGTGCGCCACGCCTCTCTCCTTTACAACGCCGGTCTTTGTCCCGTCCGGATTCCGCTCGTCAAACAGCTCCATGGGCACACCGTCAAGGGACGCATACTGCAGGACATCCTCAGTATCGTACACAAGCTTCAGAGAAAAGAAGTCCCTCTCCTCATCCAGCAGCCGGAAGAAGATCTTGTCCCCCTCCCAGATTTCCATCCCCCATACTGCATCCTTTTCCACCCATTCGAGCTGTCCCTCATCGCATTCAATGGGGTCTCCCTCGAATCCGTCCGCGGTGTACAGAGACATGTATTCCACCACATCCTCTCCGTATACAAAGGTGACCAGGCCCCGGTACTTCCAGGAAGTAAGCGTATAACCGGTCTCTTCCTTCACCTCCCGGAGCAGACATTCCTCGGGACTCTCTCCGTACTCAAAATGACCTCCCACACCGATCCACTTATCGTGGTTCACATCATTTTCCTTTACCGTTCTGTGAAGCATGAGATATTGTCCGTCTTTTTCAATATAGCACAGCGTGCTCAGTTTTGCCGTCATATTTTCCTCCCGCCTTTCTGATCAGCCGCTGAACTGGCTCTCATACAGATATCTGTAGAATCCGTTCTGAGCCAGCAGCTCCTCGTGTCTGCCCTGTTCAATGATTTTTCCGTCCTTCATCACGAGAATGAGGTCCGCCTCCCGTATTGTAGAGAGTCTGTGGGCAACGATAAATGTCGTCCTTCCTTCCATCAGCTTTGCGAAAGCCTGCTGGATCCGGATCTCCGTCCTTGTATCAATAGACGAGGTGGCCTCGTCCAGGATCAGCATCGGAGGTCTGCAGAGCATGACTCTCGCAATGCACAGAAGCTGTTTCTGTCCCTGGGAAAGCCCGCCACCGTCCTCTGTGATCCATGTGTCATACCCCTGCGGCAGGCGCCGGATAAAACTGTGTATATGTGATGCTTTCGCCGCTGCCGTCACTTCCTCGTCTGTGGCATCCGGACGTCCCATCGTGATATTATCCCGGATCGTCCCGGTCTTCAGCCAGGTATCCTGGAGCACCATTCCAAAGCCTGCCCGCAGGCTCCGTCTCGTCATCTCCCGTATATCAGTGTCCTCCACGCAGATCCTTCCTGCATCCACGTCATAGAAGCGCATCAGCAGGTTGATCAGCGTCGTCTTGCCGCACCCGGTAGGACCGACGATGGCGATCCGCTGCCCGGGTCTTACCTCCAGATTAAAATGTTCGATCAGCTTCTGCTCCGGAACATAAGAGAATGAAACATCCTCCACCCGCACATTTCCCCGGATGTCTTTAAGATCCACCGCGTCCTCCGGCTCCGGCGTCTGCGGTTCCTCCTCGATCAGGTCAAAGATCCTGCGGGCGCATGCCACCGCGTTCTGAAATTCAGTAACAACGCCGGAGATCTCATTGAACGGTTTCGTATACTGGTTTGCATAACTCAGGAAACTGGAAAGCTGTCCCACGGACAATGATCCGTTCACAACCGCGAATGCTCCTGTGATGCCGACTCCCGTGTAGACCAGGCTGTTCACGAACCGGGTCGCCGGATTGGTAATGGATGAGAAGAAGGTCGCCCGCAGGGAGGCATCCCGCAGCCGCTCATTGATCTCATCGAACCTTTCTGTCACGTCCTTCCCTCTGCCGAACGCCTGGACTACCTTCTGATTTCCGATCATCTCATCGATCAGCCCGGTCTGCTCTCCCCTTGTCTCAGACTGCAGCCGGAACATGGCGAAGGTCCTGCTGGCTATAAAATTCGCCACAACAAAGGATACCGGAGTGATCAGCACAACGACCAGAGTGATCGTCACGTTTACGGACAGCATGAATCCAAAGGTTCCCACGATCGTCGCCACGCCTGTGAACAGCTGGGTAAATCCCATCAGCAGTCCGTCCGCGAACTGGTCTACGTCCGCGATCACACGGCTGACCACATCGCCGTAAGGGTGGCTGTCAATATATTTCAGCGGAAGGATCTCGATCTTACGAAACGCCTCATTCCTGATGTCCTGTACGACCTGGTAGGTCATCTTATTATTGCATACGTTCATCAGCCACTGAGCCAGCGCCGTGATCAGGGTGCACACCCCGATCTGTATCATCACCCGGAACACGCCCGGGAAGTCTACATTTCCTTTGGAAATGATATAGTCAACCGCATTTCCGGTCAGCTTCGGGATATAAAGGGTAAGCGCCACCGAAACACTGGCTAACAGCACGGAGAATACAAGGAAGATCCTGTATCTTCCGAGCCGGCGCACAACCTCCCGCAAAGTCTCCGACTGCCCTTTTTTCTTCTGTTTATTCATTCGATGCCGCCTCCTTCGGAAACTGTGAGTAATAGATCTCCTGGTATACCGGACAGTTCTCCAGCAGTTCACTGTGGGTTCCGATCCCTGCAGTCCTGCCGTCCTCCAGTACAATGATCTGATCCGCATACTGGATCGATGACGCCCGCTGGGACACGATAAACACAGTGGGGCTGTCCTTCATCCCCCGGATCGCGCTGCGCAGTCTGGCATCAGTAGCAAAATCCAGAGCTGAGGCGCTGTCGTCCAGGATCAGGATCTTCGGCCGCCGGACCAGCGCTCTCGCAATAGTGAGCCTCTGTTTCTGGCCTCCGGACAGATTCCGTCCGCCCTGCTCGATCTGGAAATTGACACCGCCTTCTTTTCCCTGAACGAACTCCTTTGCCTGGGAAATCTCCAGTGCCTCTTCGATCTCCTCCTCTGTGGCGTCCTCCTTTCCCCAGCGCAGATTGTCGGCGATCGTCCCCTTGAAGAGGACTGCCTTCTGGAGGACCACTCCAATATGGTCCCGAAGCTCATCCACATCATAATCCCGGATATTCCTGCCGCAGATCTTCACAGCTCCGCCTGTAGCATCATAGAATCTGGGGATCAGATTGACAAGAGAAGATTTCCCCGAGCCTGTGCCGCCGATGATCCCGATAGTCTGGCCCTGCTCCGCGCGGAATGTAATATCCGTCAGGGAATCGCCCGCCGCGCCCTTATAGCGGAGAGAAACATGCTCAAACTCCACTGTCGGCGCCTGGGGCTCCTCCCGCCATCCGAGCGTTCCATTCTCCATGTCCGGCTCTTCCTTCAGCACCGCCCCGATCCTGTTCCCGCAGGCGATCGCCTTGGTCACTGTGATGATAAGATTCGCCAGTTTCACCAGCTCTACCAAGATCTGGGACATATAGTTGAGCAGAGCTACCACCGCTCCCTGGGTAAGCTCTCCCGCATCCACCCGCAGGGCTCCCGCATAGATCAGGACGATGATCGCGCCATTTACTACAACATAGGTAAGGGGATTCATCAGGCCGGAAATCCTGCCGACAAACTTCTGCGCGTCAGTGAGGATCTGGTTGCCTTCCTCAAATCTTCTCTGCTCGTCTTTCTCTTTATTAAAAGCACGGATCACTCTCACGCCTGTCAGATTCTCCCGGGTCATCAGGAGAACATTGTCAAGATCTGACTGCACCTTCCGGTAGAGCGGCATAGTGATCAGCATGATCCCGAACACGATCACAGAGAGGACCGGTATCGTCACCACGAAGATCAGCGCGGCCTTCACATCCACGGTGAATGCCATGATCATGGCTCCGAACACGATAAAGGGCGACCGGAGGAACAGGCGGAGCACAAGGTTCACCCCGGACTGCACCTGATTGATATCGCTGGTCATCCGGGTGATCAGTGTGGAGGCCCCGATCGTATCCATCTCTGTAAATGTAAAGCTCTGGATGTGTTCAAACAGAGCATGTCTGACGCCTGTTCCAAAACCAGCGGCAGCCTTGGCCGCAAAATACTGGGCCGTGATCGAGCACACAAGACCGATCAGCCCCAGGGCGACCAGCACAAGGCACATGCGTATGATATAGGGCCTGTCCTCCCGGGCGATGCCCACATCGATGACAGCCGCCATCACAAGGGGGACGAGCAGTTCAAAGGACGCCTCCAGCATCTTGAACAGCGGCGCAAGGACAGATTCTTTTTTGTAGTCTTTTAAGTATATCAGCAGTGATCTCATATCCTTCTCCTATCTTTCGTTTTATAAAAATACAGAAATATTTTAGCATGGATGGTGTGGAGATGGAACATTTTTTTAACCCGGAATGCTGTCCTCCACGCACAGGATCCCGTATCCCAGCTGTGGATTGGGCCACATATCATATCCCGGAAGCTGCCGCGCTCCCTTTCGCAGATATGCCTTTACCTTCTCACCATACAGATAAGGATCGCTCCCCCGCACGATCCCCCACTCCATCAGAAGCGCCGCGCTGCCCGTCACAAAAGGCGCGGCAAAGGAAGTCCCTGTAAACTCCCCATATCCGCCTCCCGGGATTGGAGCGGTCACACGCACGCCCGGTGCAGCCAGATCGGGTTTTGGCACACCGCTGCCCTCATAGACAGAAACCGCACCTCTCCCGGAAAAATCTGCATAGGTAAAAGTCAGGGCGTCATACGCCGCGGAAGTAATGACACGGGACGCCGTGGAAGGGATCGTCAGTGTAAGCGAGCTCCCGGGCGCAAGGAAAGCCGTTCCCTCATTCAGGGCGCTCTGAGCCGGCAGCCACATCTGCCAGGAACCGTCCACGATCCGCCGCGGGAGAAGCGCGATCCTCCAGACTCCGCTGTCCACATAGGACCGGCGGGGAAGAAAGGAAATGTAGATTTCCTGTTTCACACTGTACGGTTTCGGTTCTCCGTAATAGACCAGCAGCTCGGTCTCTCCCAGATAGAAGCGCTGAGCCCCGGGCGTGTCGCGGAACGGGCCTGTGGAGACACCCGAAGGGTTCAGGACCGCGATATCGATCTCATCTGTGTAGGATTTCCAGAGCTGAACGCTCAGGGCAGGCTCCCTGGACTGGACCGCAAGCTGGACTTCCTCCGCCCGGTCATCCTCCAGCCTTCCCGACGCGTGTCCTGCCGTATTTCCCTCATTGCCGCTGCCCACACAGATCACATTTTTCCATGTATCTGCCGCCGCATTCAAAAAGCGCTCCACCAGGGAGGTTCCGTCATGGGATCCATATGTATTTCCAAAACTTATGTTCACTGCCACAGGCATCCTGCGGGCAGCCGCCTGCCGGAGTACATAATCCACTCCCTCCATCAGCTCTGTCGTCCTGGGGAACCCTTCCTCCCGGGGCAGTCCCATCTTCACGACGACCAGGCTGCTCTCCGGCGCAGCTCCCCGGAACCGCCGGCCCTCGCTGCCTCTGCCGTTTCCCGCCGCGATCCCTGCCACTGCCGTCCCGTGTCCGCTTATGTCCCTGCTGGGGATCCGCATCAGACGTTTTTCCCGGTCAGCTTCAGAGAGCGCTTCATCGATCTGTTCTCTTGTATATTCTGTGCCCCTTGTATATCCCTCCGGTGGATTTCCCGGAATGGTCTGATCCCACAGGGCAGCGATCCGGGTAGTCCCGTCTTCATTTCTGAAATCCGGATTCTCGTAGTCGATTCCGCTGTCCACGACTCCCACCAGGACTCCCCTGCCGCTCAGCGCAGGCGGCGGGCTCTGCACTTCATCGATACAGGAAACCCGCCTGCCGTTCTCCACCTGAAAATAAAAGTTCTTCGGCTTCTCGATGAATTCCACCCCGTCCAGAGCAGCCAGTTCTTCGATCCGGCTCTCCTTTATGACAATAACTGCATAACCTCCCAGGAGCTTTGTGACGGAGACTGCGGTTTGTCTGATCAGTTCCGCTTCTCCGGAGTATTTGACGATCAGCTCCCACTCCCGTTCCACGGGATCATACCCTGCTCCGAGTTCACCGGATTCCATCCGCTCCTCCTCCGTCGCCTCCAGCGCCAGATTCAGAAGATTTTCAATCTTCTCACTCATCCACCTTCTCCCTTCCTTTTAGCCTGTTCCATTATCCATTAAACATCTTTCTTTAAAGCGCTGCGGTTCGCCGCGTCAAAGTGCCGCAGTGACATCCCGGCAGGCATCTTCTGACTTCATTACATTTTTCCGGCATCCCGCTGTCTGGAGATGCGGATTTCTGATCTTATTTTATAAATTTATGCACCGGAAGCCCTGTTCATTCAAAAGAAGCGCCGCGGGGAGATGGTTTCACCGGCTTTCCGAAATGACGGGAGTGGAGGAAACGTGCTCGACGCAGCTCTGCTGAAATGTGAAAAAACTGTGAAAGGGGACGTAGTCAAATTCAATTTCACTACGTCCCCAATTGAAGTTTGCTGTGTCCCCGATTGATCATTCTCCCCGGTAGCATGCGAACTCATACGGTAAGAAATACCCCTGTTCATGCCTGCACGCCGGGCAGTACTTCGGTGCCTGATTGCCCTCATGGATATATCCGCAGTTCGTGCAGATCCACTTGTTCACGCTTCCGCCGCCGTAGTAAGTGCCTTCCTCGAGAAGCTCTGCGAGTTTTGCGAAGCGCTCTTCATGTACATGCTCCACCTCTGCGATCAGATAGAAGGCGGATGCAGCCTCATGGAATCCTTCCTCTGTGGCGGTATCGCCGAACGCCTGATAAACGTCCTCATACTCTTCTCGTTCATTGTGTTCTGCCGCGCGCAGAAGACCGGCGAGACTGATCTGCTGATCCACGGGGTAGCTTCCGTCGATATGGATCGTCTCCCCTGAAAATTCTCTGAGAAGGTCATAGTACCTTTCCGCATGTGCCCGCTCCTGCTCTGCCGTGTAGCGGAAAATATCTGCGATGGTGTACATGCCCTCCCGCTCCGCCCGCTCTGCCGCGATAGTATACCGATTGCGCGCCTGGCTCTCTCCTGCAAATGCCCGCATCAGGTTTTCTTTTGTCTTACTCTCTGAAAAATTAACAGCCATGATACATACTCCTTTTACAGATGTTCTTTCTACATAAGGTAATATGCACCATGGCTGTGAAAATATACACTCTTTCCAGGTTTTTACGGAGCTCCTGCCTGAACCGGATGAAACCCTTAATTAAATCCGATCAGCCGCCTCGCAACGCTGTAGGCCAGGGAAGATACTTTCCTTCCCGGGCGTCCCGGCAGGTTCATCGTCTGCCCCAGAATACCGTAGCGGATCTTCACAAATGTCTTATAATCCTTCTTCTTCAGATAGTCCCACAATTCCTTTTTCTTCTCAAGATTCTCTTTTTTCTTCGACCGGATACAGAGGATCGAAGAGACGGTCATCATGATCGCAAGATAATTGAGCATGTATTTGCGCAGCTTCTTGCTCGTGATCATGCGCAGCTCGTACATGGAGATCATAGTCTTTGTAACAAAAAGCTGCTGGTCGATCCTGCTGATCATCACCTTCTCATTGACAGACTGATCCTCCCTTCCGATAAAATATCTGTAAAAATCCACATTCAGATAATACAGAGTCCTCACATGCGGGAGCGGATAATATACATAGATATTGTCCACATAGAACGTATGCTTCGGAAGCTTCAGCTGGCAGAGTCTGAGCATCTCCGTCCGATAGATCACGGAATGCATCAGGATATACTGATCCAGGCGGAACCGTCCGATATCATCCCAGCGGAAGATCTGATTCTCCGGAAGGACATTGTCATAACGGATCACCTTCTTGTGCGCCATGCCCACCTTCTCATAAACATAGTTGGAGATGATCATATCGACCTGTGAATCCGCATCCACAAATCCTTTGACTGCGTCAAGTATCTTCAGAAGCGACTCCTTATCCACCCAGTCATCGCTGTCCACAACCTTAAAATATTTACCTGCAGCATGCTCCAGGCCGCAGTTGACTGCGTCACCGTGCCCGCCGTTTTCCTTTTTTACCGCCTTTACGATGGTCGGGTACTTTTCCTGATATTTCTCGGCGATCTCCTGCGTTCCGTCCTTTGAGCCGTCGTTCACAATGATGATCTCAACGTCCTCGCCTCCGACAAGGATCGAATTGACCGCCTTCTCCATATAGGCCTCAGAGTTATAGCATGGTATGGCGAATGAAATATATTTCATGCTTTTTTCCTCCCTGAATAAATTGTGCGCATTCCGGAAGAATATGCTCCAGGACCCCTGATGCAGGATCCGTCCGCCGGCGCGCGGGTTTATTATAACATTTCTCCCTCTATATTGTAAAATTTATTTTTTTACTATATATTATTTAGTAGGTTATTGCTGCGGATTTCCCGCAGCCGCTTTATTATCGAACCATCCAAGGAGGTAACAAATGAAAAAAAATGTAATCGTCGGTCAGTCCGGAGGCCCCACAGCCGTGATCAACGCAAGCCTGTACGGCGTCGTATGTGAAGCGCTGAAACATTCTGACTTGATCGAAAATGTCTACGGAATGATCAATGGGATCGAAGGATTTCTAAACGGACAGGTCATGGATATGAAACCGCTGGAAGACTCCGGCGAACTCGAGCTGATCCGGACAACTCCGGGATCCTATCTCGGCTCCTGCAGGTACAAGCTGCCGGAGGATCTGGATGATGCGGTCTACCCCGAGCTGTTCCGCAGATTTTCCGACCACGGCATCGGATATTTCTTCTATATCGGCGGAAATGATTCCATGGATACTGTGAGCAAGCTGTCCCGCTATGCAGAAAAGACTGGCAGCGGCATTCGCTTTATCGGAATCCCTAAGACCATCGACAACGACCTTGTGCTCACTGACCACACCCCGGGATTCGGAAGCGCGGCAAAGTATGTGGCCTCGACCGTCCGGGAGATTGCCGTCGATGCGTCAGTGTATGACAACAAAAAGTCCGTAACGATCGTAGAGATCATGGGCCGCCATGCAGGGTGGCTGACCGCAGCCAGCGTGCTCGCCAGAAAATTCGAGGGAGATAATCCGGTGCTCATCTACCTGCCCGAGACTGCATTCGATCCGGATGCATTTATCGAAAATGTCCGCCGGGCATTCGACTCAGTCTCCAACCTCGTCGTCTGTATCTCCGAGGGCATCAACGACGGGAACGGCACATTCATCTGCGAACTTGCAAGCAATGTGGGCGTAGACACCTTCGGTCACAAGATGCTCACCGGCTCGGGAAAATATCTTGAGAACCTTGTGAAAGAAAAATTGGGTGTAAAGGTCCGCTCCATCGAGCTCAACGTATCCCAGCGCTGCTCCTCCGCCATGCTCTCCGCCACAGACCAGGAAGAAGCCGTGGCGTCCGGAGCAAAGGGTGTGGAAGCCGCTCTGTCCGGCGAGACCGGGAAGATGATCGCTTTCCGCAGAGTGCCTGGCGAGTCTTATCAGCTCGAATATGTGACAGAAGATGTGAACCTGATCTGCAATCAGGAGAAAGCTGTCCCTGCCGAATGGATCACAGGCGGCGGTTCCGATATCGGTCAGGAATTCATTGATTATGCTCTGCCGCTCATCCAGGGAGATGTAAAGATTCCTTCCGAGAACGGTCTTCCGAAATTTGCCTACCGCAGATAATCTTCCTGTCAAAAACAGACGGCCCCGCATTATTTCTCAATAAAAAACAGACGCCGGCGGAAGCCCGCTGCCCGGGATCTGACGATCCTTGCAGCAGCACGGCTCCCGCCGGCATGTTTATTCAATTCTCCCCTCAGCTCTCTTATTCACTCATTCGGAACAGCCTGGCAGACGCCTTTCTCTCCGGCGCAGTATTCTGATACTCTGCCGCAGGGAAATCCGCATGAACCGCACAAAGAGAAAGAGGATCAGCCCGGCAAGCAGCACCGCTGCAAAGATTCCATAATATACGATCACGCCGCTCAGCACAAAGTCCCCCAGCCCCGGCAGACGGGTAATGTCCGCTGCATCCCCGCCGAGCATCCGGCTTCCTCCAAGCACCTCCCTGACTGCCGCGGCGCCGTAGCCCGCTTCAGATCCGGCAGGATCCAGCACAGCTCTCAGCCTCTCCCTCCGGTAGCCTTCTCCGAACAGCCAGATCAATGTCCCAGCCGCTGCAGGCATCCCTGCGGCAAAGACGGCAATGCCTGCCAGGACCGGCTTTCTCGGTACTCTGAACCACTTCTTCCACACCGCCGCTGCCAGCACCGCAAGACAAGTCAGCAGGAGCACTCCCGCCAGGATGATATTGGGCCGCCATGCCATGAGAAGCACCGACGGGATCATCCAGGCTGCTGCCTTCAGCACGGCGCTCATCCCCTGCCCTCTGTACCGGTACAATACCGCAGCGTAGACCGGTACTGTGATAAGCTGCATATAAGGACAGATTGAGCGTGCCTCCCGTCAGAGGGAGATAAATCCAGCTCACAGATCCGTTTATTGACGTTCCCAGCACTGCCGGAGAAACAGCAAGGAACAGATAGAGCAGGATAAGGAGCTCCCTCGCCCTTCCGGCGATACGGGTATAATCCGCAAAGCATGCCGCCATCATGACCGCCAGGCCTGCGAGAATATACACAAAACTGTATGGACTGCTCCACGCTCCCTCTCCGGCGTCGATCCACTTTTCCTGCATGAAATTCTGTATAAGATACCCTGCAAGACTCAGCACGGCGATCAGTCCGATCATTCCCCACGCCATCCTCGGGCGGTGGATCCGGTTCAGTTCGTTGCCCGTCTCAACCGGATCTCCCATTTCCCTGACCGCCGCTTCCTCCGCCTCAGCCTGTTCCATTCCCTCACTCAGAAATGCCGCTGTCTGATCTTCAATATGGCAGCGGATCTCCTCCCTCACAGCTCCGCGCCATCCTGCACCGGATCTGGTCCGTCAGGATCGTCAGATATTCTTCCGCTCTCATACGATCCCTCCCGCCTCAAGCACGCTCAGAACAGCATGCGCATATGTTTTCCACTCATCCTGCTTTTCAGCCAGGACTTTTCTCCCCTGTTTCGTAATACTGTAATACTTCCGGACTTTGCCGCCCACCTCCTTCTCATACACAGACAGAAGCTCCTTTGCCTCCATACTGTGGAGCAGCGGATACAGCGTTCCCGCCTTCAGTTCAAACACATTCTGTGACCGCTCTCTGAGCGTCTCGATCATCTCATACCCATACATATCCTTTTCCGACAGCAGCTTCAGCAGAAGCATCGCAGTACTGCCCGAAACCAGACTTTTGTCAACAGCCATCTTCATCCCTCCTGATACAGTGAATCACATCGATACGCATACCCGAAAATCCGGCGCCGGCAGCCCTCATTTCACGGAATAATATATCGGTAATCTATATATATCGTCTTTATTATATATAGATTACCGATATATGTCAATACAAAATCTATGCTGTAAACAATTACTGCTGCCTTCCCCTGACAGGCAGAAAAATGATCCGGTCCTTCTCTTCCCTTTTCACGCATGCTATAATAACGTTAGACAAGATTCAGCAAAAAGGAGGCTGCTCATGGATACAAAACCTGTTTTTCACGGAAGTGACATTGAAAAAATATGCAGTTATTATCATCTGGATAAGGAAACGATCGTAAATTTCGGCGCAAACGTCAACCCTCTCGGTCTCTCCCGGCAGGTAAAAGCCGCCATCGCCTCACATCTGGATCTGCTCTCTTCCTACCCGGACAGAGAATACACCTCCCTTTGCGGTACGATCTCAGAGTACTGCGGGATCCCTGCCGACTTTATCCTGCCGGGCAACGGTTCCAGCGAGCTTATCTCGCTCCTCATCGAGGAGCGGGCTCCGAAGCACACTCTTATCCTCGGGCCCACCTATTCCGAATACTCCAGAGAACTGTCCTTCTCCGGAAGCACACAGGAATACTATCATCTGCAGGAAGACCGTAATTTTGAGCTTGATACAGAAGATCTGTGCGGAGCTCTCGAAAGCAGCGGCTGCGATTTTCTCATTCTCTGTAATCCGAACAATCCGACTTCCTCCGCCGTCATGCAGGACGATCTCCGCAGGCTGATCGGCTTCTGCGCTGACCGCGGGATCTTTGTCATGATCGACGAGACCTATGTGGAATTCGCCCCCGATGTAAACGCGGTCACTGCAGTGCCCCTGACCAAAGATTTTTCAAACCTAATGGTCCTGCGGGGCGTATCCAAGTTCTTTGCCGCGCCCGGGCTGCGCCTCGGCTATGCCGTCTCAGGAAATCTCGATTTTCTGAAAAAGATGAGAGAAAAGCAGATTCCCTGGTCCCTGAACAGCATCGGCGCCTTCGCCGGAGAGCTTATGTTTAAAGATACAAAATATATTGAGGAGACCCGGTCCCTCATTCTCTCTGAGCGGGACAGAATGTACCGCTTACTTTCCAAAATGCCCGGATGCACAGCGTACACCCCCTATGCCAATTTCATCCTGGTCCGGATCAGAAAAGACGGGCTTACCTCCTTCGATGTGTTTGAAAAATGCATAAAAAGAGGGCTCATGATACGGGACTGCTCCTCCTTCCAGTGTCTGGACGGAGAATTCATCCGCTTCTGTATCATGATGCCCGAAGATAATACAAAACTCCTGGACGTCCTCAGAACAGTGCTCACTGACTGAGCCGTCATCTGCTCACTGCAGACCAAATGCCGCGAGTTCCATATCTGTATTGAACGCAAGTGTAAAGGTGATGTCCTGATTCTCATAAGCTGCGACCAGCTGAACGACAGCCGCCTTTACATTTCTCTGGCGCATTTCCGCCGTATTGATCTTCTCTATGGACTGGAACTCGCCCCAGTCCGAACCGATCTGCTCCTTCGCCTCATCCATCTTTTCTTTCGTCATATTGGATCTGACTTTCTCCACCGTCATCTTCTGAAGCGCTTCATAGTCCTCGTCATTGATCAGATGGACGACTTCCTCTGCCTTTGCCTCTACTTCCTCCGCGTTAAACAGATCGCTGTTTTCCAGGGAACTGTTCTTCGGCAGCGCCCACCAGCACGCGGCGGACACAACCAGAAGGACGACCGCCGCCGTAAGGAACCTTCTCATGCGCTTCCGCTTTTTCTCTGCCGTTGTGAACGGATCATCGGGTATGGTCTGATTCTGCTTTTTCTTCAATGTAGTATGCCTCCGTTTGTAATTTTGGTTTTAGTTATTGTGTATATAATAACATTTTACGACGGCAAAGTCAGCAGAAGATTTGTGAAATCGGAAAAACACGGGCTGACAAGGGCGGCAATGAAGAGTAACAGCTGGAACGCTGCCTCTTCAATCCGGTCGTAACCGCCCAGATAATAACATTTCTGTTTGAACATAATCTGAGCGATCCATTTATTTCTTTTATTGCTGAAGTAAATCCCACGCACACCGCTGGTATTCGTTTTATACATAAGATCCGGGCGGAGCATTTCCAGACAAGTGCCGTCTGCATAATGAAGATTTTTCTGTGGATCCCGCTGGCATCCACAGCTCCACGTCCATCCATTCTGCAGATTGGACTGACGGACATCTATTTCTTTTCCGCAGTCACATTTGCAGTGCCATATGTGGAATCCATTCTCTTTCCCAGCATATGAGACCACAGTGAGCATCCCGAAACGCTTCCCGATATTACATTCACGCACACTTTATATAAGGATCAGGACGGAAGGACATGTAAGTAGCGTTTACTCAGAGAGAATGAGTTCTCGGCCCATGGGATGGAGCGAGACGGGATCTGACAGAATGTGCAGGCTGAGATGCTTTATCCGAAACTATGGGCGGGAAAAAGTGATTGACCTGGTAAATTACCGCAGGGAACAGGAGCTGGTGAACGCGGTGTCAACCGGGACAGAGGGCATGATCGATGAGCCGCAGAGAAAGCGGTATACAGCGAAGCAGAGAGAATCTCAGAGGTATGCAGAAGTTCTGCACGGGACCATTTCGAGGAATTCAACAGTGCGGAAGATACTTGCAATCCGGGAACAGCTTGGGAACATATAATCTTGAAAAAAAGAAAAGCCAGTTGTATGATTGAGAAAACAAATCAGAAGTCTTATCCTCTTTGGAGCAGTCTATTTCATTTCAACTGACAATTCGTTTACTTCATCTACCCACAGATTTTCCTTGAACATTGCCGCCTGATATGCTATATTGTGAATAGAAAAGGGAAACCGCAAGCGGCTTACCCCAAAAGTAATTGACTGTTACTTACAAACAGCCGTCACTATTGGCAGTAGTGGCGGCTATTTCTTTCCCTTGAAAATCTCATAACAGAGACCAACAAGGGCGACAATGAATATTAATAACTGGATCAGATCCGAGTATGTAACGTTCATTGGCATCACCCTCCTTTCTTTCGTCTGGAGGGTTCGCCCCTCCGAAAAGATCAGAGGGTAAGCCGCCCGGCTTTGGTTTCCCTGTCCACATACTACCATAAGCGCAGACAGCGCACAATATTTATTTCACTACTACATTGATTGCCTTGTTGCCTTTTTCCGTCGGTTCGATCTGATAGCTGACTCTTTGGTCAACCTCCAGAGCCCGGAAGCCTTTCATCAGGATATTAGGAAATGTTATGTCAACTACGACAAATTTACTCTTTGATATTTCATACAAAATTTCCGGCACTATCTGATGATTATGTTCCTTTTCGTCTATTACTCTTGGAACATAACGACATTCAGATATCGCCTCTTTAAATGCCTGACGAATAGTTTCTGTTTTATCGCCGAATTGCATAGCTATAAATCCTTGATTGACAATATCAATACGAAGCAAATGACAATGGAGGAACTGAAGACCCTGATATGGAGATACTACATGATCTATTGGAATACCCGCCGGATATGTTCCGCCAACGGAGGATTGCCACCTATGGTCAAACGAAAACAATACTATGATACATTAGGGCAAGTAGCTTGAAAGATTTCGTGAAGAAAAAGTGTAAAGGGATATTGACAATATCATTTGTTGAGCTGGTACACGCTGGTATGTTCGTGGACTTCATTAGCATAAGGCAACACCTTTTCGATAATGCGGTAATCCCCACTTTCTGCACCGACACCTAACTTTTCTTCAAACTCGGCAACATCTATCGGCAGGTCGAACCAGTATGATATTGTTTCTTCGCCAGTTGTTCCTTTCGTTTCCACCAGCACCTTTGTTTCTTGCATTGTTCCTCACGTCCTTTCTGTTGGTTCATCACATCTTTTAAGGTCTGGTACGACATACCAAACACATTTTTTGAAAAATCTTCTAACTGTTTTTCTTCATAGTCGGCAGGGTTCAGTCGTTTCATTTCATGCCATACCTTACGCTTGTAAGAAGGTAGGTCGGAAATATAATCACAGCCAACTTTCGCCTGCATATCCTTAAAAATATCGTTCATTTCATCACTCCAATCTGAAATTTTAGGTAAGAAAAAAGCAGTCAATCATAAAGACTAACTGCTTTGTAATTTTTGTTATTTTATTTTTCTAAGTTGATTTCATCAAAGGATTTAATTTGGTAACTCATAACACCATTTTCTTGTACAATAAGTTGATTTGAAATTTCAATATTTAATACATCTTTATTTTCTTTATGGATTTCTGTTATAGAAGCTACGATATACAAATTATCACACTTTTCCAAAACCACATAAGGCTTTTCGCTTATTGATATTATTTGATAAACAGCATTTCTATTATTCCCAGAGCTTTTTCCTGTTTCGTAAGTAATCACAAATATACACGCCAAGATTATAAATATGGATATCACTTGTTTCATGTGAGAAAAAGACATTAGAGATTTATGACTCATATACTCACTATTTATTTCTTCAATTTCTTCTCTTGTTAATTCTTTTTGTGTATCTCTATCATTATAAGGCTTAAATTCCCATTCCCTATTTTCTTGATGACTGTCTATTAAAATTATAATATGTTCAGCAAGCATATTCTCAATACAGACAAAACTAAAAATTATCATAAAAAACGGAAGTGAACCAATAGTGATATTATATACTCCAAAAAGCACACAAGGAGTATTGATAAACATTAGTACCACATAAAATAAAATGATAAAACCAATGTTGATACCCGTGCGTTTAATTTTAGGTGGCTTCTGTGTATGAAAACTTGCATCAAATATCCAAAATGCTTTTAACTTTTCATAATAAGAACGACAAATTATACATAAAAAAATTGAAACTGAAAAAGTTAAAATTATAAATACTATGGATAATATCAGCTTTGTAGAAATACCACTATTCAGAAAATGTAAAGGAATATTAAGTGTAGTATATCTTGCATATCTATATGCTAATTCCAATCCTTTTATAATTAAAGTTAAAATTGTTCCTATTGATGTTAGAACAAATATAATAAAGGAAGTATCTTTTTTCAAAAAATTCCATAATTTATTGTCGTTATTACTATGCATTTTTATATCTCCAAATTTCGTAGAATATAAAGACATTTTATCATTTAAACTTTAAGCATTCAATATCAAACAAATATTTTAAAACTTTACGCCCCAATAATTTTATTGAACAATTCTAACAGTACATCTTTAACACCGCCAGCATTAAATACCAAGCCGACAGCAATCAAGGCAACTACCAAGAAGCCGATAAGTTTGGAAAACTCACGCTTGAAACCTAAGTAGATACCGATAACCACAATCGCCATAAGCACTAAGCTCTGTGCATTGCTTAAAAACCAAGTGTATAAATTTTGTCCGAAATTCATTTAATTGTCCTCACTTTCTTTTAATTGTTTCATTTCACAGTCAGCTTCTTTGCCGACATTCAAAATACACATCAAGACTACGCCGATACCCATTCCTATAGATACCAGCAGGAAGCCTTTTAATAATACCCACATTTTTTATCACTCCTAACTTTCTACTAAATCTTTTGCAGTGGTCGTCTGCTGTTTGATTATCATTTCATGCTGTTCTGTGAGCTTTGCCTGCTGTTCGATTGTTTCCATGTAGTCTGTACCGTTTCCTTTATCAATCTTTTTCAGCATTTTCAAGGTCGGTGCTACCTGCCGTTGTACCCAACGCAATGTGCGGTCTAAAGTATAAGGCTCTGGCTTTGTCGTCAGCTTCAAGCTCTGTCTGTTATCGCCAATAAACCAAGCCCAACGGTCATTGAGTTTCCAGTCATTTTTTCGTTTGTCTGGTTCTTCATCAACAAACCGCACATACTGGTTGATGATAGAAAAAGCGGTCTGTTCTGCGTCATAATAGGTCAGCAAATCTCGTACTGCATAATAGGCACGTTCATTTCTAAGCCGTATCTCAAAACGGTTGATAATATCGGCTTCTTCAAGCGGTGTCCCTAACTTGACGTACTGCTCATAGTCCTTTTCATAGATACAGAAATACACATCTGATTTCAGCGAACCAAGATAAAGGGTACGCCCCATATATTCTCTGTCGTCCTCTCTGTGCTTGATAAGCTCGCCCGACTGGTAAAACTTATAGCTTCTGGACTTTCCAATATATTCCCGTTTCCTGCATTTTTCCGCAAGCTCTGGAATATCCAAAATGCCCGTATGGTCGTTGATAGCAAGGTCGATACGCTTCATCACGCTACCGTCTGCGAGTGCATCAATGAAGAAGTCATACCAGCTTCTTTGCTGTGCCAGCAGGTAACTTTCAAACTGCCTGCAACCACGCCCCTTTAACTCTAAAAGGACACCTTTTTCTTCGTCAGCCGACGTATAGATAAAGATGTCCCCTAAAGAATAATGCTCCGTATAACTGTAATGTCCGTAATCTTCATGGAGCATATAATTGATATTCAGTTTTAATATATCTTTGATGATGTGCTGTATATCCAGCGTGGGAAAACGAATTTTCACATAATCAAACAGCATGGTAAGCGGTGCTTCTGGATTGAACCTTGCCAGTTCTTTATGCAGAGTTTCCAAAAGCTCCTTTGACGGCTTCATTTTTCCGCTTTCTATCTTGTTGAGATATTCCCTTGTGATACCAGAAGCCACCGCCAGTCTGCCTTGCGAGATACCGTAAGCAATCCGTTTTTCCCGTAATTCTTTTATCCATTGTTCTTCATTCAGAACCATCCCCCCCAATCTGTAAAGTGTGAAGTTTTTTAAGGCGACTTCACAGCCGATTTTTGCTAGGAAACCATGCCAGAAGCCTTATGTTTCCTATGTTTTTTGTCTATTGTCTATTTGCAAACGTACCCCTCTGTTAGATACCGAGGGGTTTTACCTGCTGGCGTGGCTTACGCCACACCAGCAACGGCTAGTCCGTGCCGTCGCCTTTCGCTTCGCACGTCGCCGTCCCGTCCTGCCTTGCTTGTGCAAGAGAGCCGATAGTCCGCAAAAAATCATGTCCTTTCGGGACTAAAGGCGTGTAAAACTCACTGATAACATTTGTTCCCACATCACAATAGCCACGCCCCTTGATACGCTTCTGGAAAAACTGCTTTTTCACATCTGAACCAAACAGCATACCGTAACCTAATTCGCTGATACGCCCAAGTCCCACACGGAAATTGAAGTTATCTCTGATACCGTCCGAGAAATACTTTGCGTCTGGACGCTGGCAGGCAACGATAAGGAAATAACCTGCTTTTCGCCCTAACATAACGATTTTCTTTAACTGGCTAAGTAGGCTCACGCTTTCTTTTGTCCCCAGCATTTCAAAAAATGACACATATTCATCAAAGATAAGAAAGCAGGGTGGCAGTCCCAGATAGGCGTAGTTTTCGCCCGTCTTATAGTTCGGGTGTCGCTTCATTTCCTCACTTCGCTGTACCATGCCCTCATAAAAGGCATTGACGCAATCTATCATTTCTTCTTTGGCGTGATACACATTTCCCATAACTGTCCCTAAGTCTGCAAGGTCAGCGTTCTTCGGGTCTAAGATATAAAGGACAGCGTTGGTATGCAGTAAGGCTTCAATGAGCGTCAGCAGAAAATAGGTTTTACCGCCACCAGTCCCACCAGCAATCAGAGCATGAGGGAGTGCGTCATATTCCCAGACAAGATTTTTCATCAGTCTAAGACAGCCGTTTTCTGCCCGTACTTCATCAATGGTAATGCGGTTCGCTATCATATCATAAAGCAGGGTATATTCGATATAGCCGTCATGCAGGGTCTTGTCGGTCAGCTCACAATACAAGCCACTTTCCAATTTATCCTCTAACCGTAAAAGCTGGTCTTGATGTTTTCCTAATGTGATTTCACAGCGGATATGAAGCAGTCCCTTTTCCATTTGATAATAAATCTTTGGAAACCAGACGATTTTTTCCCTTGATCTGCTTTGCAGGTCAGTAAAAAAAACGCTGTCTTGTATGGTATCGGCTTCATACCACTTATTTTCCAGTATCATTCTTGCCAGCTTTTGACGGTGCAGGAGCTTCTTGAAACTGTCGTAACAGAAGCGGTAATACAGAAAAGCGACCAATACACAAACACCAGTCGCTATCAGTATGGTTATGAAGTTGTAAGGGGAGAGCGTCAAGCCGTTTTCTAACAAGCTGAAATGCTCCCAATCGGTACGCATGAGCTGTTTTATATTCAGTAGCAGAAGAACCGCCACGAATATAAACAGAAGCGTTCCTATGGAAAAATGGTAGACAAGGTGCTTGTCGCTGGCTCTGATACGGTGTCCTTTATTCCAAATCTTTTGCATAAATCAACCACTCCTTTCTGGGTGCGAAAAAAGCAGTCAATCCTAAGACTAACTGCTTATATAATAAAAATCATCATTTATTTTGATTTCTTCATATTTTTGTAACCATCATCTAAAGCTGTTACGCTTTCAAATATTGCTAGTGATAACGTAAAGCCTAATGCAAGTTCAGCAACATTTGCAGTTGTTAAAAAAACTTGAATTATTGAAATGATAGTCAACCCAACATAGTAAATACCTTTTGTAAATGTCATAACTCCTTTCAAATAATCCGAATTAAAAAATATCATGTGAAGTGCAATAAGTAGTGGAATGAGTATATAAAGAGCAAGAAAAATAGATAATTCCTTAATTATTATACCTATCAGCATCACAATACTCCCCCATTTAAATATTTCTGTTATTATCCATCGAATTATCAACATTTTTGCATTATTCTCATACTTGACTGCATATTTCTCATTTTCTTGATACCTATACTTTGATAAACACACACAAAAAAATGATATTCCTAGAGATAATAACGCTTCTAATGTTTGAATAATTTCACTACTCATAAAAGATACCTCCGCAAAGTGTATTATTATTCTCAAAACGGATTATAACTTTCTTTTATCACCTATACAATAATTTTTTGCTAATATAATTATTTCTTCGGTTGTCCCTGCGTGTTGTTGTTCTGTGGACTGCCTGCGTTCTGATTACCTTTATTCTTCAAGACAATATCCTCTGCCTTTACATACCAGTCCACATCTGCACCCGTATAAGTCTTTCGTGATACCGTATCGGCTACTGGATTGACAAGTTCCACAACTGCATTGTACGGAAATTCCCTTAATGGTATTTCTGGCGATACGGACACGGGGATAATGCCACCATGCAGACTGCACTTCAAATCATAGATACGCTTTTTAAGCTGGGTACTCGGTGTCCCGTCCTCATTCTGCAAGAACACATCACGCACCGCTGTAAATTTTAATTCTCCAAATGTTTTTTCTTTGTCAATAACAAAACCGTTTGATAATCTCATAAATTCTTCACTCCTTTACTTTTCTTCAACTGCTACAATATCATCAGCAACTAACACATAATCGGTATGTCCCATATCCCCGATTGCGTAACCTCTGCCGTATAACTTCGGATTGACAAGTTTTACTTTCTGCTCATACTTGAAATGCTTTTCGCCAGCCTGCACGGGAATTTCTACCACAACATTTTCGCCTTTCTGTACGTCAGAATAAAGGTTATAGCTTCGTCTGGCTAAGACCCTGCGGTTATTTTTATCTCTTTCAAAGACTGGCTCGCTTTCGCCTGCAAATTCAAGAGTTCCAAAAGACTGTGCCATATCTGGCACAACATATTTCATTTCCATATTGTTTTACCTCGTTTCTTTCTATTTTTGATAAGTTTTTTGATTGTGATTTCTTATTCTGGCGGTTTGGGAAGTACCAGCAATCCCCCAGATAGTAAAGGGTAAAATCAATGCTTCGCACCCTTGACTATCCGTGTTCTTGCAGGTTGTTAGCAGACAAGCCGGAATAAGCGGAAGTCTGCCGTTTAACAGCTTCGGCGGAGAGCGTGATTTTTCTTTCCTCATACCGTTACCGCCTTATGATTTCTTCATTTTACGGCGTTTGTAAAGATATGTTCCAGCCAGTCCACCAGCAGACGCAAGCAACATCACGATAAAAGCCATTACATTTGTACTGTCGCCCGTTTTGGGACTGTCGCTAGGTCTGTTAGGCTTTTCTGGTGTCGGTGGTGTTTCGGGTTTCTCTGGTTCTTCTGGCTTTTCCTTAAAGGTAATCGTCTGTCCCTTATCCTCAATATCCTTATGCTCGGTAACTTTCTTCGGCTCGTCTGGATTGCTTAAATCGTACAATCCTTCAAAAGTTACAAGCTGATTGCCGTCAAGGGAAGTAGCGTCAAACGTAAAAGCAACTTCCACTTTCATAGTTTCGCTGTCAGCAGTAAACGTATAATCACTTTCCACACGTTTTCCATTGATAAGAAGTTCTGTATTTTCTTCTTTCAACATCTGCCAGCCCACAAGTTTGTACTGTGTACCGATTTCTAAGCCCTCTAAGGTTACGGTATCAATGATTGTAACGTCTTTTCCAGCTTCAAGCTCTTTGTTGCCGTCCTTATCCGTAGCAGTCGTATGAATTTTGATGATACGCTCTGTGATAAGTACCGTCTGCCCGTCGTCTTCAATGTCTTTGTGTTCTGCAACTTTTACGGGTTCGTCTGGATTGCTGAAATCATACAATTCTTCAAAGGTAACAAGGTTTTTGCCACCTAAAGCAGACGCATTGAATGTATAGGAAATTTTCACTTTCATTTCTTCATCATCAGCGACAAAGGTATAATCGTTTTCTACACGTTTCCCGTCAATGATAAGCTCGGCGTTTTCTTCCTTTAACATCTGCCAGCCTTTGAGCTGATACTTTGTGCCTTTTGTAAGTCCGTCCAATTTGACAGCATCAACGATTGTTACCTCTTTTCCTGCAAGGATAGTCTTTTCGCCGTCTTTGCTGGTCGCTGTGGTATGGATAGAAATTTCTTTTTCGTATTCATCAGTCAGCGTTCCTAAATCAATCACAAGATTAGTTCTTGATACCACGATTTCAAAAGGTGGGATAAGCTCAAAGCCTTTGTTGCTTTCAGAGCGTAATTCCTCGATGATGTAGGTATCATAAGGTAACGCACCCTTGCTGTCGTCTGGTTCAGAAGTTCCAAACCATACACCGTCCTCGCTGGTCTTGCCTGCGTTGGTATTGTGCTTATGTGAAGCCCAGTCAGAAGAAGTGGAGAATTGCCCGTTATCATCAGTTACCACTACATGATTTTCGCCCGTCGTCTTGCTTGTGATCCTAAAGGGAACATCAGCAAGACGCTTGTGTGTGCCTGCACCGATTTTTACACCCTCAATATCTCCACGCTTAATCTGATTATAGATAGAATGAGCTTTGTCGGTTAAGTCCACGATTTTTCCATTTTCTGTGATTGTAAAATCAATCGGTTTTGCACCGTCAGTTAAGTAACCGTCGGGAGCTTCACTTTCAACGATACGGAATTTTCCATAAGGTAAGAGGTCAGCAGAAGTAGAAGCGATACCCTCAATATCGGTACGAATAGTTTTTACGACTTCATTTTTCTTGTATAGCTTGCCCTCAACCAAAACAGAATTATCATTTAAGGAAATGATGTCAAAGGCAGTATCTTTCAAAGTGGCACTTCCTTGTGGCTTTGTATCGCCCGTTTCTAAATCTCGTTTCTGAATTTTGACACCGCCACGGATAACCTTGTCTGATACGGAAAACTGGTTACTTCCAGATAGTACGGCAAGGTCGCCGTCCTCGGTAATCTGTGTAAGGTATAAGCCTTTTATCTGTTCGGACTTATCGCTAGCCTGCATATATGCACCGTCTAACAAGTAGCCGTTTGGAGCTTTTGTTTCCTCAACAGTTAGCGTTCCAAGTGGAAGAACCGCCTTACCGTCCTGCATATAGAAGCTGTCGCCAGATACCTTGTATGCGTTCACTAATTTTGTGATGTAGTGGGTTGTCCCGTTGCTCTCTGTTTCAGCGACTGTCTTTGTAACCCATGTACGAGTAGCTTCGGCAGGGAGATTATCTTTATTATAGAAGCCAGCATAATACTTCCATGTAAATTCCGCACCTGCTAAAGAAGCGTTCCCTTGCGGATTGTCTTTCTGTGTTTCCATATCTATCTTGAAAAGCTCAATCAAAGTGTCGGTTACTTTTGGTGTGTCTGATACTTTCAAGGTCGCTGTTTCGCCAGCTTTGATTGTCAATGGATAGATTGTTTTATCCACTTTATATCCTGCTGGTGCGGATAGTTCCTTGATATAAACTGTGCCTGCTTTTACCTCTGCAACATCTGTATTTCCATTTTCATCAGTCGTAAGGGTGGCAAGCTGTTTTGTGCAATTCTTATCAGCAAAGACACCGTATGTTGCACCTGCAATAGAGTAATTCCCGTTACCGTCTGTAATGCTGGTATTACTGGAAGTCTTTTGCAGTTTCGCATTTCCGACATTCAGTTTCGCCCAGAATTGTCCCAATTCCTGCCCCTCGCCAGAGTAGATATAACCGCCACATTCATAGCGTCCTTTATTCTCATTGACAAAAGTTCTTGCACCAGCGAAAACTTCGTCCTGCGTTGCCTTTGGAATTTCATCATAAGAAGCTCGCACGTTGTCGCATTGCCAGCCAAGATGTACGCTCAATCTCTGCCAGACTACACATTGTTCCAACAGATAGACTTGTTTGTAGTTCAGTTCCTTGTGAGCTTCACCATACTGTTTGACATACTCTAAGGATAACGCCACATCTGAAATCTGGTCAGCACTCATGCGTGAGCTTGCGTCAGCTCTGGTCTTGTAGCCGTTCTTAAAATCTGTATTGATGTCAATACAATAGGCAGTTTCGCCCTCGACTTTCATATAGCCCTCATTGAATGTCGAACCGATAGAACCGTCATTCATTACTTTTTCAATGATACCGACACGCTCCGCACTTTCCGTCCAGTATTGCTTGCTTTCTGCATGGACGGGTGTAGTCGGTAAAGCAGTAACGACAGTTACAAGAGCTAAGAAGCCCGTACACAATCGTTTCAATGTCTTTTTCATAAATCTAATGCTCCTTTCATTTTTGGTAAAAAAATAGACGCTCATTTCTGAACGTCTTACATTGAAAAGGGATACTTTTTTACAAGTACCCCTCAAATTCAATATTTACTTTATTGTGTTCCCACACTCTATATCAACAACTACCGAAACATTGATATAGTTTTTTATCTCTTTATTTCTGATTTTATCGCCCTCGCTTGTAAAGACGATATGCTTGAAAAAGTGCCTAAAATTAAGGATTTCTACATAGTTCGTCTTTGTAGCAACACACAAGTCTCCACATGAACGGTCATCGGGAACATATCCACCGGTCTCGCCTTCTCCAGCTCATACCCCGCGCCGCACAGCACTTTCAGATCCCGTGCCAGCGTCGCGGAATCACAGCTCACATACACGACCTTCTCCGGCTGCATCTTCACGATCGTCTCCAGCAGAGTCTCATCGCAGCCCTTCCGCGGCGGATCCACCACGATCACATCCGCGCGGGCAGACTCCCCGCCGTGCTCCTGGGAGTACCTTTCATAATACTCCGGCAGTATCTCTTCCGCTTTCCCGACAAAGAATTCCGCATTGGTGATCCCGTTGAGCCCGGCGTTTTTCTTCGCATCCTCGATCGCCTGGGGCACGATCTCCACGCCGTACACCTGTCCTGCCTTCTGCGCGAGGAAGAGGGAGATCGTCCCGATGCCGCAGTAGAGGTCCCACACAGTCTCGCCGCCCCTGAGCCCGGCATACTCCAGGGCAAGGGAGTAGAGCTTCTCTGTCTGGACCGGATTCACCTGATAGAAGGACAGAGGCGAGATCTGATATCTGACGTTCCCAATGTAGTCCGTGATATATCCCTGTCCCCAGAGGACCTGATAGGAATCTCCCATGATGACATTGGTCTGTCTGGTATTCGGGCTCAGGGAAATGCTGGTCATCCCGTCGATCCCGCGCAGCCTGCAGATCAATTCTTCCGCGCGGGGGATCCTGCTGCCGTTTACGACGAGACAGACCATGATCTCCTTTGTCGTAAACCCATAGCGGATCAGGACATGCCTCAGCAGCCCCTGTCCGGTCTTTTCATCGTAGGCAGGAATCCCGTACTCCTTCATAAATGCAAGGATGATCTCCAGTATCTCCTGATTCACCGGCACGCCCAGAGCACAGTCTGTGTTTGCGATGATGTCATGGGTCCTGCCTGCGTAGAATCCGGTCACAGGTCTGCCCTCCTTGTCTGTGCCGAAGGGGAACTGTGCCTTATTGCGGTATCCGAAGGGCTCATCCATGCCAAGGACAGGATCCATCACGCGGTCCAGAATGTCCGGTGCGAACCCGCCGATCCGTTCAAGGTTTCCCCTCACTTTCTTTTCTTTGAACGCGAGCTGCTGCCCATAGGACATTTCCTGAATCTGGCATCCGCCGCACTTTCTGGCAAATGGGCATCTCGGCTCCACCCTCGCGGCAGAGGGCTCCAGGATCTTCATCAGCCTGGCGTATCCATAGTTCTTTTTCGCCTTCATGACTTTGACTTCCACCCGGTCGCCGATCACCGCATCCTTGATGAACAGCGTATAGCCGTCCACTTTTCCTATCCCTTCCCCGTTCACGCCGATATCTTCAATCGTGACTGTGGCCATATCATTCTTCTGCATATCCTGCTCCTTTTCATAAAAGCGGGGACGCATCCCCGCATCTGTGTTCATCACATGCCGTTTTACGTCCCCGATGTTCTTCTTAAGTTTGACTCAAAGAGTCTGTTGTATCCAAGCCATTCCGTTCCTGTCTTCCCTTTGAAAAGCTCTGTCAGCGTCTGCATCTTGGCATCCGCATTGTCCGCCAGATTGAGTGCCAGCGCTTCGGCAAGGGCCGGTTTCTTGGGCGAGCCGTACTCCAACTCCCCGTGATGTGCGATCACACAGTGCTTCAGCTCATTGGCGAGCTTCGGTGGGAAATCCGGGATCGTGCGGATCGCCTCATCGATCATCTCAACGCCGATCACGATGTGGCCGATCAGCTGGCCTTCATCTGTATAATCATTATCCGGGAAATCCGACAGCTCTCTTGTCTTTCCGATGTCATGGCAGATCGCAGCGGTGTACAGAAGATCCCGGTTCAGGATCGGATATGCACCGGCAAAATATTCGCACATATGAAGAACGCTCAGTGTATGCTCCAGGAGCCCTCCTGAGAAGCCGTGATGCACTGTCTTTGCCGCCGAGTGCCCTTTGAATTTCTTTATGAACTGTTCGTCATTGATAAAGTAGAACTCCAGCACCTGTCTCAGATACTGGTTTGAGATCTGACGGATATATGCAGTCAGTTCCTCATACATTCCGCTCACGCTCTTTTCGGTGGTTGGCATATAGTCCGCCGGATTGTACTCGCCTTCCTCCGCGCGGCGGATCTGTTTGATATTCAGCTGGAGATTGCCGTTGTAGCTGATGACATCCCCATATACTTCGATAAAATCCTTCTCCTCATAATCTGCGATCCCCTGGGAATTCGGATCCCACACCTTCCCGTCCAGTATTCCTGTTTTGTCCTGAAGGAGCAGATTGTCGTATGGCTTCCCATTCCTTGTCTCAGCGGAACGTTTCCCTTTGCAGAGATAAACATTCCTTATCGTCTCACCTTCATGCAGTCCGTTAATATATCTCATTTTTTTCCTCTTTCTATCCTTCTTTGCTTCCGACGGTCACTGTAAACTCAACATCCACATAACCGTCTGTGCCCAGACGTTTCCCTCTGAGCGTGACCGTATCACCGGTCATTGTATCGAACAGCGCCCGCTGATATGCCGCGGCGCTCGATACATCCTCGCCGCCGACCTCCCAGATCACATCTCCGTTCTGGATTCCCGCCGCCATCGCCGGTGAATCCGGATCTACCTCGATCACGTAAATGCCCTCCGGGATTCCCTGCTCCTTCTGGATGGCGCTTGTCACCGCTGTCCCGTATATTCCGATATAGGGCACGCTGTCGCCGTTTGCCAGAAGTTCGATGGTTGTCTTCAGATCCGAGATGGCATACGCGTTTGCCGTGGATTCATCCTCATCGTCCCAGATCTTCGATGAGATCAGTCCGATCACCTCACCGTCCAGATTAAACAGAACCCCCGTTCCATCTGATCCCGCTGCGATATCCGTAGACAGCACACTGCATTCGCCGTCGTAGAATTTTTCCTGATAATCATTTGAACTAATGATTCCATAGGCAGCCCCGTCCGCATATCCGAACATGCTTCCAAGGGCGATCACCGCCTGTCCCTGCTTTACAAGATTGGAGTTGCCCAGGACCGATACCTTCACCGCATTCCACGTTGAACTGGCTATTCCTGTCCTCGCCACACTGAACACGGCAAGCCCTCTGGTCGCATCGCGCTGCTTGAGGGATGCGCTGTGGACTGTCCCGTCGGAAAACGTGACGTTCCAGGCATCTCCCTCACCACACAGTGAGTCATCCGCCAGGATCAAAAGTTCCTGCCCGTTGTCTGCAGTGATCACCCCCGTCACCGAAGGGCGGATCCCGGTTGCTTCTGCATTCCAGTCCTGTTCAGCGCTGACCACGCTGACCGACGCGGTGCCTTTCCGCGCTTCCTGTGCGACTGCATTCATACTGTCCATGATCTCTTCATAACTCTCCGCATCCAGCACCTGCTCTGCCGGTGCCTCTGCTGCCGCCGAGGCGTCCTCTTCTTCCGAAGGCTGCTCATCTTCCGGGATCGTCACCGTCTGAGGATCCCCCCTGAACCAGCTCTGCGCCCACGGTTTGAGCGCAAAAAAACCAAGGCAGGCAAATCCTCCCAGCAGCACTCCGCATACTGCGATCCGGATAAGCTGTCTTATGAGTTTTTCCCTGCTTATCGGCTTCGTCTTGATCGTCTCCTGAAGGAAGGAATATTTGTCATCCCGGTCATTTTCCTCCGGGTCTCCCTCCTGCGCGATCTGCTGTATCTCTCTGTTTTTTCCCGAGTCATCCTCATGACTCATGCGAGGATCTTCATCATACGGCATAGGCGTAAATCTCCTACAGGCATAAATGTCTTCCGTGTTCTAGTATAACCGATTCCCCCGGATTGTTCAATCTTTTCCGGCCGGCACGCCCCATAAAACTCGCCAAAAAACCTTTTCTTTGCCCGGATAATGGGGTAGAATGGAACATGTATCATCGAACTGCTCAACTGTAATTTCGTTATAACATGAAATTTTTTATTGAGATCAAATTTTATAGATAAGAGGTATTATGAATCAGAAAACTTTGACAAAACTGGAATTTGACAAGATCACCGCACTGCTCGTGGAAGAGGCCTCCTCTTTCCGGGGGCAGCAGCTCTGCCGGCGTTTAAAGCCGATGACTGACATTGACAAGATCAACACATTTCAGGAGCAGACTGCCGCTGCATTTACCCGGATCGTACAAAAAGGACGGATCTCCTTCGGCGATGCGGCGCCAATAGAAGAGTCCATGAAACGGCTTGAGGTCGGCGGCGCGCTCAGCATCACTGAGCTACTGCGCATCAGCCGCCTGCTTGCCAATACCGCCCGTGTAAAAGCATACGGACGGCACGAGACACAGGATGACGCTTCCGACTGCCTGGATGAGTATTTCAGCTGTCTGGAGCCGCTCACTCCTCTCACCAATGAAATTGAACGGTGCATCCTCTCGGAGGATGAGATCAGCGATGACGCCAGTCCGGCGCTGAAGCGGATCCGCCGCAGCATGAATGCGATCAATGACAAGGTCCACTCCACACTGACCGGTCTGGTGAACGGATCTCTGAGGACTTATCTCCAGGATCCGATCATCACCATGAGAGGAGACCGCTACTGTCTGCCGGTCAAAGCAGAATACCGCGGACAGGTCCAGGGACTTATCCACGACCAGTCCTCCACCGGTTCCACCCTTTTCATCGAACCGATGGCGGTTGTAAAGCTGAACAACGACTTAAAGGAACTCTATGCCCAGGAGCAGGAGGAGATCCAGGTCATTCTTGCCGGCCTGAGCAGTGAGGCGGCACAGTATATCGAAGAGATCCGGACAGATTACCGCACCATGACTGACCTGGACTTCATTTTTGCGAGAGGCGCACTTGCTCTCTCCATGAACGCCAGCCGGCCCATGTTCAACGAGGAGGGGCGCATCCGCATCCGCGAGGGGCGCCATCCGCTCCTGAACGCGAAGACGGTCGTCCCGATCACAGTCTCTCTGGGAGAAGACTTCACACTTCTCATCATCACCGGACCGAACACAGGCGGTAAGACAGTGTCCCTTAAGACCGTAGGACTGTTCACCCTGATGGGACAGGCCGGGCTCCATATCCCCGCCGGAGATCATTCAGAGCTCGCGGTTTTCCGGCAGGTATACGCGGACATCGGCGACGAGCAGAGCATTGAGCAGAGCTTAAGTACCTTCTCGTCCCATATGACGAATATTGTTTCTTTCCTCAAGAAAGTGGATGAGCGCTCACTGGTCCTCTTTGACGAGCTCGGAGCCGGCACGGACCCGACAGAGGGAGCTGCGCTGGCGACAGCCATCCTCTCTTATCTTCACCAGCGCGGGATCCGCACCATGGCGACCACTCATTACAGCGAACTGAAAGTCTATGCCCTCTCCACTCCGGGAGTTGAGAACGCCTGCTGTGAGTTCGACGTGGAGAGCCTGCGTCCTACTTACCGGCTGCTGATCGGAATCCCCGGCAAGAGCAACGCCTTCGCCATCTCAGGGAAACTGGGACTGCCGGACTTTATTATAGAAGATGCGAAGAAACGGCTGAGCGAGCAGGACGTCTCTTTTGAGGATCTTCTGAGCGACCTTGAGGCGAGCAGACGCACGATCGAGAAGGAACAGGAAGAGATCGCGGCCTACCGCCGGGAAGCAGAAGCCCTGAAACAGAAGGCAAAAGAGAGTCAGGCAAAACTGGATGAGCAGCGGGACCGCATCCTTCGTGAGGCAAACGAAAAGGCAAACGCTATCCTGCGCGAGGCAAAGGAAGTGGCCGACGAGACGATCAAGAACTTCCGCAAATTCGGCAGGGAGAATATCTCCGCCGCGGAGATGGAGAAAGAACGCGACCGCCTCCGCCGGAAGATCAATGACACTGCCGCTGCCTCTTCCCTCAAGGCTCAGAAACCGAAAAAGAAATACAAACCGAGCGATTTCAAGCTCGGAGAGTCGGTCAAAGTACTCAGCATGAACCTGACCGGTACGATCACTTCACGTCCTGATTCAAAGGGAAATGTCACCGTACAGATGGGCATTCTCCGGTCTCAGGTAAATATATCAGACCTGGAGATCATCGAAGAGCCCTCTCCCTACGCGCCGAAGAAACTGAAGCATTCTTCCAAAGGCCGGATCGGGATGAGCAAGTCCCTCTCGGTCAGCCCCGAGATCAATCTGCTCGGGAAGACCGTGGACGAGGCTGTTGCGGAGCTGGACAAATACCTGGACGACGCGCTGCTCTCTCACCTCAATACTGTCCGGATCGTTCACGGAAAGGGAACCGGAGCGCTCAGAAAAGGGATCCACGAATATCTGCGCCGCCAGAAACATGTTAAGTCTTACCATCTCGCAGAGTTCGGAGAGGGCGACGCAGGAGTCACGATCGTAGAGCTGGGATGATCCCGGAACCGGGATAACAGAATTCGCACAGAACAGGATACAGCCGGCGGCTGTATGAAGGAGGTATAAATAATATGATAGGAAAACAGAAAATTCTGATCGTCGATGACGATGAAAATATTGCGGAACTCATCTCCCTGTATCTCACAAAGGAATGTTTTGACACCAAAATGGTCTACAACGGGGAGGATGCCCTTGCGGCTTTTGACACATACCAGCCCAGTCTGATCCTTCTGGACCTGATGCTGCCAGGCATGGACGGCTACCAGGTGTGCCGGGAGATCCGCGCCAGGTCTTCCACTCCGATCATCATGCTCTCTGCAAAGGGAGAAGTGTTCGACAAGGTCCTCGGCCTGGAACTGGGAGCAGACGACTATATCATGAAGCCCTTTGATTCCAAAGAGATGGTCGCCCGCGTCCGAGCGGTCCTGCGGCGCTATCATCCCGTCAAGACAGAAGCACCGGAACGGGAGAAGACAAAATGTGTAGAGTACGACGGCATCACCATCAACCTGACCAACTATTCCGTCGTCTGCGACGGAAAAAATGTGGAGATGCCGCCAAAGGAGCTTGAGCTCCTCTACTGTCTGGCCTCCTCCCCGAACCAGGTCTTCACAAGAGAACAGCTGCTGGACCGTATCTGGGGATATGAATATGTGGGGGATACAAGGACCGTTGACGTTCATATCAAGCGCCTCCGCGAGAAGATCAAAGATCATCCGCGCTGGAGCCTGAGTACTGTATGGGGCATCGGATATAAATTTGAGACCAGGTAACCTGAACTTCGGAGATATTGCTTATTATGAAAAGTATTCTACATCTGAAATTTATCGCGCTGTACATCATCTTCGGATTTCTGTGCATATTTACTACCGCCACGCTGACGGAGGAGCTGCTCACTGACAGGCTGGAGGAAGACACCTCCCGGACTCTTTACCGGGAGGCGACACTGATCGCCAATGATTATCTTCCCTCCTACTTTACGGACGGCTCCCCCATCTGGGCAGTACAGTCCCAGCTCGCCGCAATGAGGCTCTACCTTGAGTCCTCACTCTGGTTTGTGAAGGACGACGGTACGATGATCACCTCGTCGAATGTGGAGGGCACTTCCTCCCCGGAGATCATCGAAGACTTTAATCCGGCGGAAATCGGCGGAAATCAATTTATTGTGGGCACCTACCACGACTACTTTGACGAAGACGTCATAACCGTGATGGCGCCGGTGACTCAGGGATTTTCAACGGAAGGATATCTTCTGATCCACAAGCCGGTCTCCTCACTTGACGAGATCTGCAGCTCCCTGCTGGTTCCGGTCTACATCTCCCTGTTCGTCATCTTCCTGCTGTCCTTTATCTTTCTGCTGGGATTCCATTTCTTTGTCTACAGACCGCTCCGGCAGATCACCGAGGCGGCGAAGCAGTATGCCATGGGGAATCTGGAATACGAGATCCCCGTGTCCGCGCACGATGAGATGGGGTATCTGTCGGCGTCGCTCAACTTTATGGCTGTACAGCTCAAAGACATGGATGATTATCAGAAAAAGATCGTGGCGAATGTATCTCATGACTTCCGTTCCCCCCTCACTTCCATCAAAGGGTATGTGGAGGCGATGTACGACGGGACTATCCCCCCGGAGCTCCATGAGAAGTATCTGAAAATCATTCTTTTCGAGACAGAACGGCTGACAGACCTGACTTCGGATCTGCTCACACTGAACGAATTTGACACAAAGGAACTGCTCCTGGATAAAACAAGATTCGATATCCAGGAAGTGATCAAAAACACCGCGGCGTCATTCGAGGGCGTCTGCACTCCAAAACATATTTCCATCGAGCTGCTGCTCCTGCCTGATACGGTGCGGGTCTATGCCGACAGGCGCAAGATCCAGCAGGTACTTTACAACCTGCTCGACAACGCAGTCAAGTTCAGCGAAAATGAATCAACCATTACGGTTGAGGTGACCGAGAAAAACGACAAGATCTTTATCTCAGTCAAGGACCGCGGCATCGGAATCCCGCGGAAAGAGCTGAACAAAATCTGG
The DNA here is from genome assembly GCA_904419285.1 of Lachnospiraceae bacterium UBA1818. GTDB lineage: Bacteria > Bacillota > Clostridia > Lachnospirales > Lachnospiraceae > Mediterraneibacter > Mediterraneibacter caccogallinarum. The sequence goes on from CAJFQZ010000010.1 coordinate 60,855, forward strand.
GAACGCTTCTATAAATCCGATGTGTCGAGAGGAAAAGACAAGAAAGGCACCGGGCTGGGGCTGTCCATTGTCAAAGAAGTCATACAGGCACACGATGAACACATCAACGTCATAAGCACCGAGGGCGTGGGAACGGAGTTCATCTTTTCCTTAAGCAAAGCCTGAAAAAGAAAAAGCAGTCGCGCGACTGCTTTTTTCTTCTGCCTATATTCTACTCATACAGCATTGCCTGAACAGATTTCTCTTCCATATTTTCCTGATCCACCCAGACATAACCGGTATTCACTTCCGCCTCATTTCCGATCTCCAGGACGGTCCGCGCCGACGCGACGACCGCTGCATAGCCGATCCCGAACGGGTTCTGAACAACAAGACCGTCGATCTCTCCCGATTGAAGCGCCTCGATCTGTTCTGCACCGGCATCAAATCCCATCAGCACCACGTCATCGATCTTGTCCATATTCTTTAAGGCCTTCAGCCCCAGCTGAGTGGCATTGACATTTGTGCCGAAGCACCCCTTCAGATCAGGATGCTTCGAAAGACAGTACGCAACTGCATCCTCATCGCTCATGCTGTCCGCGATGGAATTGATCTCATCCATGACTGCAGCTGTCTCATCGCTCTGTTCCGTGTCCTGTCCTTCTTCCGCGGTCTGCTGCCCCTCTGCTTCTTCCAGCGTGACATTGAGCTGCTCCGCCGCCGCATTCTTCTTGATCTCATCCAGGTCATCCATATAGATCGTCTCAGCGACTGTGACCCCCGGATGCTCTGCTGATAATGTGTCGCGGAAGGCCGCCTCTCTCTCCTTCGCGCTGTCCGACACAGAATCATGTACGATCAGCGCGACCTCTCCGCTGTCTCCGACAGCTTCGCACAGCTTGGACGCACCTGCCGCCGTCGCCTGTGAATTGTCCGTTCTGCAGGTACACTGGATCTCCTGGTAGACATTTCCCGAATCAAACGCAACGATCGGGATCCCGTTTTCAGCCGCAAGATCGAACTGTACGCCGGAAGCGTCCTGATCGATGCTTGCGATCGCGATCACATCCGGATAACGGGCGAGCTCTTCATCCAGAATGTTGACCTGCTCGTCAATATTCTCCCCGTCTGCCGGCGCATTATAGAGCACCTTGATCTGATCACCCCCGCTGTATCCCAGCGCTTCATTCAGATCCGCAGCCGCCTGCTCAACGCCTGCCCTGATCTGCTTCCAGTAGGAAGAATTCTCTTCCTTTCCGACCACTGATATATAAGTTCCCGGCTCCAGATCAAGTCCTTCCACATCTCTGTAGGCGGACGGAGTGATCGCGTCCAGATTTGCCTGGTAAGCCGGCTCGTTCGCAGTTTCTCCCGTAAAAACATTCTCTTCCTTCTCCGGGCTGCATGCACACAGTGCCATACCCGCACACGCAGCAGCACATAGTACTGAAACAAACTTTTTCTTCATTTTAGCCTCCGTTAAGTGAATTTCTCTTTCCCCGGTCAACTGGCATCATTTCACTATAATACACCATACGTACAAAAAATAAAGTATTTTTTTCTTAAATTTTTATTTCCGGATCAACGTACTGGATTTTGAACATCAAAATCTCTTGTATATTTAACATGATTGTATTAAAATGTAGGTAACGAAAAGGGGACGAACCGTTTTCGTAATCAGAAGAAGGAGGATACATACTATGGCACACGTAATTAGTGATGAATGCGTAAGCTGTGGTTCTTGCGAGGGCGAATGTCCTGTAGGCGCTATCTCCGAAGGCGATGGCAAATATGAGATCGACGCTGATGCTTGCGTAGACTGCGGAGCATGTGAAGCTGCCTGCCCGACAGGTGCTATTTCAGCAGAGTAATAAATTAAAACGCAAAGTGATCACAAGCAGAAAATACCGTCCGGAACCGGGCGGTATTTTTGTGTCTTTTCCGGCAGAACGAAGCGGCACATCTGTCAGCTGATCTCCTCCATATACTGTTCGCGCCACTGCTTCACTGCCTTCTGCAGCTTCGAAGCATATCCGGCGAGCTCATCGTATTTCCGGCTGGCATAAGCGATCTCCTGCTCTCTCTGCCGGATGACACGCTCATATTCCTTCAGCTTCTGATCCTGTTCCCTGCTGTGCCGCCTCTCAGCCTCCAGCTCCTTTTCATACCTCCTTTTCTCCTTTTCCGCGGATTCTCGTTCCTGCTCAAAGGCTGTGAGCAGACGTGCCTTCTCTCTGCGCTGTTCCGCCGCGTCCTCCTGTACATCCCGGAACTCTCCGCCCTCCCATACACCTGCACAGATCAGTTCCGAGCCCCGGTACAGTACGAGCAGGACGGTATTGTTCATCTGCTGGACCGAATACTGAAAATATTGATTTTCTTCCCGCAGCATACGGGTAGTCCCTTCGTAGGGATCCCACATATTGAGGCGGTTTGTCCGCATATCCGCCGCCTCCGACAGATAGAAGATGCTGACGCGCCCGGCAGCGCAGGCGATCCGCAGCGCTTCCGGCTTTCCTTCCGGCCTTGTTCTTATCTCATCTCCGCTTCCGATCCCGTCAAATACGATCTCTCCTTCCATATCTATGTAGGCAAAATATATCGTCCCGTAATACATGAGGCATACAGGACCGGAGCTGCAGTCCTCTTTCAGAACTGCAGATGCGCCGCTGCTCCTGCCGGAAAATGTATGGAACAGGATTCTGCGCCCTTCTGTATAAATGCAGGCTTTTCTTCCATCGGGAAGATCATAGATCCAGCTCATTGTTTCCCTCCTCTCATTTGAATATATGGGATCACCGGAACAAAAAGACTTCCGCGGCATAAAATAAAGTAAAGATTTTTTAGAGAGGTTTTCCTTATGCCCAAATATAGACCAAAAGGCTGCAAATGTACCGGCAAAAGACGCTATATCAGCAGCGGGATTGCCAATAATTCCGACTGTATCGATGTCTGCACGAACCCGATCTGCGGAACGAGCGATAAACTGACGCTCCTGGCGCCTGTCGTCTACGATGAGATCGGCATCAACCTCTGCCGTGAAGTCCCGCTCACAGAAGCGCTCCCCACATCCGGTTATCCCCTGAATGCTTCTGTGCAGATTCTGAGCATTGATTTTCCGGAAGAAAATGGTGCCCGTACCACAGTCACCCGCATCCCCGGGCGGCCGAACTGCAGTCTTGTCACGCTGACAAATCTGTCAGTGACCTTTGCGGTCACGATCTACGACTGTTCGAAACGGGTCACGGACACATTTACGGAAACCGCTGTCTATCTGCCCTCCGGTCCTGAAGCGCCGGACTACGAGTACTTTGATGCAGAGACGAACCCGTCCGATGTAGAGCTGGAGATCTTCACTCCATACGGTCTCACCTGGCAGGACGGCAGCGTCACCAGCCCCGTGATCAATTACATCGGATTCAGCACCGCTAACAGTATGCTCACACAGGGGCTGAACATGATCGCCATACCCAAGATCCTCAACTTTGACACTGACACGCCCTCTCTGACGATCGGCATCAGCGTCTATGTCAAGAGCGTCTACTTCTCCCAGTACCTTGTCCCCCACAACGGCAGGGCAGTTGTCCCGAAGGGAAATATCATCCCGGACGAGGATACGATCTGTATGGATTTTGTCGCGGGAGAGCTGCTTGACTATGAGATCAAGCCTTTGGAGCTCTGCGCGCCGAAGTTCGAAGAGCGCTTAAAGGATGACTGTGAAGAGTGCGATCCGTGCTGCTCCGCTGTAACGGAACAGGAGCCGGAAGCTGCAGTCCCGGAGCAGGGCGGCGGGGATGGGAGCGAAACGACCTAGCCAGCAAGCTTGACAGCCGGACACTGGTTTTTGAAGGGACTTCACACATGCCACAGTTCGATTCCGCTGCTTTGCAGCTCCATCTCACTGTGCGGCGTTCGCCGTATGCCCGGCTGCATCAGCATCCGGCTTTACAAGCAAGCTTGACAGCCGGACGCTGACTTTCGAAGGGACTTCACTTACAAGCAAGCTTGACAGCCGGACGCTGACTTTCGAAGGGACTTCACACATGCCACAGTTCGATTTCGCTGCTTTGCAGCTTCATCTCACTGTGCGGCGTTCGCCGTATGCCCGGCTGCATCAGCATCCGGCTTTACAAGCAAGCTTGACAGCCGGACGCTGATGCAGCCGGGCGCATGTGTGAATTGGTGTAACAATTTGACGAACGATTATGGGGGTTGAGATGGAAGGGGTGTGGTATAATATGAGCAGGTTGAGACAAGGAGGTATAAATATTAATGGGTGAAGTCAGATTCATGATTTCTGAGGCTGCCAAGCAGGTGAAGGTTGAAGCTCATGTCTTAAGGTACTGGGAAGAGGAGCTTGACCTGACAATCGGCCGCACAGAAATGGGACATCGATATTATACCAAGGATGACATACAGCTTTTTCGCTGTATTAAGAAGCTGAAGGATGAAGGGATGCTTCTGAAGGACTTAAAACCTCTGATCCCGGAGTTAAAGGCCACGCGGCTGAAGCTTCAGGGAACGCAGTCTCCATCCGGCAATGCCGATTCCGGGAACACAGATGCGGAGCCGACGGCGGCGTCTTCCACCGGCAGAAGCACCGCGAATGCCGCCGCAAAGACTGCGCCAAAGGGGCAGGCCGAGGGACATGCCAAAACCTCAGCGGAGGATAAGAAGACCTCACTGCAGCCGGTTTCAGGAACCGCCGTATCAAGCGCCCCCGTGTCCGGATCCTCTGCGGAACCTGCCGAAGTCATTCCGGTCACTCAGCTTGAACAGGTCCGCTCACTGATCGGGAATGTACTCGCCGAGGTAGTGGCAGACAACAACGAAGTATTAAAAAAAGACATCAGCAGAACCGTGACCACTGATGTCATGAGGGAAATGGATTACCTCTTCCAGGCAAAGGAGCGCCAGGAGGAAGAGCATTTCCGCAAACTGGACTGCCTGATCCGCCAGCAGCAGGCGAACCGCCGCGAGACAGTAAAAGGCAGCCCAATTATGAAGCTGAAAAAAATGTTTACATAACCGCTTATTGATCCTGCTGCCGCAGTTCGTTTCCAAACCGTGTGTACTGCGGCATCCAGGCAAGACGCACCGTGCCGATCGGGCCGTTTCTCTGTTTTGCGATAATGATCTCCGCAATATTCTTATCCTCTGTGTCAGGATTATAATAATCATCCCTGTAGATAAACATACACACGTCGGCATCCTGCTCGATCGCACCGGACTCTCGAAGGTCTGACAGCATCGGGCGCTTGTCCGTTCTCTGCTCCACCGCACGGCTGAGCTGTGAAAGTGCGATCACCGGGACATTCAGTTCCCTTGCCAGCCCTTTCAGAGAACGGGAGATCTCCGAGATCTCCTGCTGACGGCTCTCATTCTTGCGGCTTCCGCTTCCGGTCATGAGCTGCAGGTAGTCGATGATGATCAGGTCCAGCCCCAGCTCAAGCTTATATTTCCTGCATTTCGAACGCATCTCAGCGATCGAGATACCCGAAGTATCATCTATGATCATACGGGAATTCCCGATCGTTCCCGCACCCTCGATCAGTTTCTCCCAGTCGGTGTCCGAGAGATTACCCGTCCTCAGGATCTGGGCGTCCACATGCGATTCCAGAGAAAACAGACGGTTCACCAGCTGTTCCTTGGACATCTCGAGACTGAATATGGCGACCGCCAGATTCTGCCGGAAGGCAACGTGCTGCGCGATATTAAGCACAAACGCAGTCTTACCCATGGACGGACGCGCGGCGATCAGGATCAGATCCGACCGCTGCAGACCGGAGAGCTTATAGTCAAGGTCGATAAAGCCGGTCGGGATTCCCGTGACCGTTCCCTTGGTCTTGGACGCCTTTTCGATCACATCCAGGGCATTGAGCACGACCTGTTTGATCGGCGTATACTCCTGAGAATTTCCCCGCTCTACCAGCTCGAACACTCTCTTCTCCGTCTGCTCCAGGATATCCTCCAGGGGCTGATTCTCAAGATAGCACGCATTGGCAATATCCTCATTGATCTTGATCAGCCTGCGCAGGACAGCCTTATCCCTTACGATCTCCGCGTAATACTTGATATTCGCCGAGGTCTGGGTCCCCACAAGGAGTTCTCTTGCGAACTCCATGCTGCTGACCTCCGGCGGGACATCCTTCTCCTTCAGGTGCTCCTGCAGTGTGATCAGGTCCACCGGTTTTCCCTCATGAAAAAGCTCCACGACGGCGTCAAAAAGGATCCCATAAGCTGTCTGATAGAAATCCTCTCCGGAAAGCATCTCCGAGGCGACCATGATGGCATCCTTGTTCATCAGCATCGCCCCGAGAACAGCCTGTTCCGCCTCTGCACTGTGGGGAGGCATCCGTTTCATTGCTGCTTCCATATCCATAGAAAAACCGTCTCCTTACGCTTCTTCCTTCACGGAAACCTTCAGTTCCGCTGTAACTTCCGGGTGTAGTTTTACTGTTACGATATGTGTTCCGAGAGATTTGATCGGCTCTTTTAAGTGGATCTTCTTCTTGTCTACGTCAAGTCCCATCTGCTCTTTGACTGCAGCGGCGATCTCCTTGCTGGATACAGAGCCGAAGGTCCTTCCGCCCTCTCCCACCTTGATCGCAAGCTCCACCTTGCCCTCGGCAAGCTTTGCCGCGAGGTCTTTCGCCGCGTCCAGATGCTCCTGAGCCACCTTCTTCTCATTGTTCTTCTGGAGCTTCAGGTCATTCAGGTTCTTTCCTGTGGCTTCCACGCCCAGTTTCTTCGGCAGGATAAAGTTTCTTGCATATCCGTCGTTTACATTAACGATCTCTCCCTTCTTCCCGAGAGATTTCACATCCTGTAATAATATCACTTTCATATTAAATGTCTCCTTCTTCTATCATTTTATCGATCGTCTCCTTGAGCGCGCTGATTGCCTCATCCATGTTCGTGTGGTCAAACTGGGCGCCCGCGGAATTGATATGACCGCCGCCGCCGAGCTTCTCCGCGATGATCTGCACGTTCACCTCGTCAATGGATCTTGCGCTCATGTAGATCTTGCCCTCATAGATCGTGAGTACGAACGACGCCTTGATCCCGCTGATATCAAGCAGCTCGTTCGCCGCCTGCGCCGCAAGGACCGTCGGGCTTTCAATATTGCTCGGACATACCGCGATCGCATACTGCTCACGGTAGACTTCCGCCATCCGCACTGCCTCCGCCTTTGCTCTGTAGGAAGCCATGTCGTCGCGGAACATCTTCCGCACGCGGGTAATATCCGCTCCGCATCTTCTCAGGAATGCCGCCGCCTCAAAGGTGCGGACTCCTGTCCGGTTCATGAAGTTCCTTGTATCGATCATAATGCCGGCGTACATGCAGTCAGCCTCCACAGACGGGAACTTGATATCGTCCACGATGTACTGCAGCACTTCCGCCACCATCTCGCAGGTTGAGGATGAATATGGCTCCACATAAGAGAGCACTGCATTTTCTATCACATTGCTGCTCTGTCTGTGATGATCCAGGACCGCGATCATCCGGGAGCGCCTTAGGAGCTCCGGACACTCTGTCATCTGCGGTTTATTCGTGTCCACCACGATGACCATTGTATTGTCATTCACATAATCCAGGGCCTGCTCTGACGTCAGGAAAATATCGTCCTCATAAGAGGGACTCTCCGCGATCTCATCGTACAGCGGACGCACGGAGCCCGACACCTCATTGATCACGATATGCGCCTTTTTCTCCAGGCTCACGACCGCCCTGTAGATTCCCATACATGCTCCGAAGGAATCCGGATCCGCCAGCTTGTGCCCCATCACGATGACCTGATCCTTCGTCACGATGAACTCCCGCAGCGCCTCAGCCTTCACGCGGGCCTTCACGCGGGTATTCTTCGCTGTCTGCTCTTTCTTCCCTCCGAAGTAGGTGATCCCGTTGCAGTCCTTGATGACCGCCTGGTCACCGCCCCGGGCAAGCGCAAGGTCGATGGCCACGCGGGCGTACTGATAACTGAGCGCATAGGTCGCCGTGTTGAGACCCAGGCCTATACTCAGCGTCGCAGAGCGCGCGTTCCCGATATTGACCTGCTTCACTTCCTCAAGCAGAGAGAACTTGTCTTCCTTGATCTTCTTATAGCTTTCCTTCCGGATAACAACAAAGTATTTATCCTTTTCCATCTTTTTGACAATGCCGTCCACATCGCCGATATATTTGTTGATCTTTCTGTCGATCAGCGCCACGAGAAGCGACTGACGTACCTCTTCCACGCTCTCCATGACCTCATCGTAATTATCGATGTAGATCAGTCCGGCGATCATCCTCTGATCCTCATTTTCACGGATATAGGCATTAAGCTCTGTGACGTCTCTGAGAGAAACCGCCACGACAAACTCCTTCTCCTCCGGGATCTGAAGGAGTTCTTCCTTATCGCTGAACCCCTCCAGCGACACTTTCCTGAGCACCGCCTGATAGCTTCTGTCCCGGTAGCTCACCTCCAGCTCTACATGCTCCATATCATCCTTCGGGAATACTCCCGGATGCAGATCCTGGAACATCCGGCTGATGTACTTTTCCTGTTTCTGCCCTTCCATCAGGGCGGAAAAGCTGTCGTTCTGCCACAGGATCCGTCCGTCCTCCAGGACGATCGCATAAGGGATTGACAGTTCCTTGAGAAGCGTATTCTCAATTCCCTTGTACTGGACAGAAAACTGGATCAGGTCAGCCAGGATGAGCGACCGGTTGTAAAAGTACAGGGCTCCTGCGATTGCCAGATAGATGATGATGAAGATCGACATGACAGCTCCCGCTTTCCTGCTGATCGCATACATCCAGATATTCATGACAACGAGAAGCACAGCCATGATCAGCGGCCAGTGCATATACATCCTCAGCTGTCCCTTTAAACGCATTTTCTTTTTTTCCATAACGTTTACCTCATTTCATGCTGTGCAAAAGACACAGAAAATCAGCGCACCGAAGAGACAGAGGAACCCTCTGCCCCACAAGAATGACATTATTATAGCATCTTTTTTTATTTTAATCCACTACTGTTTCAAGGAGAATAAGCGACCGCGGATCCGGCGCCGCAGTATGGGGAAAAGCGCAGACATGCAGACAGGACATCCTCCGGCGGCGGGCGCAGCGCCCGCATCGCTCCGGAGGATGTCCTGTCTGTCATATTATTATACGGTAACTGTCAAAAGCACTGAGTCCTGACCGGACAGTGTTCTAGCAGGTCGCCCCGCCGACAAGATGCTTCTGTGCTTTGATATTCTCTTCCTTTCTTGCAAGAAGATCGTCTGCAAGAAGCTGTTCCTGAACGTTCTCGAATCCGATCCTTGCAACCGTATCGGCAAAACGCTCGCCTGTGATTCCCTGTTCGCGGAACAGAAGGATCGCTTTCTCGACGACAGCGAGCACTTCTTCCTTATCAGTAAATACCTTGTCCAGATATCTTCCCTGAGCCACCTTCTTGCCCCAGCGTCCGCCGATGTAGATGCGGTATCCTGCAGTGTAGTTTTCAATTGCATGGAACGGACATTTTCCTATGCAGCGGCCGCAGTGATTGCAGGCGCTGTCATCGATCGTGATCTTTCCGTCGACCAGCTTCGCCACTTTGATCGGGCAGTTGTTCTCCACCTGGCAGACCTTGCATCCGCGGCATTTCTCCAGATCGATCTGAGGCACTCTCTGGCCGATGATGCCCAGGTCATTCAGATCCGGCTTCACGCAGTTGTTGGGACAGCCGCCCACCGCGATCTTGAACTTGTGAGGCAGCTTGACTTCACGGTATCCGTGATAGAACCTCTCATGGATCTCTTCCGACAGGGCAAATGTATCGATCAGGCCGTACTGGCATGTAGTTCCCTTACAGGAAACGACCGGGCGCACCTTAGATCCTGTACCGCCGGTCTCAAGACCTGCCTGCATCAGGAACTCTCTGAGGGGCTCGATATTGTCAAACGGAACACCCTGGATCTCCATGGTCAGACGGGAAGTCATGGTCACTTCCCCGCTTCCGAACTTCTCTGCCGCCTCGGCGATCACTCTAGCTTCTTCTGACGTGATCTTGCCGTTTCTGGTGATCACACGTCCGTTAAACTTGTCCGGCGTCCTCTTATCCTTCAGGAAACCGAGCGCCTTTACTCTTGTCTCTTCCTCTTTGGATACAGCCCCTTCCGCGTTCTTTACTTTCACATCGTTAAAGAAGGTTGCCCCTTCCAGCACGACGGTATTCTTATATCCGTAATAGCGCATCCTGTTCTGAAGGAAATACGCCCTCTTACCTTTTGCACAGACAAGGAGCAGTTTCTCATCCTTTCCAAGTCCCTCGATCTCACCGTTCACCTGTGCCAGGTTGACGTAGAACGCGCCTCTGATCGCCGGTTCAGGCTGAACGTCCACCACACGGTAGCCCTCTGCCTTTCCCGCAGCATATTCTGCCGGAGTCATGCTGACCAGTTTTCCGTCGATCTTATTCATCAGCACGTAGACTGCCTGCACAAAGGGATGGATCGCCGTTGAGAACGGCGGAGCGTATGCAAAGTCCGCATTCTCGAAGTCATCCAGCGTTGCGCCCATATTGATTCCCATGACAGCGATATCCACCATCTTGTCCACCGCCCCAGGTCCGAATACCTGCACACCGAGGAGCTTCCTTGTTGTGCGGTCTGCGATCAGCTTTGTGATAAAGTAAGCCGCGTCCGGATAGTAGTGTGCCTTGTCATCTGTCGGCGCCAGCACAGTCACTACATCGTATCCGGCTTCTCTTGCCTGCTCTTCCGTAAGCCCGGTCCTGCCGATATTCAGCCCCGGCAGCTTGACCACGCCGGTTCCCAGTACGCCCGGGTATGTCTTCTGCGCGCCGGTAAGCACCTGTGCCAGTGTGCGTCCCTCCATATTCGCGGAGGAGCCCATTGGCGACCACTGGCGCGCACCGGTGATCCGGTTTGTCACCATCACGCAGTCTCCCGCCGCATACACGTCATCCAGGCTTGTCTTCATCGTATCGTCCACAAGGATGGTTCCCTTGAACATCTCGATCCCTGTGTCCTTCAGGAAATCTGTATTCGGCCGGATCCCCGCCGCCATGATGAGCAGCTCGCAGGGAAGTGTTCCGGCTGCCGTTTTAACTCCCGTCACCTGATCTGTCCCCAGGATCTCCTGCGCGCTCGTTCCCGTCAGAACACGGATCCCCGCGCTGATCAGATGCTTCTTCGCGTATGCCGCCATCTCCGGATCCAGAATATTCGGAAGAATCTGAGACGCAAAGTCAATAACTGTCACATTGATCCCCTTTGCCTTCAGGTTCTCCGCCGCCTCCAGGCCGATAAATCCGGCGCCGATCACGACTGCTTTCCTTACCTTATTCTCCTCTGCATAGGCGCGGATCCCCTCTGCATCGTCAGGTGTCCGCATCCTGAATACGCCCGGAAGCTCCTTTCCTTCGATCGGAAGCTCTGCCGGGGAGGCTCCCACGGCAATCACCAGTTTATCGTAGGGACAGACCTCTTCCTCTCCCGAAGCGGTGTCCCTGACAGTGACTTCCTTTTTCTCTGCATTCAGCGCAACGGCTTCCTTTCCGGTCTTCACCTCCACGCCTGTCAGTCCGGAATACTTCTGCGGCGTGTTCACGATCAGCTCGTCTCTGCTCCCGATCAGGCCGCCCACATAGTAGGGAAGGCCGCATCCCGCATAGGAGATATCCTTGTCCTTTGTAATAACTGTGACCTCTGCGCTCCGGTCTTCTCTTTTCAGCTTTGCAGCCGTCTTTGTTCCGGCGGCAACTCCGCCGATGATCAATACTTTCATCGTTCTACCTCTTTTCCACTCTGCATTTTCTCCGCGCCGTCCTGTTCCGGCACTTCTGTCTCCATTTCCCGCCAGCCCCGCAGCAGTTCTCTGTTCTTATGACAACAGTGCTCTTCATTGACGCACTCCGGCTTCATCTCTGTGCATACGGTGACATCCCCGCCGCCGATTGTGAGCTCTTTCCCGTTTACGAGCATATCCGCCATCTTACGCCGCGCTTCATCATAGATCCGGGTCACCGTGGGCCGGGAGATATGCATTTTCTCCGCACATTCTTCCTGTGTCATCCGGAGATGATCCAGCAGACGGATCACTTCATATTCATCATATGTAAGATTCACGCTGCCTGAAACCGCGCATCCCCGCGGGGAAAATCCTGTAGTCTGCGGTATAGAACAGATGCATCTCTGTTTCTGCGGTCTCGCCATACTTTTCCTCCTTCCTGCTGTCCTGCAGCTGAAACCTAAGTCCAGTATACTCTATTATGAACATATGTCAATAATTACAATCAAAAAAACTGACTCCAGAAAATCGTTTCTGAAGTCAGCTGTATTTCTCTGATTAGTCCTGAACGTACGGCATCAACGCAATATGTCTTGCTCTCTTGATCGCTACTGTCAGCGCTCTCTGATGCTTTGCACAGTTTCCTGTGATTCTTCTCGGGAGGATCTTACCTCTCTCGGAAACATATTTCTTTAACTTTGCAACGTCCTTGTAATCGATCTCGTTATTCTCTTTACCACAGAATACGCACACTTTTTTTCTTCTGCGCGCCGGGCCTCTTCTCTTGAAGCCGCCTTCTGGTCTGCTTCCCTTCTCGTAAGCCATGATGGTGTTCTCCTTTCTTCATAGTGAAGTTCAATTTCCTAGGCTCGAAAAGACCTCGCCAAAGAAATCGAACGACCTCACACTAAATTCGCGCTTCGGCTGCACCTTGCGCTCACTAAGTGTTTCCGGTCAGTTGAACGGTAACTCCTCATCAATGCCATCCGGGATATTCATAAATCCGTCCCCTGCGTCAACGCTCGGTGACGGTGCAGACTGCTGACGGTTATAGGAAGCTCTGTTCGCTTCGCTCTCAGCTCTGCTCTCTGCGAATTCCTGCTCCTCCACGATCACTTCCGTCGTATAAACCTTTACGCCGTCCCTGTTCGTGTAGCTCCCGGTCTGGATTCGTCCGGAAATAGAAACCCGCATTCCCTGGCGGAAATACTTCTCCGCGAATTCTGCGGAACGTCCGAATACGACACACGGAATGAAATCCGCCGTCGGCTCTCCGTCCCTCTTGAATCTGCGGTCAACAGCAACTGTATATCTCGCAACTGCTGTCGCGTTCTCGCCCTGTGAATATCTTACTTCAGGATCTCTTGTCAACCGTCCTACTAAAATCGCTTTATTCATATATACCTCTTTCCGCTTATGCTTCCTGTTTCACGCATAAATATCTGAGTACGTTGTC
>CAJFQZ010000011.1 GCA_904419285.1 Lachnospiraceae bacterium UBA1818
ATGGGAGTATGACATGAGGACGGAAGAGGCCTATGCGGCACTTCCGTCTTTTTTTGTGGAATAATGAGGCTTCTTTGAATTCATCACTTGACATTATGGCAAAGAGGTAACATACACAGACAACTCAACAGAATACAAAGATTTCGAGGAAGGAGAACACTTCCTTCAGTTAAGCCAGACAGAGGAAGATATGCTCGACCTGGTATGCTCCAACTTTGACAACGTGGTCGTTGTCTACAATGGCGCAAACGCGATGGAACTCGGATTCCTCAACGACTATGACCAGATCAAAGGCGCTCTGTGGTGCCCGGGAACAGGTCAGTCCGGATTCAATGCGCTCGGCTCCATATTAAGCGGTGATGTAAATCCGCCCGGTAAGACAAGCGATACCTTCGTGGCAGATCTTACCGCTACTCCGACAGCGAACAACTTCGGAAGCTTCTTCTATGACAACACAGAAGAATTCAACATGACACAGGTTGGTTTCACAGGCGAGGAAGAAATTGTTGCCCCGAGCTTTGTAAACTATGTAGAAGGCATCTATGTGGGATACCGCTTCTGGGAGACAGCTGCCGACGAAGGCCTGATCAACTATGACGAGTCTGTAGTCTATCCGTTTGGATATGGTCTTTCTTACACAACCTTCTCTCAGGAGATGGGCGAGATCACTGCAAACGACGGACAGATCACATTTGATGTAACAGTGACCAACACCGGCGACGTGGCAGGCAAGGATGTTGTAGAGGTATACTACAATCCTCCGTACACAAACGGCGGCATCGAGAAAGCTACCGCGAACCTGATCGCATTCGAGAAAACAGACGTACTCGAGCCGGGCGCTTCCGAGACTGTGACGATCACATTCAACGAAGAGGACATGGCTTCCTATGATTATCAGAACGCTGAGGCTTATGTGCTGGAGTCTGGAGACTACCAGATCAGCATCAACAGCGATTCTCACAACGAGATCGACTCTCAGACATACAATGTTCCAGAGACGATCACATACAGCGGAGACAACATGCGCTCCACAGACAAGACAGAGGTAACCAATCAGTTCGCTTCCGCTGAAGGCGACGTAACATATCTCTCACGTGCGGACGGATTCGCAAACTATGATGAGGCAACAGCTGCTCCGGCTTCTCTTTCCATGACAGACGAGCAGAAGGAAACATTTCTCAACAACGGAAACTATGATCCGGCAGATTACAATGATGATGCAGATGAGATGCCGACAACAGGCGCTGACAACGGACTTGAGCTTGCAGATCTGCGCGGCGTCGACTATGACGACGCTCAGTGGGATGAGCTTCTGGATCAGATGTCCGTAAGCGATATGGATCAGCTCATCGCTCTCGGCGGATACCAGACCGTAGCTGTATCCAGCATCGGAAAAGTTCAGACCATCGACTGCGACGGCCCTGCATCCATCAACAACAACTTTACCGGAACAGGTTCTGTCGGATTCCCGTCAGCGGTCATGATCGCGAGCACATGGAACAAAGACATTGCCACAGCGTTCGGCGAGAGCATCGGAAAGATGGCAGACGAAATGGGCGTATCCGGATGGTATGCTCCGGCTATGAACATCCACCGCTCCGCTTTCGCAGGACGTAACTTTGAGTACTACTCAGAGGACGGACTCCTCTCCGGAAAGATCGCATCAGCAGCGATCCAGGGTGCTGAGGAATACGGCGTATATGCATACATGAAGCACTTTGCCCTGAACGATCAGGAGACAAACAGAAACAGCATGCTCTGCACATGGTCCAACGAGCAGGCGATCCGTGAGATCTACCTGAAACCGTTTGAGATCTCCGTAAAAGAAGGCGGATGCGACGCTGTTATGTCCTCCTTCAACTACATCGGAACAGAGTGGGCAGGCGGATATGCACCGCTCTGCAACACAGTACTCCGCGGCGAGTGGGGATTCAAGGGATTCGTACTGACTGATTACTTCGGCGTATATGGATACATGAACTCTGATCAGGGTATCCGCAACGGTACAGACTGTATGCTGGTCGCTTACGACACAGAGACGAACCACGTGAAGGATCAGGAGAGCGCGACAGGCGTTCAGGCAATGCGCCAGGCATGTAAGAACATCCTCTACACAGTAGTAAACAGCCGCGCATATGATCCTGCAAACCTTGAGACAGGACTTATGGGATGGCAGATCGCAGCGATCGTGATCGACGTCATCTGCGCAGCAGTCATCATCGTACTTGAGGCTGTCGCTGTGAACAAGTTCATTAAGAGAAAATCCGGAAAGATCAAAATGAAATAATTCCGGCAGGAAAGCTCTTGAATAAAAAGTAAATACATCTGAAAAGATGATCAGCCGGGCTCCCGGGAGCCCGGCTGATTTTGTATCCTCAAAATCTAAAATATCCGTCAGTATTTTCACCTGATCACGGGATCCTGATTTTACTGTGGAAATTTCTTCGTATTCTTTATATGATAGTATCAGAAACATATTTCCGCCGCCGAACCGCGGCAGACTGGAGAGGTTTATGAACTTATCACAACTCGCCCGGCTGCAGAAACTGAAAAGCCAGCTGGATACATTTCACCGGAACCACCCAAAATTCGCCCCATTTTTAGATGCAGTCAATAAAAATGCCCTCGGGGAGGGAACGATCATTGAGATCAGTGTCACCTCGCCCGAAGGCAGACATTATGAGACAAATCTGAAAGTAAATCAGGAGGATCTGGAGTTCCTCCATTCACTGCAGGGACTGAATTCTATCAAATAGATCATTCTGTCCTCTTCCCGATACGAAAAAAGAGCCCTGCTCCGATCAGGCTGACGATCAGCTCTGTCGCCGGGAACGCCGCCCAGACGCCCGTCAGCTCCGCTGCCGCGGACAGAAGGAAGGCCATCGGGATAATGACCACAAATCCCCGCAGGATGGAGATAATGTGCGCCGGAAGGGCATTCTCCGTGGATGTAAAATAAACGGAAAGTATAATATTAAATCCTGCAAAAACACACGCCGTAAAGTAGATCTTCAGCCCTGTCACGGCAATGCTCTGCAGCGTGGCATTCTGCTCGCTGTTGAACACAGCGGCGATCGGGTCTGCGCCGAAGAATACACAGACATAGACGACCACCGAGATGAGCACGGCTGAGACAAGCGCATATCTCAGAACACTCTGGGTCTTCTTCCGGTTTCCCGTTCCATAGCCGCTGCTCAGAAGCGGCTGTATTCCCTGGGAGATTCCCGTATAAATGGACATAACGACCAGAGACAGGTTGGCGATGACACCATATGCCGCGACTCCGATATTTCCCGCGATCCCCAGGATGATCGTATTGAACACGATCATAACGATCCCGGATGAGACCTCCGTGATCAGCGAAGGAAGACCGCTGGAGAAGATTCCCAGCGCCAGTTTTCCTGATATCCTGCATTTTCTCAGGTGGAACTGGTTCTTCCTTCTGAAAAGATACGGTGAGAGAACCAATATGCTGATGACAGGAGCCATTCCTGTGGCGAGCACTGCCCCGAAGATGCCCATCCCGAAGGGGAACATGAACACATAGTCAAGCACCACATTTGAAAGGCTCCCTGTGATCATCGCGGCCATGGAAAGCTGAGGCGCGCCGTCATTTCGTATGAAACACAGCAGCAGATTATTCGTCATGAACATCGGGGCAAACAGCAGGATCACCTGAAGGTATGTTCTAGTCATCTCATACACTGTACCGTCCGCGCCGAGCAGGAGCGCCAGCGATCCGGACGCAAGCAGCCCGGTCAGGAAAAAACATGCGGCGATGACCGCAGTCAGTACGGCCGAATTCGTAAAGGTCTGATCCGCCCTCTGCGCTGCTCCCTGGCTTTTCGCAATGGAATACTTGATCCCGCCGCCCATTCCGATCATCAGGCCGCTCCCGTTGATAAAGCTGTAAACCGGGATCGCCAGGTTCAGCGCCGCCAGCCCGTCGGCCCCCAGCGCCTTCGATACAAAGAAAGTATCCGCCAGGATGTAGCAGGACAGTGCGATCATCCCCAGCACATTGAGGGAGGAATACTTGAGGAACTCCCTGAAATACAATTTATTTTCCATTATCCTGACCTCCCCCATCTTCCTTCTGCTTCACAAGCTCGATGGCTTCTTTTCCGCTGATATGCTCTGCTGAGAGTTCCAGCATGCACAGGGGCTTGTACTCCCTTTCTACTGCCTGCTCTCTTGATTCCGCGCTCTCCCCGGGAGCGTATTTCAGCGCCAGCTTCTCAATGGCAGTTCTCCTGGCGTCATCCTCTTCCATTACCCGGATCCTGCCGAAAACAATGACACTCCTAAAATATGTTGTATATTCTTCAGGCACGATCTGATCCTGGTCGATCACACAGAAGGACGCCTTCTCATTTCTGTGTATCGAATCAAGCTTGTGGCCCGTCTTCGCACAGTGAAAAAATATCTTTCCGTTTTCATACAGATAGCTCAGCGGGACAGCGTACGGATAGCCGTCGTCTCCGGAGACGGCAAGCACCCCGGAAGTCCCCCTGAACAGGATCTCTTCACATTCCTCTTTTGACAGTTTCTGGCGTTTTCTCCTCATTTCTCTGAACATATCAAAACCTCCTAAACAAAAAAATAAACGCCCTGCTTCACTCCTTCTAAGGCCTATCGGAGTGAAAAAGGCGTTACCCGGCGGCAATTCGTTATGATTACCGTGTCAAAATATCACAGATAGGATAAAAAGTCAAGATTCTTTGCATTCTGTCCGTAAAAAGGTATAATAATAATGCTTCTCTAAAGTGAGAAAGCATATCTGTATAATTCTCCTGTTCACATCGGCAGCATCCTGCGCAGGATGTGAGAACATGACAGGGAATGCTATTTCAAGGATAAAAATAGACCAGAAGATAAGGAGTATGATCTGCAATGAAGCCATTTGAAAGATTACTAAAATATGCCGCCATAAGGACTCCCAGCGATGAAGAGAGCAGCACGGTCCCCTCGTCCGCCTGCCAGTTTGAGCTCGCCTGGCATCTCCACCGGGAGCTGTTCACCATGGGGATCACGGACGTGAAGGTGGACACACAATGCTATCTCTACGCCCACATCCCGCCCACTCCGGGATATGAGGACCGCCCGGCGCTCGGATTCATCGCCCACCTGGATACTGTGTCCGATTTCTGCAGCCATCGGATCACACCGGTTGTCCACGAAGACTATGACGGGCGAGAGCTTCCCCTCGGGCCGTGCGGGCGCGTCCTGTCTCCGGAGATGTTCCCTCATCTGAAATCACTGAAAGGCCGCACTCTGATCACAAGCGACGGGACCACCATCCTGGGCGCGGACGACAAAGCCGGAATCGCCGAGATCATGACCATGGCGGAGCGGATCGTGGAGGAGGAGATTCCTCATGGACCGATCTGCATCGCGTTTACTCCGGACGAGGAGATTGGAATGGGAGCCGCACACTTTGATCTCCAGGCATTCGGCGCTGACTTCGCCTATACTCTCGACGGCGATACAGAGGGTGAGATCCAGTATGAGAATTTCAATGCAGCCAAAGCCGAGTTCCGGATCACCGGCGTGAACGTCCATCCCGGATCGTCCAAGGATGTCATGGTCAATGCCTCCCTTGTCGCCATGGAGATCAACAGCCTGCTGCCTGCCGGAGAAACTCCCCGGGATACAGACGGATATGAGGGCTTTTATCACCTCACTGATATGAAAGGGGATGTGGGAGAGGCCGTTCTCCGGTATATTATCAGGGATCATGACACAGACAGTTTTGAGCAGAGGAAAGAGACTCTCCGCTCCATCGAGAAACAGATGAATGCCAAATGGGGGCGCGGCACTGTAACGCTCACAGTCACCGATCAGTACCGCAACATGGCGGAGATCATCTCCGGGTGCATGCATCTGATCAGAAACGCAGAGAAGGCCTGCCGTAACGCAGGAGTGGAGCCGCTCATTCTTCCCATCCGGGGCGGCACTGACGGCGCCCAGCTCAGCTTCAAAGGCCTTCCCTGCCCCAACCTTGGCACCGGCGGGCATGGCTATCACGGTCCTTACGAGCACATCACTGCAGAAGGCATGGATGCGGCCTGCGAGGTGGCTCTGGAACTGGTTAAGATCTATGCAGAAGGCCCGGACCCCAAGTAAATTGTCAATTTGGGACACAGTGAAATGCAATTCGGGACGTAGTCAAATTGAATTTGACTACGTCCCGAATTGAAATTTTTACAGTCTCTCGCTGCTCTCATTCATGAATTTATACTCAGCCACAGACCGGTCAAAGCCCTTGATATGTCTATAGAGCCACTCGATCACGTTCTTATTCACCTGCTCCACAAATGCAGCTGACGGTCCTTCCTCTTCCTCCAGCATATCATACAGATCCTGAACGACCTGGCGGAGCTTGTCGTGCTCTTTCTTATGCTGCTCTATTCCCGGATATCCGATCGACTCCTGAAGCTTCTCTTCCTCGCCGAAATGGAATTCTGTATAATCCGCAAGGTAATCCAGTGTCTTCACGGCCACGATCTTATCCTTGCTTGTCTCACAGCTGTCCAGCAGCTTGTTGATCTTATCGATCAGCTCCTTATGCTGTCCGTCGATCATCTCATTTCCCGTAACAAGGCTCTCATCAAATTCTGCTCTCATCGTCCGTTACCTCCTAAATCTCTCCGTTTTTAAATCTCATGATCATCTCATTTGTCAGACTCTCTGTTGACGTGACATCCGGGATCTCCTCCCGCTCAAACCATTCCGCCAGGGCCAGCTCCTCCCTGTCCAGGGTGACCGTGCCGTCTCCGTCCAGATCACAGTAGAATCCCATCAGCAGCGTATCGCTGAAGGACCATGGCTGAGACTTATAATACCGGATATTCTTCACCTTCAGGCCGACTTCCTCCATGACCTCTCTCGCCACCGTCTCTTCCACTGTCTCACCGATCTCCGTAAACCCTGCAAGGAGAGCGTACTTTTTATACGATCTTCCGGCATATTTGGACATCAGGATCCGGTTCCCGTCTGTCAGTCCTATGATGACAGCCGGACAGATCTTGGGATATTCCATATTGCCGCACTCTCCGCACCGGAGCATCCGTTCTCTGCCGTCCCGCTCCATCAGACTGCCGCAGCGCCCGCAGTATTTATGATTCCGGTACCAGTTATGGAGCTGATATCCTGTGATCCCTGCAAATGACCGGTATCTCGGCTCCGCCGTACGAAAGATCTCTGTATTCTCCATCGTAAACTCTGACAGCGGCTCCCGGCTGATCTCCTGCACCAGATAGTACCTCTCTTCATCGATCGTAAAAAGATAGATAGAATCCTCATAAATCTCTTCGTTGAGCCGTTCCAGATCCCGGAACCTCGGAAACTCAATCCCTGCCGCCGTCCTCTTCAGGAGAACACTGTGGTCCCCATAATACAGCGCTGCGCTGCCGCTATCCGGCGGGATCTGCCTGTACTGATTATCGTAATGATGCGGCTGTATATCCTGTATCATCTGTCTCTCTCCTGTCTGAACTAAGATTCCTGTCTATCATAGCACACTTTAAGTCAGGTGTAAAATTATAACTGCCCCCTCATTGTCCTTCTCCCATCATTTTCCGCTGCTGCAGTGTCTAAAAGATACGCCCGCCGGACCAGCCTCTTCACATCAGGATTCCTGGATCCTATACACATAATCCGGCATCCTCTCCAGAGCATCTCCCTCTACTTCATTTTTAAGGAATTCGATCCCGCCGCCGTCAGTAAAACGGACCGTGAGCCGATGAGTCAGCACCGCATCATCCATCATTCCTTCGCTCACCGCATCCACGGTCAGCGTCACCGTGCCGTCTTCATTTTCTTCAATGTCCACGACCTCCGGCTCCGAGAGATCCATCACGCTTTTTGTCCGGTTCCCTACCCCGAGGGCGATCCACTCATAGATACCGCTGCGCGCATCGTAGGAAGCGTATTCTCTGAGCTGTTCCGGAGATACCGGCAGATATCGGGTCATCAGGCTTTCAAACTCCTCTGCCGGTATCCCCTCCGTATACCGCGCTGAATCAAATATCTCTCCACTGTCCAGTTCATACAGATACTGGAACAGTCCGTTATAATCCAGATCATCCATATTTCCGGGGTCCCAGTCTGACCACAGCAGATTATTCCCCTCATAGGCAATAGGTTCCAGACAGGTCCTCGAGATTTCCGCACATTCCTCTTCATAAGGCTTTACCCGCAGCATGGCATTGGAGTAAAGTACCTCTGTCACTTCCGGATATCCCGGGGTGCACAGCTTATAGAAAAACCAGCCCCGGTCTGTATAATTCCACCGCTCCGCTCTTGTATAGGTCATTTCGCCGATGGACTGCTTCTCCCCTCTCCACGAGCAGGTCACTGACAGGACATACAGGTCTTCCCCGTCACAGATGAATTTCTTTCTTCCGATGCTCCCGTCCTTATATACTTCATATTCTGCCGCCTCGCCGCTTTTTCCGCCTTCACAGCCTTCAAGAAAATCATCCATCACTTCATAATTTTTCATATTCTGATAAAGATCAAAGGTGGTCACCGGATCCCCCTGCTCTGCGATCACGCCGGCCATCGCCTCTGCCTCCTCTGCAGTCAGCACTCCGCCTTCGTCCTGCGCGTCCTGCCAGAACTCTTTCGTAAGTTCCAGCACCGCAGCGCAGTCCTGCTCCGCTTCTTCCCGCTCTGTCCCATCCACAGGGAGATTATATCCCCTGTCATCGTCCTCCCGCACTTCTTCGCCCGGTTCCGTACTGCATCCTGCGAGCAGCAGCATTGCCGCAAGGATCATGCAGTATCGTATATATCTTCTATTTCTTTTCATTCTGCTTTCTCCTGACTCCAAATTCTTTTCCATTATTCAGACGCGTTATTCTTACATGTGTAAGAATAACTTATAATAAAAATAAGAAAATGTCAATCTCTGAACCCGAAAAACTCATCGCGCCTCTGAACACTTTTTCTCTTCCGAAAGAACCTTTCTGTCGGTTTTCCCGCAGCATCCCGCTCTTCTTTTGTTGTCATTCCGAAAAGATTTATTTATAATAGAAGCTGACAGAATCTATGGAATACATCTATTTTTCGAAAGGAGATTATCATATGGGAAGAGGCGGAGACGATCTTCTGGAGCTATTTTGACCGAAACTACAACAACCTGGATCTGAGCATTGCAGAATTTCTCGGCCAGACTTTCCGTGAGACCGCGGACAATATCATGCACACCGGATCCGGCACGCCCTCTCTGATGCAGGTGATCGTAATCTTCTCGATCGTATGCATCATCGTGATCATTGCGGCTGTCATTGTGGTGCGGAATCTGCGCAGTAAGAAAGAATTTTAAATCACCGAAAGTGACAGAATATACATTTCCGGATTGCAAACAGCGGGACAGGAGCCGTATCTGCCAGCCCCCGTCTCGCCGCTTTCGCAAAAAGACGGCTTTTCCCGATGGGATCAGCCGTCTTTTTCCATTTTCTTCTCTTTTCTCTTCGGCCTGAATGCCGCCGCTGCCGCTGTGATCATGCTGCCCGCAGCCACAAAAAAATCTGCCAGATTATATGTGACTGCCTCTGCCTTTTCATTTCTGAACCGGAATCCGATATAATCCACGACATATCCTTTCATACACCGGTCCAGCGTATTGCTCCATGCGCCCGCCGTGATGAGCGACAGGCCTTTCTTTATCCAGAATCCTTTTTCTCTGAACAGAGTCAGAAGATATACCCCGGTAAAGATCAGAGTTGAGACAAGGGACAGCCGTTTTACCAATGACGGCTTCTGGTCCAGCGCATTCAGACACATCCCTTTATTGTGGACCTTTCGGAGGACGATCCGGTCTGTAAGAGGTCTTTCCTCTCCTTTTTCCAGATTCTGCTCCACATAGGACTTCATGATCTGATCTGCCGCGAACAGCGCTGCTCCTCCGACAGGAAACAATATCTTTTTCATCTTTCCGTCCGCCTTATATGTGATCGCACACTGTATCATTCTTCAGTATTATCAGAGTCCTTTTTCAGGTTCTCCGCTGCATCGCTGAATTTATCTGCGGCTCTTCCCGCCGCCTCACTGACTTTCTGTGCTGCTTTTTCTGCCATATCGCCTGTCTTCTTTGCCGCCTTCTCCGCCATATCTCCGGTCTTCTGAGCAGCTTTCTCCGCCATGTCTCCGGCCTTCTTTGCCGCCTCATCCACCTTCTGCGCCGCATTTTCCGCCATATCAGCCGCCTTTTCCTTTACAGAATCAGCATAGCTTTCTTCTGACTCATCCTCAAAGACATCTCCGTCCTCTTTCTCATCGTCAGTCTTCTCACCGCAGTATGGACAGTATGCCATGTCTCTTCCCACCATTCTGCCGCAGTTCCGGCACTCGGTTGCACCTTTGATCTTCGCGATCTTCCTGTCATATTCTTCCATCGTCTTTTCCCGTGACTGGATCGCCTCACAGAGCTCCTGCGCTGCTTCCTCCACGGTTTCACCGGATTTATAACGGTCATAGATCATCTTTCCAAGTTCCATCAGATCGACCGCATTTCCTCTCGCCAGACTCCTCGACTGACTCTTTAACCTCTGGATCTCAATGGCTTCTCCTGCCTTATTTGTCATCGTCTCCGCTGTCTCGCCAAGGCGTTTCCCCAAATCTTCAAAAAAATCTTTCATCGTCTCGATCTCCCTTCTTCCGGCACTTCTCTCAGCCGGCTCTGTGTCTGCGGCATTTTCTCCGCAACTTTCTGATTTACATCCATTATACCCCATTGCCTGACAACTTCAACAGATTTGCTGCCGAATTTATACTTTTTTAACCGGTTCAGTACACTGAAAATATGCGTTAGAGCCGCCCTGAACAGCACATACTTTCCGCCAGTCCCACATATATTTATCAAAAGCCTGATGTGGTGATTCATATGACTGATCTTGAAACATGCCGGGAACATATCCTGTCCGAGGAGTACCGGGATTTCATCGGCAATCATGTCCGGACGCCTTTTTTTGACAGCATCATGAAGGATGACCTATGCGTACAGGACGCAGGATTTGACTATAAATGCTTCTACTTTCCCAAGGAGACCGTAGAGCCTGTCACCCTGTCAAAATTTTCCTACAATTCCATTCCAAAATGCTTTGCCCCGCTGAGCATGGAGACGCTGAACCAGACCGGTATACTCCCCATCCAGAACTATCCCACCCTGCAGCTGAAAGGGGAGGGCGTGCTGATCGGTTTTCTGGACAGCGGGATTGATTATGAAAACGCAGTATTCCGCCGTCTTGACGGCTCCACTCGGATCGCCGCGATCTGGGACCAGACCGTGCAGACGGGAACACCCCCGGAAGGGTTTTCCTACGGAAGTGAGTTTCCCCGTGAAATGATCGATGAAGCTCTCCGCTCCGACTCTCCCGGTTCCCTTGTCCCCTCTTTTGATGAAAGCGGACATGGCACCTACGCGGCCAGCCTTGCCGCCGGTTCAGCAGACCCGGAAGAGCAGTTTCTGGGCGCAGCGCCGGAGTCCGCACTTGCCGTCGTAAAGCTGAAGCAGGCAAAACAATATCTGCAGGATTATTATTTCATCCCCCGGGACACAGTATGCTATCAGGAGACTGATCTTATGCTCGGCCTGAGATATCTGAACGACCTGGCTGACCGTCTGCAGCTCCCGCTCGTCATCTGCATCACCGTCGGGACCAGCATGGGAGGACATATCGGCACTCTCCCATTTCCGTATCTGATCGAAGGCTACAGCACCAAAGCGAACCGCATCACTGTGATCGGCACGGGAAACGAGGCGGACAAACGGCACCACTATTACAACCGTATCGAAAATGAAAGAGATACAAAGACCGTAGAAGTGCGTGTAGGCGAGAATGTGACCGGATTTTTTCTTGAACTCTGGACCGAGATCCCCAATATTCTGTCCATCTCCATGATCTCGCCCTCCGGCGAGAATACATCCCGCATCCCCTTCCGGGTCGGCGCCGGGGCTGAGATCGACTTCCTGTTCGAGCGGACCAAAGTCTCTGTGGATTACCGGCTGCTGGTGGAAAAGACCACCTCCGAACTGGTCTTTTTCCGTTTCGACGCGCCCGCTCCGGGGATCTGGAAGATTATCGTTGAACCGCTGACCGCCACGGACGGCAACTTCCATATGTGGCTGCCCCTGACCGAATTCTTAAGCGGAGAAGTCTACTTTCTGGAGTCCGATCCCTATTACACTCTGACAAGCCCTGCCAATACCGACAGCCCCGTCATCGTCTCCTACTATGACGGAAAGACAGACGGAGTGGCCCAGGCATCGGGACGGGGATATACACGCACGCAGCGCATGAACCCGGACATCACTGCCCCCGGTATCAATGTCCGCGGAGCACTGCCCGGCGGGCGCTTCTCCTCCCGGTCCGGTTCCTGCGTCTCCGCCGCAGTGACCGCCGGCGCAGTGGCGCTCATGCTGGAATGGCTCATCTATATCCAGGAAGTCCCCGGCATCGATTCCTATCAGGTCAAGAGCCTGCTGATCCTCGGAGCGGTGCGCCCGAAGACGATGGAATACCCCAACAGAGAATGGGGCTACGGCCAGCTGAACCTGTATAACACCTTTGAGACCATGCGGCAGCTGTAAAAATGTGCAGTTTGGGACACAGTAAAATGCAATTGGGGACGTAGTCAAATTCAATTTGACTACGTCCCCAATTGAAGTATTTACCCCAGCCGTGGCACTTCCTGCCCCCGCAGCTGGATGATCGGTCCTCCCGTTCCCTCGATGTATTCGCGGGTGATCGTCACCTGGCCGATACTGTCATCCTTCGGGATCTCATACATGATATCCAGCATGAACTCCTCGATAATGGCCCGCAGTGCCCGGGCGCCGGTATCCTTTTCCATCGCTTTCTCGGCGATCGCCTCAAGCGCTCCGTCGTCGAAGTCCAGCTTCACCTCATCCAGCGCCAGCAGCTTCTGATACTGCTTGAGGATCGCGTTCTTCGGCTCCTTCAGTATCTTTACGAGCATGTCCTTGTCCAGCCCTTTCAGGGTAAAGATGATCGGCAGACGTCCCAGAAATTCAGGGATCATACCGAACTTCCTCAGGTCCTCCACTGTCGCCTTGGACAGGATATCTTTATCATGCTCGTACTTGTCCTTCAGCTCCGCGTTAAATCCCATAGAAGTCTTCTTCTGAAGTCTCTCCTTGATGATCTCCTCCAGATCCGGGAATGCGCCTCCGCAGATAAACAGAATATTCTTTGTATTTACAGTGGTCAGCGGAACCATCGCATTCTTGCTGTTCGCTCCTACCGGAACTTCCACTTCGCTGCCCTCCAGGAGCTTGAGCATCCCCTGCTGAACGGACTCGCCGCTCACATCCCGCTGGTTTGAATTCCTCTTCTTCGCGATCTTGTCGATCTCATCGATAAAGATAATGCCCTGCTCCGCGCGCTCCACGTCATTGTCTGCCGCTGCGAGCAGCTTGGATACCACGCTCTCAATATCGTCGCCTATGTATCCAGCTTCCGTGAGTGAAGTCGCATCCGTGATCGCCAGCGGCACATCCAGAAGCTTTGCGAGCGTCTTGACCAGATAGGTCTTGCCGCTTCCGGTCGGTCCGATCATAAGCATGTTGGACTTCTCGATCTCAATGTCGTCCATCGTATCCGTCGCCACCCTCTTATAATGGTTATAGACCGCGACGGACATCGCCTTCTTGGCATATTCCTGTCCTACCACATATTCGTCCAGACGCGCCTTGATCTTATGCGGCGCCGGAATATCCTTGATGTTCAGCTGATGGAATTCCTTCGGCTTCTCCTTTTTTTTCTTGATCTTCTGAGCATGTGGCTGCATATTCTCAAGATCAGACACGTTGAGGAACTGCACGCCCGGCATGTTCATCAGCCGGCTCAGGTCCACAGAACCGTTTGTCATAGCGTCAAAGCTCCGCTGCATGCAGTCCGGGCATACCGTGATATGGTTCGGCAGATCGATCATCTTCCCGGTCACACTTTCCGGCCGGTGGCAGATGAAACAGATCTTCTCATATCCGTCATCCTGTCTGTCATCCTTCTCCTGTCCTTGAGCGGCCATCTCCTTTTTCCCGTTTCCGGCCGGATCCGTGCTGCCCTCATTCTCTTTTGTATCTTCTTCGTCTAATATGATAAAATCCTGATCTGACATAAATTCATCCCTTCTTCTTCGGCTTTTCCACTATTATAGTACACGCGCACTGGTTATACAAATGAACTTTTTCTAAAGCATCCGTGCGCTTCCCTTCGATCCGCCTGATCCTTCCGCTCTTCCGCGCAGTTCCCGGTCCGCGCCTCAGTTCTCTGCTCCTGCAGCCGGAACGGTCACTGGATCTCCTGCAGCCGCAGTCCTGCCGTGTCTGTCACAGGAAGGGAAAATACAACCGATTTCGCCTTGCTGTTCATTCCTGCGTTGTCCATGATCGACTTCATGATCGCATTCTTATCCACAGTCTTCGCCACGATATAGATGATCTCCTTCTCGTCCGCAATGGACACTCCCAGGAATTTTTCCGCCTTTTCCAGCCCGGTCCCCTTCGCATGGATCACCGTTCCGCCGCCTGCGCCCTTTTCCCGGGCTGCCTCCATCACCATTTCACTGTAACCATGATTCGCTATCACAACGATCAGCTCATACTTTGTGTCTTTCATCACGCTCTCCTCCACTTTTTCACACAACTGTCCGTCCACGAGAAACTGAAGCACTTTCTTTCCTCCGACGCTGGAGAGAGGCATCAGGAAAGCGATCCCCGTCCCCGGCACATCGATCTGGAACCTGTCTTCAAGTCCGTGCTTCACCTTCTTCCACGTATCGACCGTCACAACAGACACCATGACCATCTTCTCCGTGACCTCAAGGCCGAAGCAGTCCAGCATCTCACTGGTCGCTGTTCCTTTGGCCAGAGTGCAGAGGATGGCAGAAAGCCCGTTCTGCTCATAAAATGCCAGCATCCTGCGCCCCATAGAGCGCTTTGTAATTGTCATCATCAAATTAATTTCGCTCATATATCGTACCCCGCATTAAAGTTCTATGATGTCGTCATCCGGAAGCTGGGCAAACACAGCTGCCGCTTCCTCCGCCTCTCTCTTCTCCTGAGATCCGGTATTGATCTGGTACACCAGCCCCAGGATCTGGATCGTGATCAGCGGCGTCATGGCTACCATAGCGACCACTCCGAACGCATCTGTTACAATATCCCCGCCTATGCTCACACAGGCTCCCATGGCAAACGGGAGCAGGAACGTAGCCGTCATCGGACCCGAGGCGACGCCGCCCGAGTCGAATGCGATCGCAGTAAAGATCTTCGGTACAAAAAAGGAAAGGATAAGAGCCGCTGCATACCCCGGGATAATGAACCAGAAGATCGATATCCCGGTCAGCACACGGATCATTGCCAGTCCGAGAGAAACCGCAACACCGATGGAAAGACTCAGGCTCATCGCACGGGACGTGATCGTCCCCGAAGTGATGTCCTCGACCTGGCGGGTCAGCACAAACACTGCCGGCTCCGCGCGGACGATGAAATAGCCGATGAGCATCCCGACCGGCACGATGATCCATTTATAGGGATTGTCCGCAAGCACCTGCCCCAGGTAATTTCCCGCCGGCATAAACCCTACATTGACGCCTGTGAGGAAGAGGACAAGCCCCGCATAAGTATAAACCATTCCGACCGCGACCCTGATCAGCATCCTCTTCTGCATCCTCCGGAAAATGATCTGGAAGATCACAAAGAATACAATGATCGGCAGGAGCGAGACCGCCATCTCCCTGATATAATCCGGGAAGCCCTCCGCAAAGATCTCCCAGAGTTCAACAGAGTTTTCGATCTCCGGAATGCTGTCAGGAACATACTCCGTACTCTCCGGATGATAGATCAGGCTCAGCACAAGGACTGAGAGGATCGGTCCGATCGACGACAGAGCTACAAGACCGAAGCTGTCGTCCTCCGCCCTCTCGTCGCTTCGGATGGCGGAGATACCGATACCCAGAGCCATGATAAACGGCACGGTCATGGGACCCGTCGTCACGCCGCCCGCGTCAAATGCCACCGCAATAAAATCTCCCGGGACAAAGAATGCCAGTGCAAACGCGAAGACATACAGCGCCAGGAGCATATGTGCCAGTGTGATATTGAACAGCATCCTAAGGAGCGCTGCGACAAGGAATAGCCCGACGCCAAACGCTACCGAAAGCACAAGAACCATGTTCGGCACCGACGGCACCTGTTCTGCCAGCACCTGAAGATCCGGCTCTGATATGGTGACGATAAATCCGAGGATAAAACTCAGAAGGACCATCAGCCACAGTTTCTTCGTCTGGGTCATGCAGGTTCCGACATTCTCACCGATCGGCGTCATGGACATGTCTACTCCGAGCGTAAAGAACATCATCCCCACGATCAGCAGCACCGCTCCGAGAAGGAACGCCAGGAGGATCCCCGGCTCCAGCGGCGCGATCGTGAAGCAGAGCACGAGCACGATCGCCAGGATCGGGAGCACCGCCTTTAACGTTTCATTTAATTTCTCCTGCAGTTTCTCTTTTAACTTCGCTATTTTAAAATTCAAACTTTCCCTGCCTTTCCGTATCAGCTTAACATTTTCAGGAACTCTTCCTCCGATATGATCGGGATCCCGAGCTCCCTTGCCTTCCTGTTTTTGGACGAGGTCGAATTCACATCGTTATTGATAAGATAATTCGTCTTCGAAGTCACGCTTCCCGTGACCTTTCCGCCCCGTTTCTCGATCTCTTCTTTCACCTCCCCCCGGTTTGCAAAGTGATGGACGCTTCCCGTGATCACAAAATTCACACCCGCCAGATTCTGTCCGCCCTCCGGCTCTTCCTCCTTCGGGATCTCCACCTCGGCGAGCAGCTTCTGAAAGATCTCTCTGTGCTCTTCATCCGCAAAATACTGTACATAGGTCCCGGCAATGACGTCCCCCACCCCGGAGATCTGCGCCAGCTCATCCGCCGTCGCGTTCATCACCTTCTCGGGATCATTTCCCAGGGCACGGCAGATCATCTTTGCATTGGCGATCCCGATATTGGGGATCCCCAGACTGTATACCAGCCGCGGCAGCGTTGTCACTCTGGCATTCTGTATGCCTGTCTGGAGGTTCAGATAGGACTTCTCTCCGAATCCGTCCATCGCCTTGATCTCATCCGCATACCGGTCAAGATGGAAAATATCAGTAAAATCTTTGATAAATCCGTTCATGATGAATTTCTCCAGCGTCGCCTCGGACAGCCCTTCGATATTCATCGCATCCCGGCTCACAAAAAGCGCGAAAGACTTGATATGCTTTGCCTGGCACCTGGGATTTGTGCAGACCAGCGTCTTCGTCTCATTTTCCATATTGATCCGTGTCTCACCGCCGCAGACCGGACAGACCTTCGGGATATCCCGGACGCCGCTCCTGGTCAGGTTCTCCGCGATCTGCGGAATGATCATGTTGGCCTTGTACACCTGGATCCTGTCCCCCACACCCAGTTCCAGTTCTTCCATGATACTGATGTTGTGGACACTGGCGCGGCTCACGGTAGTTCCCTCCAGCTCTACCGGTTCGAATACAGCGACCGGATTGATCAGCCCTGTCCTTGACGGGCTCCACTCAATCTCCAGCAGCGTTGTCTCTCGGATCTCATCCGCCCACTTGAAGGCAAAAGAGTCTCTGGGAAATTTCGCCGTAGTTCCCAGCGACTCGCCATATGCGATATCATCATAGACAAGCACAAGGCCATCCGACGGAATATCGTTTTTCTCGATATGGTCCGCGAACCACTTCACCTCATCCTCGATCGTATCTCTGGTCACCGGATGGTGCTCCACTACATCGAATCCCTGGTCTCTCAGCCAGTCCATCTGGTACAGCCTGGAATTTTCAAAATCAACACCGTCTGCCCTCACCAGGGTAAAGGCATAAAATCTGACATTTCTCTGTGCAGTGATCTTGTTGTTGAGCTGACGCACAGAGCCGCTGCACAGATTTCGCGGATTCTTATACCTGGCATCCACATCCTCGATCTCATCGTTGATCTTTGCAAAGTCCTTATACCCGATGACCGCCTCGCCCCTCAGCACCAGCTCGCCTGTATAGGGAATCCGGAGAGGAATGTTCTTGAATACTTTCGCGTTGTTGGTGATGACCTCTCCCACCTCGCCGTTTCCACGCGTGACTGCCTTCTCCAGTTCTCCGTTCCGATATGTCAGAACGATCGTAAGCCCGTCCAGCTTCCATGAGATCATCGCCTTCTGATCCCCCAGGAACTCTTTCAGCCGTTCCACGTCCTTGGTCTTGTCCAGCGACAGCATGGGACGTTCATGCCGCTCCTTCGGCAGCTCGCTGAGCACCTCATATCCCACATTAATGGTAGGGCTGGAAGCAAGAGTCATATTCAGCTCCTGTTCCAGTCCCTGAAGTTCATCATACAGCTGATCATATTCATAGTTGCTCATGATCTCAGTATTTTCCTGCTCATATGCCCTGCGGGCCCGGTTCAGCAGTTCCACCAGCTCCCGCATCCGCTTCTTCTTATCTTCCATTTCGTCCTCCCGATGTCACACCGGATGAATCTGCAAGAAGTCCGTAAAGCTCTTCCAGCTCCTCATCCGTCACTTTTCTGTATTCACCTTCTCTCAGGCTTCCGAGCCTGATATTCATGACCCGGACACGCACCAGATCCTTTACCTGATACCCCAGCGCCTCGCACATCCGTCGTATCTGCCGGTTCAGCCCCTGCGTCAGGATAATGGAGAATGTATACTTTCCGATCTTCTCCACCCTGCACGGGCGGGTGACCGTATCGAGGATCGGGACGCCCGAAGACATCTGCCGGATGAATTCCGGAGTGATCTCCTGATCCACTGTCACCTTATATTCCTTCTCATGGTAATTCGCCGCGCGCATCATCTTGTTTATGATATCGCCATTGTTCGTCATGAGCAGCAGTCCTCTGGAATCCTTGTCCAGCCTCCCCACATAGGTCACGCGCACAGGATAATTCAGGAAACGCACGATACTGTTCCTCTCCCGCCGCTCCTCTGTACAGACGATCCCTCTTGGCTTATTCACCGCGAGAACGATCATCTCATCCTGTTTCGAGACGACCTTCCTGCCCACTTTCACCGTCTGTCCGGGTGTAACGCGCATTCCGGTCTGCGCGCGCACTCCATCCACGGTCACTTTTCCACTTTCAATGAGGCGGTCGGCCTCCCGCCTGGAGCAGACCCCCGCCTCACTCAGATACTTATTCAGCCTTACCGGCTCCTTCTTCTGTAAAAATTCTTCTCTGATCCGATTACTCACCTGTAAACACTCCGCTTATACTGTTGTCTGTAAAAAAACTGTTTCCGCTGTAAAGGAACAGGGCGTCAGTGATCCTGTAGGAATCCATGATATCCTCAATCGTCCCGCTGTAATATCGCGGATCGACCACCACGATCTCCCTGTAGTACGGCGTCAGGAAAGGGATAAAGCAGTTGGCAAAGGAATCCTTCACCACAAGCAGACGCTTCCGGCTTGTCGACACGGTCCTGATATCAAGCACCGAAGTATTTCCTCCCAGATAGACTCCGTACTGATCCTTTGTCTCCAGCTTGGAAGAATCATAGAGCGATGTCGTCCGCTTTGACGCATCCACATAGTTGACGATCACATCGTCGTCTCCCTCCCGCGGGACATAGATGTCGATCGTCTCCTTCTCACCGAGTTCCACACCGCTCTCTGAGGCAAGCACGCCGTTAAAACTGTCCGACACAGTGTACGAAATATATTTGTCCGACACATCCTCATTGATCCCCAGCGTCTGAGTGGCCTCCTGGAATGTGTAGAACGCTCCCAGCGCCGTCCAGTGATGATCCGTCAGATAATATAGCTTCTCCCGCTTATGCTTATTCAATACCGAAACCGCGTCGACCCATTTAACGGAATCCCCCAGTGTCTGCTCCGCCATGCTGATCATCTGCTTCTGATCCTCCACAGAAGCCAGCGCCGGAAGCCTGTCGTTTAAAATACACGCCGCGTCCGGCACAAGGATCATCGTCACCGGGATCTCTTTGTATGTCTCCGCGAAATTTTTGATCGCGTCCATATTTTCTGAGAGATGTTCCTGATCCGGGACCTGGATATCCTGAAGGAGCTGCCCGTCCTTCCCGATATAGATCCCGTTTTCCATCCTGCTCCCACCGATCCGGTCGACAGCAACCTTCAGCCTGTGCCAGAAATCACGCCCTGCGAACTGGTCGCTTAAATACTCCTCATACTGTTCCATAAAGTCTCCGCTCGCAAGGGCGGACAGCGTAAACTTGGGCCTGGAGGCCAGCATGCGGTTCTCTTCCTCAGACATCTCTCTGTCGGGCACCAGCAGATTGACCAGCATCACACCGAAAAGGCACAGTATGAATATTCCGCCCACAAGACGCTCAATGCGTCTCTTACTTTTCTTCCTGTTATCCATTCTTCTCACCTAGAATCTAAAATACAAAAACGGGTTAAACGTATCCGTGACAAGAAATGCAACGGATATGAAGAACATGCCTGTGTAGATCACCGCCGCGGCAGCCATCCTCGGGCGTCCGTCAGCAAATATGCCGATCACACGGTTGATCAGTGCATATCCCACACGGGTCGATCCAAGCACTGCCAGCAGATACAGCAGCCAGTGCGTCAGAAGGATGAAGCAGGCGCCGGAATCTGCAAGCCCGGCTCCTCCGCCGAACATCGCCGCGAGATAACGGAGGGCGTAACCGATGCTGGGACTGAAGAAGAACACCCAGCCGATCATCACCAGGACAAGGGAATAAATATGCCTCACCGCCCTGGGCGCTTCATCGAGAGACGCTCCCCACACATATTTCTCCAGCACGATGAGCACGCCGTAATAAATTCCCCATGCGATAAAGTTCCACGCCGCCCCATGCCACATTCCGGTCAGCGTCCACACGATCATGAGGTTGATGATATTCCTGACTGCAGAGCAGCGGTTGCCGCCCAGCGGTATGTACACATACTCCCTGAACCAGGTGCTCAGTGAGATATGCCATCTCCTCCAGAATTCCGTGATACTCTTGGAGATATACGGATAATCAAAATTCTTCCTGAATTCAAACCCGAACATCTTGCCCAGTCCGACCGCCATATCGGAATATCCGCTGAAATCAAAATAGATCTGAAATGCATAGGAGATACAGCCCAGCCATGCCATCAGCACAGATAGGTTGCCTGCGGACATGGATGAGATCTGTTCAAAGATCTCCCCCGCCGTGTTGGCCAGGATGACTTTCTTTGCCAGTCCCCGGATAAAGAACATGGCGCCCTGCCCCAGCCTTGCCGCCGAGATCTTCCGGCTCACGAGCTGCTTTTCAATATCGATATATCTGACGATGGGTCCCGCGATCAGCTGTGGGAACATGCTGATATAGAGCGCGAAGTACAAAATATTTTTCTGCGGCTTAACCTTTTTCCAGTAGATGTCCAGAACATAGGAAAGGCTCTGGAACGTATAGAAAGAGATTCCCACAGGAAGCGGCAGTTCTCTGTAGGGGATCTCCACCGGAAGTATGCTGTTGAGCATGTCCAGCAGAAAACCGTAGTACTTGAAAAACATCAGAATCAGCACATTGACGACGACGGCAAAAAGAATGCTCCTCTTCGCCTTCACGGGGTCATCTGATTTTTCCTCGATATCCTGTCCGCAGAAATAATTCAGAATGATGGAGAGGAGCATAAGCACGATATAGACCGGCTCCCCCCACGCATAGAACAGAATACTGGCGATAAGAAGTATGATATTCTTCGCCTTTTCTGGAACGATATAATATACTGCCAGAACAATCGGCAGAAATAGAAACAAAAATGTAATACTGCTGAATACCATCCCTTGATTTCCTCTCCCCTGTCTACAGGCTGCTCTCAAACACAGCCCTGTACTCTTCCGCATCAGATGCGACAGCAAAGAAAATATATCTTCCTCTCACACTCTGCTGCGCATCCTCGAGCAGCTTCACCTGCTCCGGCGCATATCCTTCGAACGCATTGATCCTTGAATCGATCCGCTCATTGACCGCATCGGTGACTTCCTGCACCTGCTTGTCGCTGGACACCCGGATCAGAAGGACCTCCTCAGCTGACATGCTTGACTCGGAGGCATAGTACATCACCCCCGCATAGTCCGCGCTGTTCAGCCCGAAGTTTCTCTTCAGCATCTGAGAATCCATCTCTTTCAGGCCGGAGTCCTTCAGAGCGCTGCTCACCGCTGCCTCGACCTCCTCAAAAGGCCTGCTGCTTCCGCTCGCATAGGCCATTAGGACTGCAATATATACGAGAACAGCCGCAAATACAACATATTTCATGATCTGAGGTACTATCGATCTCCTCTTGTACGCTGTCTCTGTCATAATGCTGCCACCTCCGCCATGCGTTCTGCCCAGATCGGATAGAACTCTGCCTTGAAATGCACGCCGTCCTCCTCATAATACTGGTCTTCTACAAGTTCTGTATTGTCAATAAATCCAACCTGCATCTCATCGCACATTCCCTTGAGCGCGGTATTATACTCCGAGATCTGTGCAAGTTCAGGCTCTTTCTTCACCGCACTGTCTGTCACCGGGAAGATGGAATTCACATAGATATGTGCATTCGGGACTTCCTCACGGAGCTGATCTACAAGTGTCTCATACTCTTCCAGAAACTGGTCTGTATCCCCGGCTGTGGAAATAACGTCATTCATTCCATACGCCAGGAAAATGACCTGCGGATCCAGTTCCTTTACCTGCTGCACCTGTTCGTCAAGCTCGTTCAGATGTACGCCGATCTTGGACACCACGCTGGATGCATTGAGCACGTCATACTCGGAAAATCCTTCTGTGATAGAATCTCCCATTACAACGGAACTGGCAAACTTCTCCTTGCAGCTGCGGTCGGTGTCATCCCCTCCGTCCTGCTGTTCAAGCTGACTGATCTTCTGTTCGATAGTAGCGATATCATCTGATTCTGCCGCCTTGATATACTCCAGCCCCTGCTCTGTGTCTGCCCGCGGGGCTGTCAGTCTCCGGATTCCATGGACCACAAGGATCACCAGCAGCAGAAGGACAAGCGCACAGGCCCCGATCACCAAAAGTCTTTTTTTCTTTCTGCTAATTCTTCTCATAAATTTATCTGAAACCTTCTATCAAATTCTCTCTTTTTATTCATGTGTGAAAACAGTAGATATAGTCTCCCACTGTACGTTCTAATAATACTTTTTTTGCCTGCAAAAGTCAATGGCGGCGTCAGTCTCCCGTTCTGAAGCTCCGGCAGTTTCCCCTGCCTTTCCCTCAGAATACAGAGCCGTTCGCGAATTCTTGAAAGGGCTGCTGTTCACAGTAACTTGAACGCGCGGTATTAAAAGATTTTCCTTAAAAATATTTCTTGTATTTTTAATCCATGGCCGTGGTTTTTTATGATATGATGGTAAGGCATGGAGGATATCAGAATGATCGCATTGACAATGACAGGAATCAAAGACTTTATGTCACAGCTTCTTCTCAAGGACACCTTCGACAGCTTCTGCTTCATCGAAGGCGAGATCGTGACGTTCAATACATTTACGATCGACGGATTTATACACAAGGACTTCTTTGACACAGACGCGGAACTGCCGGAGTATTCCTACTGGAAAAATATAAGGGAGCACTGCTTTGCACTCATACGTGGAAAGCGCACTCCCTTAAGTTTCCGTTTCGTCTTCAGTCTCTCACCTAAAAATATTGCCCGCCTCATCGAACAGAACGGACTCTCCCTGGATCCGGGCCAGGTGCAGGGGCTCTATCTGAACATCCGTTATGACGGCAGCTCCCTCGCCTGTGTGACGGGAAGCTCCTTTAAGACATTCACCATGGACAGGACACTGGAGCATGCGTGGGACGAGATGGTGAAAAAATTTTTCCTGCAGAAGGGGATCGCATTTGAGAACTGATACCTTTCCCATCCCAAAACGGTTATCAGTCCCGCAGATCTGCAATTTCTCCCATGTCCGGCAGCCAGACGTCCGAGGCATCCACACGGCTCTGCTCATCTTCCTGCTGTCCCCGGATCGTGGAGGGGATCTCTCCGGAAAGCTGTCCCCTGACACTCTCCGCCCGCAGCAGGCAGAAGTCTGTGATCGTCCGGACAGCAGTAAGATAATCTTCATAGGAGCAGAAAGCGGTCGGATCTTTCTCCACATAAGGCGCGATCATTTTCGTCGTCTCCGCCACCCTTCTCTCAAACAGCCCGCTCTCAAAATATTCCCCGATAAACTGATCAAAATATTCATGATACCTGGCAAAATACCTGTCGTTCTTCATAAGATTGTGATAAAGCGGACGGTTCCTCATGATTTCCCCTGCCGCCGGAGTATTGATCGGATAATTCACATAGAGCTCTGCATCATTGACCGGATCCGGCATCCCGAGAGAATAGGTCGCAAAGGCCAGATTGTAGTCCCACGGAAGGATGCTTAATATTCCGTCCTCTTCATAGAGGAAATAATTATGTCCGGTCCGGCCCAGATAGCTGTCCAGATTCACTGTAAACACCTGTACCGTAAAATATCTGAGCACTTCATCCACGTTCACTGCCTTCTCTAATCCCTCTCCTTCAGCAAGTATCTTCAGCGCGCTGATCAGTCTTTCCTGATCCTCGCTGTCGATATCAAACTTCGCATTTCTGAAAATATTATCATAATCCGCGGGATCGTCAGAAGTATATTTCAGAGCCACATCGCTGTTCTCCGCCTCCAGCGAGCGGTAGTCCGGCTTGTACAGCTGCCCGTGATCTGCGCCGTAATTCCTGCGTGCGAACGACTCCTCAGGTTCCTCCACTGCCAGGAAGAGCCCCCAGTCCTCTCCGTTCACAGTGACCCACACATAACTGGTAAGAGGCGACGGAACTCCCATATATTCCATCATGTCATAGGCAAGATAATTCTTGAGGTAACTGTTGTCCTGATAGGAGGAATCCAGGGACAGCTTATCCAGCCCGTAATATGTACTGCCGTCCTGAAAGTGGTCAAATTCCAGCTTCAGGCTGTACCTCTTCAGCCCGAACTCTTGCACGAGCCGCAGAGAATTGTTCCCTTTCGCGCGCAGCCCGACAGAGGAAAACACCTCCCCATCAATTTCCACGTCGCATTCGGAATATTCTTCTTCCGAAGCATTCTCAAGGAATCCTTCCCAGTCCTCGATCCTGATATCCACTGTGTGCACCCGGCCGTCGTCAAAAATCCGCGAGGCATACTCCGGATCCTCATAGGACGACCGGATCCCGAGCTTCTCGCCGTTCATGAACCCGGCTGTCAGAACACATGCAAGCAGGATCACTGCAATGCAGATTTTATCTATGTGTCTGTGCTTCAGCATCTTCCGCTTCCCCCGTGATCTCAGTCAACCGCTACCCCATATAATCTCCATTATATGAAACAAGCACCGTGTGCGTCACGCCTTCCATCTCAGACAGTGCGTTAACAAATCCGGATTCGCCCTCCGGAAAGCGGACCTCATAATTCAGCTCGATGCACCCCGGCGATACACTCTTGCTCTTCAGTGAGAGCGCCTTCACCTGCATTTTGACATATTCCCTGACCGCCTTTTCCTGTTCCTCAGTTCCACAGTGGACTACAAGAATATACGGACGCTCCACATTCTTCCTTCCCGAGAATACCAGGAGCACCAGACCGATAAAGAGGCTTCCGAACACCGCCAGAGGGAGAAACCCTGCCGCGAGAACGATTCCCGCTGCTATACTCCAGAAAAGGAACGCAATGTCCATCGGTTCTTTGATCGCAGTCCTGAATCGGACGATGGACAGGGCGCCGACCATACCGAGAGAGAGAACGATATTGCTGGTCACCGCCAGGATCAGAAGCGTCGTGATCAGTGTGAGCGCCACCAGTGTCGCTCCGAACGCCGCCGAATACATCAGCCCGCAGTAGCTCTTTTTATATATAAAAAAAATAAACAATCCCAGCGCGAAAGCGAGGATGAGCGCCAGCGCCATATCCAGCACTGAGATCGCGCTTACATTTTCAAGAAAACTGGATTTAAATATATCCTGAAACGTCATAATATTTCCACCTTTTTCTATGATGTATGATTTTTGCAGTGCACGGTTTTCCCTAAAGGACCTGTCTTCAGACCGGAATTATTCAAATCTTCTGCACACCGCATATTTGGAATATGCCCCTGTTTTCCGATCCGGAGTCTGTACCGCCATTCTGACGATATCCGGCAGGAACGCGTCGTACTTTACCTCAAGTACCGTGGTTTCCGCCGCAGCCATCCAGTTTCCGTGGTTCAGAAAGTCCGTGCTGCGAAGGCCTGTCCTGAGCCCCCGGTCCAGTGTCACCCTCACATTCCCCGGTGAATAGACAAACGCTTCCCGCTCATAGCTTACGATCGTCCGGGGACTTAAAAGCTCCCCTTTTATCTTACAGTACAGTTCGATCAAAAGAGGATCTTCATTGTGCAGAAGAAAATCCGTCCTGCCATCGAGGAGCTGTTCTGCCTGTTCCACGGTAAGGCGGGCGCTGCGCTTCGCGCACAGCCCGCCCTGTTTTATCTTTTTCTCAAGACGGAGAAAAGAAGGATCATTCCCATAATACCTCAGCCTGAATTTTTCCCGTCTGCTCACCCCGGCGATCTTCTGGTTCAGCGCTTTGTCGTCCGGGGTATCAAAATAGAGACTGTTCACCCTGTATACTCCTGTCGGACCGGCATGACTGTCATGCTCGAACAGCCTGCCGAGTCTTTCTGCAAGGATCCTGTCTTCAGCCTGTGTGATCAGCTGCTTCAGCTCATGCCGGAAAGAGACCGGCTTCCTCTCAATCATCATAGTCTGTGCCGCCGTCGTCGTAGTCTGTACTGCCTTCGTCATAGTCTGTGTCCCCGTCGTCATAATCCGTACTTCCTCCGCTGTAAGCCGGCGCTGCAGGAGCCGCAGGAGCTGGAGCTGCAGGGGCGGGCGTGCTGTAATCTGTCACTCCATCATTGTACGGACCGTAATCTGTGTCGTCATAATCCGTCACTCCGTCATTATTCGGACCGTAATCTGTGTCGTCATAGTCCGTCACGCCATCATTGTTCGGACCGTAGTCTGTATCGTCATAGTCTGTCACACCATCATTATTCGGACCGTAGTCTGTATCGTCATAGTCTGTCACTCCGTCATTATTCGGGCCGTAATCTGTGTCATTGTAGTCTGTCACTCCGTCGTTGTCCGGGCCGTAATCTGTATCCCCGTAATTCGTCCATCCATAGTTACTCTCGCCGTCCACCGCTACCGATGTATTCAGATTTTTGCTTCCTGTGTATTCCTGGATCCCCGCCACGATATTGCTGAGGAAGTTTTCACTCGGAAGGATAGAGCCTGCCTCGATCTCAAGTGTGATCTGTCTGCCCTTCCCCTCTGTTTCCTCCACGAGATATCCCGCGCCATCGATCTTTGCGACCA
This sequence comes from Lachnospiraceae bacterium UBA1818, assembly GCA_904419285.1. GTDB lineage: Bacteria > Bacillota > Clostridia > Lachnospirales > Lachnospiraceae > Mediterraneibacter > Mediterraneibacter caccogallinarum. The sequence goes on from CAJFQZ010000011.1 coordinate 27,465, forward strand.
GATCGCAGATTACCTGTCGGCACTCTTTTCCTTCATACTCTGTAAAATCAGCCGCGATCGTTTCGCCGTCGTCATTGCGTCCTTCGACCATCGTGACCAGCCCCTGCTCATCATAGGTTACAGCGATTTCCGGATTTACTCTGACGGAGATCACACCGCCTTCCGCCTGCTCCTGAACCTGGAGCGTCCCCTGTGCCGGGTTCATATTCCCGTCTGCGCTGCGGCTTCCGCATCCTGCCATCACTCCTGTGAAAAGAGAAAGTGTTAATACTGCCGCCAATGTTTTGATCAAATTTTTCTTCGTCATAATTCATTCACTCCTTTGTTTATTTTATCTGTGCTTATTTAGCTTATGTTGTAGGATACGGACGAAGATCGTGGAAAACGGGGTCGGCACATTATTTTTTTAATTTTTATTTCGTATTGAAATCTGAGAGTCTGTTTTCTATTATAAGGAAAGGACTCTGCCACCTTTCTTTGAGTCGGTCTGATTTTACCTGTATTTCACCTGTATTTTACGTATTTCTAATATGTTTTTAACATTTTCCCAATATACTGATAAAAATTTTTCACTCACGACCCCGATAATACGATAACTCTTTCGTATTCTACTATCAGGAGGATAATGTTTATGAGCGGTGGGCATGAACTGGTCGAACAGGTATATGCGGCGAAGACTGATTCTGATGCCGCGGACGCCCTGATTCGTCAATACATGGGATTTATTCGCGCAGAAGCAGCCAAGTTTCTTCACAGGGCGCCTGTAGAAGGCCAGGACGAAGAATTCAGCATCGTGCTTCTTGCATTCTACGAAGCTATACTCGGCTATGAAAAACACCGGGGCGCCTTTCTCGCCTATGCCTCGCGCGGAATCCGCAGCCGTCTGATCGATCATTACCGCCGGGAAAAAAAGCATTCGAAAGTCGTCTCTCTTCACGAACCGATACAGGACGGTGAGGAAGATACTCTGAAGATCGATCATCTGGAAGATCCGAAAAATCCGATCGAGACGTCGCACCACAAAAGTGCGGCAAAGGAAGAGATCATGGAATTTGAGCTTTGTCTTAAGGGGTTCGGCATTTCCTTTCCCGATGTGGCGGACAACTGTCCCCGGCAGGAACGGACGCTCAGAGCATGTCAGAAAGTTCTCTTAGAAGCGCGCAGACACCCTGAATACCTGGACGAACTTATCCAGACAAAAAAGCTTCCGATCACAGCGCTTTCAAAGCTTTCCGGCGTTGACAAAAAGACGCTTGAGCGCCATCGAAAATATCTGATCGCCGTCCTGCTCGCATTTACAAACGGATATGAGATCATACGCGGTCATCTTTATCATTTATCCAAAAATTCATGAACATCGCAGACTTATACATAGAAACGGAGCCGAATATGAAAGAGAATACGACGTATTTAGTAATGGAAGTGCATAGCGCCTATGCCGTCCTCCTGGACAATGAAGGCCGTTTCATCAAAGCTGCCAATGTCGGCTATCAGATTGGCGAAGTTGTTGAAAAGGTCTTTCCATTGAAATATCCTGAGGACCGAAAGAAACAGATGAGCCGGGTGATCCGCTTTGCAGCCGGCCTGGCAGCCTGCCTCTGCGTCGCAGTCTTCGGTGTGTATGAATACCAGTATTTCTTCATCCCTTACGGCACGCTCCAGATGCAGATCAATCCGGATATTGAGATGACCCTGAGCCGTTCCGGCCGGGTGCTTGACCTCGACGGCATAAATGACGACGGAAAAGTTCTGATCGACGACTATGAATACGGCGGGAAAAACCAGTATACCGTCATCGACGAGCTTACTGACCGCGCGATAGAACTTGGTTTTCTGACTGACGGCGGTCAGGTTGCCCTCCTCGCCGATTCTAAGAACAGCGCCTGGGCAGAGACCCTTCAGAAGGACCTTGTAGATGAGCTGAACGAACATTTAAAGCAGTATGATCTTACGATCAGCGTCAATATCGGAACGATAGACGACGGCACCGACAGGCTGGAAGAGTCTCAGAGCATCACGATTCCGATTCCAGCTCCCGAGCCCGAACCGACCGCTGAACCAGAACCGACGGCTCCTGCCGAAAATGATTCCGGCTACGGCGACGACATGTACGATGATGATATCGGCGGCTCCTACAGCGGCGGAAGCAACAGTTATGCGGATGATGACGACTGGGATGACGATCAGGACGACGACTGGGACGATAATGACGACGATGACGGAGACGATGATGACGACTGACCAAGAGCACAGCTAATGAACTGGAATAAAACTAAAAACAGATAGAAACGTATATAAAAATCCTCACAGGAATCACTTGTGTCATTTTTGATTCCTGTGAGGATTTCTTTGTTTCTATTATACCCAAAATCTGTTTCTATTCGGAAACACTTATTTTGTCAGCAGCATCATGATCTCGTTGCTCCGCTGTACGAACGCCGTCATCTCTTCCGGGCTCAGCGGCTTATGAGCCAGCATCGCCAGATCGTAGAGCTGCTTACAGATGATCGGTACATTCTTGCTGCGCTTGTGCTCCACAAGGAACTTGACGAGCGGATGATTTGCGTTCAGCACAAGTGTCGCCTGGCTTCCGAACACGGACGGATCCATGCCTCCCATGCCGTACATCCGCATCATCTCCGCCATACGTCTCTCCTGCTCGGAAAGAACTGCCATAGAAGCCACCTTGTCGTCTTTGAGCTTCTCGACTTTTACATCCAGCTTGTCATTGTTCAGCTCTTTCCGGAAGATCTCGACAAGGCTGTCCGCAGTCTTCTGGAACTCTTCCTTCTCGTCCTCTGCGACCTCATCCTTCAATGAGTCATGCACGTCCGCGTCGATGCGCAGGAACTGGACGTCCTGGTGCTTCTGCTCAAGATATGTGATAAATGCAGAATCAATGTTATGGGTAAGAATGATCGCATCCTGTCCCTGAACCTTGAACATATTGATGTACTGGCTCTGCTGAACCTCATCGGTCACATAGTAGATACGGACCTTTTCCTCTTCCTTGTTCTCTTCTTCTTTCTTCTCGTCCTCCGCCGGATTTTCCTCTGCTGTCTCAGCCTTGGCTCCTTCGGCTTCCTCTGTCTTCGTCTCTTCTGATGCCTGTCCTTCAGCCTGCTCTTCATCGGCTTTGTCGGGCTCTCCCTTACTCTCCTTGATCACGTCTTCAAGAGTCAGGTACTTATGGTCCAGATTCTTGTAGATCATGGAGTCCTTCATCTTCTCGCCGAACTTCTCATCCTTGAGGCATCCGAACTTGATGAACGGGCTGATATCGTCCCAGTATTTCTCGTAGTTCTCACGGTCTGTCTTGAACATTCCGGTCAGCTTGTCAGCGACCTTCTTGGAAATATAGTCCGCCACTTTATTTACAAAACCATCGTTCTGCAGCGCGCTTCTGGATACGTTCAGCGGCAGATCCGGACAGTCAATGACACCCTTGAGCACCATAAGGAATTCCGGAATCACTTCCTTGATATTGTCCGCGATAAATACCTGGTTGTTGTACAGCTTGATCGTTCCTTCGATTGAGTCATACTCTGTATTGATCTTCGGGAAATACAGGATTCCCTTTAAGTTGAACGGGTAGTCCATATTCAGGTGGATCCAGAACAGAGGCTCCTTATAATCCATAAATACTTTTCTGTAAAATGCAATGTACTCGTCTTTTGTGCACTCGCTCGGGTTCTTCGCCCACAGCGGATGAGTATCACTGATGGAGACCGGGCGCTTTACGATCTTGACCTTCTTCTTCGGCTCGCCCTCTTCTCCTTCCTTCTTCTCTTCCTCGATATGCTCTACGACCTCGTCTGTATCCAGCAGGTCCTCCTCGTCTATCGTCTCATATTCCGGCTCTGCATTCGCCTTGGACAGGAAGATCTCGACCGGCATAAAGGAACAGTACTTCTCCAGCACCTCTCGCGCGCGGTACTCGTTGGCAAACTCCAGGCTGCCCTCGTTCAGGAACAGAGTAATCTCCGTACCTACAGTCGTCTTGTTTCCATCCTGCATCTCATACTCCGTGCCGCCCTGGCTTGCCCAGTGAACCGGAGCCGCGCCTTCCTTATAGGAAAGCGTATCGATCTGCACCTCGTCCGCCACCATAAATGCGGAGTAGAATCCGAGACCGAAGTGACCGATCATATCGTCCTCTGTCGTCTTATCTTTATATTTCTCAAGGAACTGCGTCGCACCGGAAAAGGCGATCTGTGTAATGTATTCTTCCACTTCTTCCGCAGTCATTCCAAGACCGTTGTCAATAAACTTCATCGTCTTCTCTTCCGGGTTGACGATGACCTCAATCTTCGGCTTATACCCTTCCGGGAGTTCATATTCGCCCATCATGTCCAGTTTCTTCAGCTTAGTGATCGCATCGCATCCGTTGGAGATCATCTCGCGGACGAAAATGTCATGATCGGAATATACCCATTTTTTAATAATCGGGAATATATTCTCACTGTCGATCGATAAATTTCCTCTCTTTGCTTCCATGTCTAACACCTCTTTAAAAATATGGTAAATATTTGTATCAGCCTTTATTCCTTTCGCTGCTGCAGGCTGTGTTCTGTGCCTAAGTGACATTCTAGCTCAGAGAAATTTAAAAGTCAATAGAAAATTAGCACTCTTTTAATGCGAGTGCTAATAATTCCATAAACTTTGTAAAATATTTATTATGCCTGTCTTTTCTGCCGATCAGACCTTCTCCGGCTCTCCGTATTCCTCGCCGAAGGTCTCCATCGTCACCTTCTTCATCACCTGCTTCTCGAGCGGACGGTCACTGTAGTCTGTAGCTGTCTCCGCAATCTTGTTGACCACATCCATTCCCTCTGTGATCTTTCCGAACGCCGCGTATGCGCCGTCCAGATGAGGTGCTTTCTTGTGCATGATGAAAAACTGGCTTCCGGCAGAATCCGGATGCATTGCCCTCGCCATGGAGAGAACACCCGCGTCATGAGCCAGATCATTGGCAAAGCCGTTCTGTGCGAACTCGCCTTTGATCGAGTATCCCGGGCCGCCCATACCTGTTCCGTCCGGGCATCCGCCCTGGATCATAAACCCGCTGATCACGCGGTGAAAGATCAGCCCGTCGTAGAATCCCTTATTCACGAGGGAGATAAAGTTTTTCACTGTGTTCGGCGCGATCTCCGGGTAGAGCTCCGCCTTCATGATATCCCCGTTTTCCATCTCAAAAGTAACAACTGGATTTGCCATATTTGATTCCTCTTCTTTCTTCTTTATTAAAATGTTCAATGACAGTCCCATTGTAGCGGATTTATCCCCATCCGTCAACGCAGTGCGCCTGCGGGCGGTTTCCGATTGTAAACGGCATCCCTGGACAGGTGTTCTCTGTTCTCAGAAAGTCCCGGACTGATCTGCCGGATCCGTCCGGGATCTTATTCCGATCAGTCCTCCCCGCTCTTCATAACCTGTGTCCCACAGATCCTTGAGCAGGAACGTGGACAACTCCCCATACGTTGCCACGGTGATGTAAAAGCCGTCTTCTCTTTCCTCGTATCCGTAACAGAGGAACCAGTGCCAGACAAAATCCTTGTAGCATGCCTTCCTGTGCCGCAGCATAAGATACGGGACCGGATAGCCGCTGTCGATCTGCCGCCTGATAAATGCTTCTGCCGCCTCGCAGCTCCGGGTCCCGGACAGTTCTTCCATAAAAAGATCTTTCTCCCCGGCTTCGGACAGATATTTTCCGAATCCGTCTGTGAACATATACAGTTTGTTCACCCCATTCACGCGTGGTCTTAAGCAGGGCTTCATTTTCATCGAAAACGCCACATAGTCCTCTCTTGTCAGATGTTCCACATCAAACGGATACAGATGCTTCATCCCTTTACGCAGAGCCAGGTAGATGCAGCAGTCACATGCCGTCGCTGCCGCACATCCTCCGATATACATGACAACATTCTTAAACCACTCCTGGTTTCCGCCCACTGCGCCGTCGATCGTAAAATAATCCAGTATCCTTTTCATCCGGTCTTCCTCCCTTCTCTGCTTCCAGACATGCCAGCTCGATTCCGGCGCTTTCCTTCTTCTCTGCTTCCAGACATGCCAGCTCGATTCCGGCGCGGCGCGCCTTCTTCTCGCTGCGGGCTTGCGCCCTATAGAATAAGATAGGAAGCCCCTTCTTTGTGAGCAAGCTCCCACGAAGGGGCTTCCTATCTTATTCTGCATGGCTTAATTATAATACATATGGTTGAAATGTACATTTTTTTCTTCTTTTTTTAGTCACTCGTAACATTGTCCCTTTTTGCCTGCGGAGGTATACTGTTTCCAGAAACAAACGAAATACATATTTTAAGGAGGCTATTTAAAATGGCAAGTTTATCATTAGAGGGAATCCAGAAAATTTATCCTAACGGATTTCATGCTGTAAAAGATTTCAACCTTGACATCAAGGACAAAGAGTTCATCATCTTCGTAGGACCTTCAGGATGTGGTAAATCTACTACACTCCGTATGATCGCTGGTCTGGAGGATATCTCCGGCGGTACATTCAAGATTGACGGAAAAGTTATGAACGATGTAGAGCCGAAGGACCGTGATATCGCAATGGTATTCCAGAACTACGCTCTGTATCCGCACATGACAGTATATGATAACATGGCTTTCGCTCTGAAGCTTCGTAAAGTTCCGAAGGCTGAGATCGACAAGAAGGTTCGTGCAGCAGCTAAGATCCTGGATCTTGACAAACTGCTTGACCGTAAACCGAAGGCTCTTTCCGGTGGTCAGAGACAGCGTGTTGCCATGGGACGTGCTATCGTTCGTAATCCTAAGGTATTCCTTATGGATGAGCCTCTTTCCAACCTGGATGCAAAACTGAGAGTCCAGATGCGTATCGAGATTTCCAAGCTTCATGAAAGCCTTGGCGCTACGATCATCTACGTAACACATGACCAGACAGAGGCTATGACTCTTGGTACAAGAATCGTCGTTATGAAGGATGGTGTTGTACAGCAGGTAGATACACCGCAGAACCTTTACAATACACCGTGCAACCTGTTCGTTGCAGGATTCATCGGATCTCCGCAGATGAACTTCATGGATGCAAAATGTACAGTTAAGGGCGACGACGTAACACTGACAGTCGGAAAACATGTCCTGAAAGTTCCGGCTTCCAAGAAGAAAGCTCTCATCGACGGCGGCTACAACGGAAAGACAGTTGTCCTTGGTATCCGTCCGGAGGATGTACATGATTCACAGGCATTCATCAGCAACTCACCGGACAGCGTGATCGAATCCACGATCAAAGTATACGAGCTGCTCGGCGCAGAAGTATTCCTGTACTTCGACGTAGAGGGAACTCAGATGACAGCACGTGTAAATCCGCGTACAACTCTGAGAACAGGCGACAAGGCTGTATTCGCTCTGGATATGGAGAAGATTCACATATTCGACAAAGAAACTGAGTTGACGATTACAAACTAATGTTTTAAAATTTGAATAGCAGCTTAGCGGTCCGCGAAGATGCTGTTCGCCGCTGATCGGTCTGACCGAACAGTTACCGCTTATAAAATGTATCATAGAGAGGGGCTGCACGATATCAGTGCAGTTCCTTTTTATTTCTGGAGAAGATTTATGACGCATACACAGGAACTGGACAAAGCACTGAATGAACTGAAACGCATAACCGGAGTTTCGCTCAACGTTTCCGCAGACACTCCGGAGGAGGAAGAGCAGGCTCTCACACAGGTCCGCTGTCTCTGTACGGCCTACCGGGAGAAGTATAACAAGAATGATTTTCTGCAGAGCCTTATGATGAACGGGATCCCCTCTTACGATATCTACGAGCGGGCGTCACGCCTTCATATCGCTCCGGAGGAGAAGCGCACCCTGTTTCTCCTCGAGACAAGGATCATCGATGATACCGTGATGGCGATCCTGAAAAATCTCTTTCCGTCTCAGACGAAAACTTATCTTGTCTCTGTCAACGAAAGTTCACTCGCCATCCTTCGCCCTGTAAAATCAGGGGAGACTCCTGCATCCATGCGTCAGGTCGCACGCATGATCGTTGACACACTGAACATGGAAGCGCTCACACAGGTTCACCTGTCTTACAGCTCTGTCATCGAAACACTGGCTGAATTGTCCGGAGCCTTCAAAGAGACGAGCCTGGCGCTCAAGGTCGGAAAGCTGTTCTATCCGGAACAGACGATCTTTCCTTATAATGAGCTTGGCATCGGCAGACTGATCTATCAGCTTCCCGTAACGCTGTGCGAGAACTTTCTGAAAGAGATCTTCGGCGAAGAGGTGCCCGAGACACTGGACGAAGAGACTTCATTGACTATCAGCCGTTTCTTTCAGAACAACCTCAATATCGCGGAAACCTCCAGGCAGCTCCATATGCACAGGAACACACTGATCTACCGTCTGGAGCAGATACAGAAGCGGACCGGTCTGGATCTTCGCAATTTCGAAGATGCCATGACATTCAAGATTGCCACTATGGTAATGAACTATCTACACACAGAAAGGAATTCTTAACCCATGAATGACGCATTATATGAACTGCTTGTAGCACGCCGGCCAAAACCGTACGATCTCCCGGTCAGGATCCTCGTTATCCTGCTGATCGTGGCGGTCATCTTCTTCGGGATGCCTTTTCTCGGTTTTCTCGCCGTCTTCATCGCAGTGCTCATTGCGCTTGCAGCTTACTATCTGATCTTCCCGCGGCTCAGCGTAGAGTTTGAATACACTCTGCTGAACCATGATATGCAGATCGATGCCATCTACAACCGTGCAAAGCGTAAATCACGCATGAATTTTGACATTCAGAATGCCGAAATCATCGCACCGAAGAAGTCTCCCCGCCTGAATTCTTATCATGCGGAAAAAGTACACGACTTTTCTTCCGGGAGCGGCAGCGCAAAAGTATATGCCATCATGATCCCGATAGACAAGAAGAATGCCTGCATCTATATCGAACCGGACGAGAAGATGCTGGATCACATGCAGCAGTGGATGGGATCCAAAATGTTCCGGGATTAATCTTCTGCAAACAGGACAGGGCAGCACATTCAGCGGCTGAAAGCCGAAAGCCATTGAATGTGCTGCCCCTTTTTTGTTTGTTTTCTTACTGCTGCTCCGCAGCATATCTGCACGCTGCCAGTGCCGCGACCGCACCGTCCGCTGCCGCGGTAGTGAGCTGGCGCACTTCCTTGGTCCTGCAGTCGCCTGCCGCAAAAATCCCTGGATGGGATGTCATACAGTCTTCCGACGCAAGGATAAAGCCGGATGCATCAAGCTTGACAACATCCGCGAATATCTCATTCTGCGGGATCTGCCCTACTGCGATGAATACGCCTGACACATCGATCCTGAAATCTTTCCCTGTCTTTTTGTCTGTCAGGAGAAGCCCTTCCACAGCAGTATCTCCGAGAATCTCCTTTACTACTGTACTCAGGACGAATTCAATATTTTCTTTGCCGAGGAGTCTCTTTACAATGCTCTCCTCGCCACGGAACTCGTCCCTGCGGTGGATGAGATATACCTTTCTGCAGTAGTTGCACAGGAACTCAGCGTCCTGAAGCGCTGTACTTCCTCCCCCTACGACTGCCACATCTTTGCCCCGGAAGAATGCTCCGTCACAGGTAGCACAGTAGGATACTCCTGAGCCTGTCAGTTTCTCTTCATTTGGCACCCCCAGATGGCGGTGGGTAACTCCCGTGGCAAGTATAACGCTTCGGCAGGGGTACTCTTTTCCCGTGGTCTCTATCACCTTGATCACGCCCTCGTCACGGATGCCTGTCACCCGCTCCACCTCAGCCTCAGCGCCAAGCTTCATTGCCTGATCCAGCAGGTTCATTGAGAACTCACTGCCGCTCACGCTTGCGATCCCTGGATAGTTTTCAACATTGGGTGATGCAGTGATCTGCCCGCCAAAGCTCGCGCCTTCTATGATGACAGTCCTCTTTCCCGCTCTCTGCCCGTAGATTGCGGCAGTCATTCCGGCAGTCCCTCCGCCGATGATTCCGATATCATACATAACTTTCAGCCTTCCTTTTCTGTTTTCTATTCCGGCGCCCTGCCCCGCAGGCCGCCGTCTGCGGTGTTTTCACGCACCTTTGATCATTTTACAGGTTTCTCGACACTTCGGCGCAGGCTTTCATCGCCTCGATCACAGAGCTTCTGAATCCTTCTTTCTCCAGGATCCGTACTGCCTCTATGGTCGTTCCCGCCGGAGAGCATACCATATCCTTCAGTTCTCCAGGATGCTTTCCTGTCTCCAGGACCATCTTCGCGCTTCCGTAGACCGCCTGTGCGGCAAATTCATACGCCTGCGCCCTTGGCATTCCTTCCGCCACAGCCGCGTCCGCCATGGCTTCAATGAGTATGAACACGTACGCCGGAGAACTTCCGCTGACCGCTACGACCGCATCGATCAGACGCTCCGGAACGATCTCCACCTTGCCGAAGGCGCCGAGGATCTTCAGCACGTAGTCCCTCTCTTCCTCTGTGACATACTGATTCGGGCATGCCGCAGTCATCCCCTCGCCTACCAGAGCCGGGGTATTCGGCATGGTCCGCACGATCTTCACTTTTTTCCCGAACTGTGTCTCCAGCCAGTCAAGCGTTTTGCCCGGCGCAAGAGTCACGATGATCTTCTCCTCCGTGATGCAGTCTCTGATCTCCCGGATCGTCTCCTCGTAAAACTGCGGCTTTACGGAGAGGACAAGTACCTCTGATTTCTCCGCCGCCTCCCTGTTATCGGAAGTGACATTGATCCCGTATGTCTCCCTGATCCGCTCTCTTCCTTTTTCCAGGATATCCGATCCGATGATCTCTTCCGGAGCAATGAGCCCTTCTCTGATGATTCCTCCCATTATGGCTCCTGCCATGTTTCCTGTTCCGATAAATCCTAACTTCATGATATGCATTCCTCCTGTATCTTTCTATATTTCGGGACAAAACGGCTCAATGCCGCCGTACCCGCACCTGCTCTCTCACAAATGGATCTCCTCTTTACTTCACCGCACGGAAAAAGAACTCTCCTCTTTCAGCGGGATCTCTTTTGCATCCATCCACTCGATCGTGATAAACCGGTTATTGTTCAGTCCGACGAGCAGTTTATTGATCAGGATCTCGCTGCCCTGCACTTCCATCGTGACAGTTCCATCCCACTCGTTCTCCACCCAGCCGGTCAGATCCATAGACTGTGCCAGATATTTTGCAGTATATCTGAAGCCTACGCCCTGAACACGTCCGTAAAATGTTATATGTTTTCTGACATCTGCCATAAGCCTGCCCTCCAATGCTGAAATTTCAGTTTATCCGCCTTTTATTGTAGCCTGAACGGGAGAGAAAATCAATGAACTGTCCTGTTTTTCCGTTGAGGAATTTCAGACGCCATGGTATACTGGACTCAGACATACGTTCTGACTGCGAAGGTTTTTCCTGAGTAATAAGGCGCAAAATATTGAGAGACAAAGGAAGGGGGATATTTCCTTCCCAAGGGGGATCTGCCCCTTTCTTTTCGTATGCCTGCGCCTGCCCGGTGCAGGTTTTTATTTTGTCCGGCACTTCACTGCCGCCGGAGGCTTCTTTTACATACCGTGCAGACAGAGCAGCGTCATTCTGCAAAATAAGGAGGATTTAACATGGAAACAAGGATCGCACTGATCGGCCTCATCCTGGAGAGCAGGGAATCTGTGGATGAGCTGAACCACCTGCTCAGCGAATACGGGGACTATGTCATCGGCAGGATGGGGATCCCTTACCGCGAGAAAGGGATCCACGTCATCAGCGTGGCTCTGGACGCCCCGAACAATGTCATCAGCGCTCTCTCCGGCAAACTGGGGATGCTGCCCGGCGTGAGCACGAAGACGATCTACGGGAAAAACATATGATAAGCTTCAGACAAGGCTGCGGGCTGATCGACCGGCTTGCCGACACACAGTCCTTAGAGCGCCAGGAGTGGATCCGGCTGATCCGGGGACGCACGCCGGAGCTTTCCGAGTATCTGTTTACCCGTGCCCGCGAAATCCGGATCCGGCACTACGGACACAGCATCTATATCCGCGGGCTCATCGAATTTACCAATTACTGCCGGAACGACTGCTATTACTGCGGCATACGCAGGAGCAACCGGAACGCGGTCCGCTACCGCCTCACAAAAGAGCAGATCCTCTCCTGCTGCGAAACAGGATACCGGCTGGGATTTCGGACCTTTGTCCTTCAGGGCGGAGAGGACGGATGGTTCACCGAAGAACGGATGACGGAGATCATTTCAGACATCCATGCTTCCTGGCCGGACTGCGCAGTCACCCTGTCCATCGGAGAACTGCCCCGGGAGGTATATCAGCGTTTCTTTAACGCAGGCGCAGACCGCTATCTCCTCCGGCACGAGACCTTCGATGCGTCCCACTACAGAATGCTCCATCCAGCGTCTTTAAGCGCCGCTCATCGGCAGCAATGCCTGTGGGACCTCAAGGAGATCGGTTACCAGGTGGGAACCGGATTCATGGTCGGCACCCCCTTTCAGACGGCAGAAAATCTGGCTGACGACATGCTGTTTCTGAAGCGTCTGGATCCCCAGATGGTCGGGATCGGACCTTTTATCCCCCATCACGATACGCCCTTTGCGGGCAGGGAAGCCGGCACGCTGGAACTGACACTGTTCCTTCTGGGACTGATCCGTCTCATGATTCCCAGGGTCCTGCTGCCCGCGACCACAGCGCTTGGCACTATTGCCGGAGACGGAAGGGAAAAGGGGATCCTTGCCGGAGCAAATGTCGTGATGCCCAACCTTTCTCCCCCGCAGGTACGGGAAAACTATCTGCTGTACGACAACAAGCTCTGTACCGGCGATGAGGCTGCAGAGAGCCTGCAGAACCTGGACAGAAGGATGCAGTCTATCGGATATCACATTGCCGTTTCAAGAGGAGACTCCCTGAACCTGCAGCCCTGAACCATTTTATACAATCAAATCATATCAGGAGGATATTTATTATGTACGATGTCAATTCAAAACACGCGGATGATTTTATCAATCACGAAGAAATCCTGGAAACCCTCGCCTATGCGGACGAGAACAAGGAAAACGTGGAACTGATCGATGCCATTATCGAAAAAGCAAAGAAAAGAAAGGGACTTACCCACAGGGAAGCTTCCGTCCTGCTCGCCTGTCCCATCGAAGAGAAAAATCAGGAGATCTATAAGCTGGCAGAACAGATCAAGAAAGACTTTTACGGGAACCGGATCGTCATGTTCGCCCCGCTCTACCTCTCCAACTACTGCATCAACGGATGCACCTACTGTCCGTATCACATGAAGAACAAACACATCCCCCGCAAACAGCTCTCCCAGGAGGATATCCGCCGGGAAGTGATCGCTCTTCAGGATATGGGACACAAGCGCCTGGCACTGGAAGCCGGAGAGGACCCGGTGCGCAACACCATGGACTATTATCTGCAATCCATTGACACGATCTACAGTATCAAGCACAAGAACGGAGCCATCCGCCGCGTCAATATCAATATCGCAGCGACCACAGTGGACAACTACCGCCTTCTGAAGGAGGCAGGGATCGGGACCTACATCCTCTTCCAGGAAACCTATCACAAGGAGAGTTACCTCGAACTGCATCCCACTGGCCCGAAGCACGACTACAACTATCACACCGAGGCAATGGACCGCGCCATGGAAGGCGGAATTGACGATGTCGGCCTGGGCGTGCTCTTCGGGCTAGACAAGTACCGCTATGAGTTTGCCGGACTGCTGATGCACGCCGAGCATCTCGAGGCGGCATTCGGCGTTGGTCCCCACACGATCAGCGTGCCACGTCTGAAGCATGCGGATGACATTAATCCCGAAGAATTCGACAACGGGATCGACGATGACACCTTCCTCAAGATCATCGCCTGCATCCGTATCGCCGTTCCGTACACCGGCATGATCATCTCCACCCGCGAGGGACGGAAATGCCGTGAGCGTGCCCTGCACCTGGGCATCTCCCAAATCAGCGGCGCCTCCCGCACAAGTGTGGGCGGCTACTATGAGCCGGAACCGGAAGACGAAAGCTCCGAACAGTTCGATGTCAGCGACAACCGTACACTGGACGAAGTCGTGCACTGGCTCATGGAGATGGGCTACATCCCCAGCTTCTGCACCGCTTGCTACAGAGAAGGACGCACCGGCGACCGCTTTATGTCGCTTTGTAAGAGCGGACAGATCCAGAACTGCTGCCATCCGAACGCTCTGATGACCCTGAAAGAGTATCTGATGGACTACGCCTCACCGGAGACAAAGGCATTGGGAGATCGGTTGATCGAAAAAGAGGTGCTCAACGTGCCGAATGAGAAAGTACGAAAAGTAGTACTTGAGAATCTGCGGCTGATCGAACAGGATAACAGGAGAGATTTTCGTTTTTAATATACAGCTGAACGGTTGATCTTTTTCCATTTAGGGACACAGTGAAACGCAATTCGGGACGTAGTGAAATTGAATTTCACTACGTCCCGAATTGACTATTTTTCCAACACGAAGATCCTGGAATCGAAGTCGCAGCTCGGTCTCATTCCCGGCAGCAGCTCCCCCGAATCTGCATCACTGGTTACAAGTCCCACATTCATCAGCTCATCTCCATAGTATTCGCCCCGCAGGGCCCCGTCCTCGGATACTCTGTAAACGCTGTCCGGCTCCAGTCCTCTCAGCTTCACTCTCGTATAACCCATATTGATACCGTTGAGTGTCCGATACCACCCAACGACTGCAGTCTTCCGGTCTCCGCTGACCGACATCCAGGCCGTAACATTGCCTTCAAACGGGCTTTCCAGACGGTAGAAACTGCCAAACTGCAGGACACTGCGGTATTTTTTCATAAATGTGATCTGGCGCTTCACTTCTTCCTGTTCCTCCGCTGTCAGCCGGTTCAGATCCAGCTCATAGCCGAAGGTTCCGAAGCACGCCACATTTGCCCTCGTATAAAGCGGGGTGCTGCGCATGATCTGGTGATTCGGCGATGCGGACACGTGCGCCCCGATGCTGCTGATCGGATAACAGTAGGATGTGCCGTACTGGATCTTCAGCCGTTCCGCGGCATCCGTATCGTCGCTTGCCCATCCCTGCGGTGCGTAATACAGAAGTCCCGGATCAAAACGGCCTCCGCCGCTTGCACAGGACTCGAACAGTACCTCCGGGAACGCCGTGTTCAGCCTGTCATAGAGATCGTATACTCCCAGAATATACCGGTGGAACACTTCACCCTGCCGGTCCGCCGGGAGCGCTGCCGACCAGCACTCTGTGATGCTGCGGTTCATATCCCATTTCACATAGGACACCTTCCCGCTGCCGAGGATCTCCGCCATCCTGTCATAGATATAGTCCACAACTTCTTTCCGCGAGAAATCAAGCACATACTGATAGCGTCCCTGGGACTGCCGGCGCTCCGGTACGGACAGGATCCAGTCCGGATGCTCCCGGTAAAGATCCGAATCCTTGTTCACCATCTCAGGTTCGAACCAGAGTCCGAACTTCATTCCAAGCGCCTCGATCTTCTGTGCCAGTCCCGTGATGCCTTCCGGCAGCCGTTCCGGATTTGCCTTCCAGTCCCCCAGCCCGGCCCGCTCACTGGTCCGCTTCCCGAACCAGCCGTCATCCAGCACAAAGAGTTCGATTCCCTGCTCCTTCGCCTTCTTAGCAATCTCCACGATCCGCTCTTCCGTGAAGTCAAAGTAAGTTGCCTCCCAGTTGTTGATCAGGATAGGCCTCTCCCGGTCTCGCCAGTATCCTCTCGCCAGTCTCTTCTGAAACAGGCGGTGGAAAGTCTGGCTCATGTCGTTCATTCCCCGGTCCGTATAGACCATGACTGCCTCGGGCGTCTGGAACTCCTCCCCCGGCTCCAGCTTCCAGTCAAACCATTCCGGATTGATCCCGAGGAGCACTCTCGTCGTATCATGTGTGTCTACTTCTGCCTGCGCGAGGAAATTTCCACTGTAGATCAGGCTGAATCCGATCACTTCTCCCTGAAACTCATCCGCAGTTGGACGCTTCAGGATGACAAACGGATTGTGCTCATGGGATGAATGTCCCCTCATACTGCCCACAGACTGGATCCCCGTCTCCAGCCTCCGCTTCTTCGGATAGCGCTCCCTTGCCCAGGCGCCTGAAAACTGGATCCAGTCATAATCGTGATCCGGCAGATCCATGCAGAGGCTCATCGCCTTCAGCAGATGCACCGGCTTCTTCCCACAGTTTAAGAACCTGGCGCTGCGCGCGATGATACCGCTGCCGGCAAACAATGTATACAACAGTTCCAGTTCGATCCCTGTCACCTTATCTTCCAGCACAAGCGTCAGCGTCTCCGCCTCACTGTCTGATTCCGTATAGGTAGCCGGAAGCCCCTTCAGCTTCGGCTTTCCTCCTGATACAGTGTGGCTCTTATAGCAGAAATCCGAGATCCTGCTGCCGTTCTCCTGAAGGATCTCCACCGCCGGACAGCGGTAATCCGTTGACCCGTACACGCCATATTCCTGCTTCACATGTTCCAGTGACAATGTTCTGTCATTTTCAAAAACATAGGATCCCATAGGGCGAGCCATCATTTCCAGAAGATAAGAATAGTCCTCCCTCTGGTGGATCCTTTTCCCGAAATAAAGCTGTCCCATCTGGCCGTTTGGAAGAACAGCCATGATATAGCTGATCTTATCGTTAAATAAATGGAACGTCCTGTTCTTCTCATGAAATACAATGCTCATGTGTACTCCTCCTTGTCGTCTCACAGATTGGTATCATCATATAAAAAAAGCGCGGAGAAGAACAGGCTGAAATGTTATATGAAACAGTCAAAATGTTAACTTCTGGTCTTTCTGTACTGGGTCGGCGTCACCCCGTTCTTCGCCTTGAACGACTTAGAAAACACAAGCGGATCGCTGTAACCGCAGGACAGCGCCACACTCTCCACAGAAAGATCCGTTATGAGCAGAAGCTCTGATGCCCGGGTCAGGCGGTAATTTGCCAGATACTCTTTCGGCGATACTGACAGTTCCCTCTGGAAAAGAGTGTACAGATAGCTTCTGTTGATACACACATAATCCGCAATATCCGTGATATGGATCGGATTGCAGAAATTATCCTGAATAAACTCCACTGCCTTTCGGACATACAGACTTCCCATCTCCGCTTCACGGGCGGACATCACATCCAGCTCTTCCGAGAGCGCCCCGAAGAAAGAATACAGAAGCCCTTCCAGCACAAACTGATCCGCAGCTGTATAAGTATTGTGTCGGAGCATTTCACGAACAGCCATCTCCAGACTCTCCCCGCGGCTGCTCCGATAGATGAGCCGATTCTCCCCAAGCCCCATTCCTCTCAGATAGTCTGCGGCACGTTTCCCGTCAAATCCTACCCAGAGGTAAGTCCAGGGATCAGCCTGATCCGCCTGATAAAATGTCAGCGCGCCTGGCTCGATCAGGAACCCCTGGCCGGCTTCCAGCTCATATTTTGTCCCGCCGACACTGTAGCTTCCCTTTCCTTCCAGAATATAGTGGATGATGTAGTTTGGCCGGACGGCCGGTCCATAGCTGTGGAGAGACCTGCATCTGGCATATCCACAGTAGCACATGTACAGATCAGAAAACTGTCTCTCTCTTATCTCTAATACATACGAATCTTCCATATTATCATGACTTCGGCGGCATGAAGCTCAAGATCAGCTGTGCCACATTTGAAATCGGCATAGTCTGAAGCCATACGCGCCCCGGTCCTGTCACAACCGTATTGAACAAGCCCTCGCCCCCGAATACCATATTCTTCAGCCCGGGCACTGTCCTGACCTCAATGCTGCAGGTGCCCTCCATTGCAGCCAGATAGCCTGTGTCCACCACGATCTGCTGTCCCGGCTGAAGTTCATAGTCCACCACATGTCCGTCAAACTCAAGGAACGCCGTTCCCTGTCCGGAAAGCCGCTGCATGATGAATCCTTCTCCTCCGAAGAAGCCTGATCCCAGTTTTTTCTGAAAAAATACAGACAGCTCCACTCCTGACTCTGCTGCCAGGAATCCTGACTTCTGCACGATGATCTCCCTTCCCGGTCCGATCTCATATGCATTGATCTGCCCCGGGAAACTGGATGCAAATGCGATCAGGCCGTTTCCTCCCTGAGCTGTGTAGCGGTTCTGAAAGAGCGCCTCCCCTGCAAACATCCTTCCGATCGCCTTGCCGATCCCTCCCCCGGTAGTCGTCTCCATCTTCATATTGGGCGACATCCAGCTCATGGATCCCCGCTCTGTGATCATCTGTTCTCCGCCCTCCAGATAGCACACTACTACAGGGAGGGTCTCTCCTTTAATCTCATATCTCATGTTCCTTCCTCCTTACATATCTTCCTGCCCCAGGCACAAAAAGCCCTGCACATGGTGTAATCTATTTCCATACTACCATATGCAGGGACTTATTTCATTATTTTTCTCACGCGGTGCTCCCGGCTCTTTCGCTCTCCGTCGTCTCCTCTTCCTCCGGGATCTCCGTCTTCGGCAGAGTGATCTCCGCCTTGAACAAATCCGCCTCCGTCGAGATCCTAAGAGTCCCGTGCTGCAGCTCCGTGAAGCTCTTCGCGATGGCGAGTCCGAGACCGGATCCTTCTGTGTTTCTGGAAGTATCACCGCGCACAAACCGGTCCGTGATCTCATCCACATTAAAGTCCAGTTCGGCGGCCGACACATTTTTCATAGAAATATGCACGTCATTTTCTGTCTCTGTCATCTCGACGTACACCCGCGTGTGCGGCATCGCATACTTCGTGATATTGACGATCAGATTCTCAAAGATCCGGTACGTCTTCTGGCTGTCCAGCCACATCACCAGCTTATGTTCCGGCAGTTTCCAGCGGAACTCCAGGTTCGCCTCCGCGATCTTCCTGTCATTCTCCAGCCCGACCTGCTTGAGCAGATCCACAATATCCACCTTCATATAATGCATGACCACATTCTTGCTGGCCGCCTTGCTGATCTCGAACAGATCCTCTATCAGAACCTTCAGCCGCAGAGACTTTTTCTCCAGAACCTCAATATATTCTTTTCTCTTTTCCTCATCTTCCTCATTTTTCAGAAGATCCACATAGGTGATGATCGCGGTCAGAGGCGTCCGCAGATCATGGGAGACATTCGTCACCAGCTCTGTTTTCATCCTCTCATTCTTGACCTCTTCCTCCACCGCTTTCTTGAAGCCCTTCTGGATCTTCTTCAGCTCATCCTGGATCGGATTGAACAGGCCGATGTCGCCCTCAATGGGCACATCCAGATGACCTTCCGCGAGCTGATTGGTCGATCTCAGGAGCAGCTTATATTTCCCCTGCAGATCATTTGTATATTTCCTCAGGAAAAGGAACAGGATGACTGAGTATATGATCAGTGCAAATGTCCCGTAATACCAGAACAGGCACACAATAAACAGGATCGCGAAGTTGATCAGCACGATCTTCAGTATGGTCCGGTTTGTCTTATCCCGGAAATCCAGGTGAAGCAGAGCATCGTACTGTTTCGCCAGAAACTGCTTCATCCTCCGGAAGATTCCGCCGGCTTTCCGCTTCATAGCCCCTCCATATGCGTCACCTCCCTTTCTGATACGCCGGACGAGTTTCGCTGTCAGCGTCCTCTCACTCCAGTACGCACGCTTCATCCGGATCATGGCGCGAAGAGACGTCACGGCCCAGAAGATCAGCCCGAATACAACTGCCCACATCACAAAATTGAGCACCATTGCAAGTACCTCTTCCGCTCTTCCATCCCCCGGCAGAAGTGTACCTTTGACCGTATGATATACCAGATACGCCGGTATATTGGCAAGGTCTGCAGACGCCAGCATAAGAAAGAGCATCGCAGCCGGGATCTCAAAAGGCACCCGGAAGATCTTCATCTCACTGATATCCAGCCTCTTGATGCAGGGCAGCAGGAGCGCCGCCGCTGCTGCCAGCAGCGTCATCATCTCCAGTGTATCCTGATATGCCGGCGCATAGGTGAAATTATAGAAGCTCAGTTCCACCGGGCTCTGCACCTCACTGTATGCATTCAGGTTTGCCTCTGTCATTCCATAGATGATGCTGACATCTGACGGCGTGGAAATAATCCCCGAATAATTGTACTGCGCCTCCTCCTCATCATTGAGATACCTCTGCTCCATATTGTAGGCTGTCTCCGGATCGAGCGCCTCGCCGTCCACCTGGATATCCGTCAGCACGCCTTCCTCTCCGTACGAAAATTCCGCCCGGAATGCATAATACTCTCCATCCCGGTCAGTCAGCCGCCCCGCTTCCGTCTCACTGGTATCATCCAGCAGTGATCCGCCGTCCGCATCAAAAATCCCATAATCCATGTATCTTCTCGTCAGGTCAAAAGAACTCTGGCCGTATGATTCCAGCACTTCCGACAGCGCAGTCTCTTTTGAGTACTCATTATATAAGATATAGTTTCCTTCGCTCAGGTCACTGCCCATCTCATAGAGCGTCTCCATCTGTCTCTCTCCGATATCCTCTGACGACTCCACCCAGGAAGCCAGCTCCGGATATCGGATCAGCATCACCGCTGAACAGATGCACAGAAGGAGCGCGGCTGCGATCAGTCCCGCTTTACGGCTGTTTGTCGATCTTGTATCCAACACCCCACACCACCTTCAAATATTTCGGATTCTTCGGATCCAGCTCAATCTTCTCCCGGATATTCCTCACATGGACCATGATCGTGTCCGTGTTGATCGCTTTCTCCTGCCATACCCTCTCGTAAATCTCTTCCGACGAGAACACTCTCCCCGGATTTTTCGCGAGAAGCAGGAGGATCTTGTACTCGATGGGAGTCATCTTCACCGGCACTCCGTCCACAGATACTTCCACCGTATCCTCATTGATCTCAAGTCCACCGATCACATGGACATTGTCTTTCGGCGTCAGTTTTTCAAGAAATTTCCTGTATCTTCTGAGCTGTGAGTTCACTCTCGCCATCAGCTCCATGGGTGTGAACGGTTTCGTCACATAGTCGTCGGCGCCGATGTTAAGCCCCGTGATCTTATCTACTTCCTCCGACTTGGCGGACAGCATGATCACCGGAAAATCGTACTTCTCCCTCAGCTTCATCGTCATGCGGATCCCGTCCATCCTCGGCATCATGATATCTACGATGGCAAGATGGATCTCTTCCTTCTCGATGATCTCCAGGCCTTCTACTCCGTCCGCTGCCTGAAACACCTGATAGCCCTGGCTCTGCAGATAGATCTGAACACCTTCCCTGATCTCCTTGTCATCCTCAACGATCAAAATGTGATTAGTTTCCATGATAAGTCTCCTTTTCTTCTAAGTAATCCTGTAATGCCGTTTAAAGGGCTCCCATTCTTTTCACCGCAGCCTCCGTATCTTTCTCCGACGCAGCCTGTACGGCATGGTCCGCATTCACCGGGAGGTCCGGTATCTGATTCTTCTTCACTACTCCATAATCTTTCACCGCCACAAAAGCTTTGGAAAAAGGCAGCGGTATGGCGTACTTATCCCATCTGCGGTTCAGTCGGACACAGGCGGAATAAGAGATGCTGATCCCTACAAATTCTTCCTCGCCATGCTCTGACAGATAGAATGCCAGCTTTTTCGGCTCATGTCTCGGCCCCAGCGGGCCGTCAAGAGCCACCGCGATAGAATGCTCTTTCTCATAAGTGTCCTGTACGATCTTCTTCAGTGCGGCAAAAGCCTTGTATCCGTCCGGCACCCGCAGGGCGTGGCCTCCGCACCGCTCTACCATATGTTCTATATAATTTCCTCTCGTATCCGCCGTTACGATAACGTCAACCGGCCTTGTCCGGTGAGCCAGCTTCTCCAGGACCAGATTCATAAAGAAGCTGTCCTCATGCCAGAATCCGAAGATCTGGCTGTCCCCGAACTGTGTATCTTCTTCCCATTCAATGTGCATCGTTTTATCCAGGAGTGTCAGGTAATTAACGAATAACCACTGCAGAATGCTCTCCCCGATTTTCTTCCTCTTCATAAAGCGCCTCTTCCTTTCTGTCTGTATTGAGCACATGCTCCTGCATCCTTCTCTCTTCCCTCTTTCTGCAGATACATTGATTGTAGAGCATCTCCTCATATCTGGCAAGTCTGGATGACCGGTAATTCCCGGCGCTCAAAGCCGCCGCTGCCCCCATCTTTTCAAGCCTTTTTTCATCCAGTGCTTCGGTCACCCGGTCCGCCCAGGCGCTCTCGTCCTCTTCCGTCAGGAACCCATTCACACCGTCCTCTACGATGTCATCAGATCCCACCGCGTGCACTGCAACGACCGGATCGCCGGCAGCCATGGCCTCCGCCAGCACGATTCCCTGTGTCTCAGACCTGGATGCAAAAAGAAACAGATCCGACGCGTTCAGAAAATCCTTCACCTCCTGGTTGGGTACATTTCCCAGAAAAGTAACCAGATCACTGATCCCGAGATCCTCCGCCAGCATCTTCAGTTCCTCCATCCGGCTTCCGCCGCCGATGATGAGCACCTGGAAATCATTTCCCCTCTTCCGGCAAAGCTCTGCTATCCCCCGAAGGAGGAATTCATAGTTTTTCTCTTTTTCCAGCCTCGACACTGTGGCCAGAAGATATCTCTTCCCGTTTCCGAATTTACTTCTGAGCTCGGCCGCCCGTCCCTCATCCTTTCTGAAGAACGCCTCATCAAGCCCGGTGGGGAACACCTCCACTCTCGTGGAAGTCCCATAATCCTTTATGACCTGGCGCATGCCCGCCGACGGAGCCAGCACCATGTCGCACCGGTCGGCAAACCATCTCATATAGGCAGGGATCACTTTTCTGCGGATCCATCCAACAGTCCTTCTCCAGAGTACCGGTGTCTTCTCCCCGACCCGAAAGCAGAGGATATAATGGAGATATTCCTCGTAGCGTGTATGATATGTATAGATTACCGGAATCCCATACTTCTTTCCCAGATACAGCGCGCACGGTCCGACGAACATGGGATGATGCACATGGATGCAGTCATATCGTTCTTTACGGAATTCCCTCAGGATCTCCAGAGGGATCACTCCCGGGTATACCATCCCGTTATCCATCCTTTTCTTCTGTATATGATACCGGACGATCCTCTCCGGCGCGCCGGCGTCCTCCTCCGCTGTATCTCCGTACTCCGGTGCAAACACGGTCACTTCATGCCCCAGCCGGATCAGTTCATGGGCCTGTCGTTCCACGGAGATCGGCACACCGCCTACGAACGGTCTGTAATTATTTGTCAGCATTGCTATCTTCATGTATAACTCCCCCTTTTCGGTCTTTCCTCTGCTGTCTGAGAACGGCTTCCCGCTGCGCTGCCCGCTCTATGACAAGAACCTGATCGCGGCTTCCCCAAAGAAATATCCTGCGCCTACAAACCCCAGGTTCCACAGGAAAATGCCGCACAGTGAACTCACGGTATACTTTACAAAATCCATCTTTACCATCCCAGCCGGGATCGAGATAAGAGTCCTCACCATAGGAAGGAGCTTGCTCACGAACACTCCTATACTCCCCTTCTCCCTGAGGAACTCCATCTTCTCCTCGATCACCGCCTGATGCTTCGGAAATTTTTTAAAATAGAATCCCATCACCCTCGGTCCGCCCAGGCGTCCCAGCAGATATAAGATCCAGCTTCCGGTCAGTCCCGCCAAAACCGTCAGGACCATGACGATGGGAAAACTGATCTCGCCCTTTGCCGCCCAGATCCCTGACAGCGGCATGATAACGCCCGCCGGGAACCCGGGAAGGTTCATGTATTCCAGCAGCACGATCAGATAGATGAAAAAGGCTCCATATTGTATAAAATAGTCGGTTAATGTCTGGATATTCATAGATACAGCCCCCTTTAACTGTTTACAGGATATCCTGTAAATCTAAAGGAGGCTGTTATAAGATTCAAAAGATTTTCTTAAGATTTCAGTTCTGTCCGTCCTGCGGACGAAAATCGATGTGTCCTGTCTCTGCGTCCATGCCGTCCACGATGGCAAGCGACTCCAGCTGGTATCCCAGGTTGCGGATGATCCTTCCGCCGGACTGGAACCCCTTCTCAATGGCGATCCCTATTCCTTCCACCGTGGCGCCTGCCGCCTGCACGATCTGGATCAGTCCCTGCAGAGCGCAGCCGTTGGCAAGGAAATCATCAATGATCAGCACATGATCCGCAGGAGTCAGGAACTTCTTCGACACGATCACATGATTCTTACACTTGTGAGTGAATGACTCCACCTCAGCCACATACATCTCTCCGTCCAGATTGATGCTCTGAGATTTCTTCGCAAATACTACCGGCACGTCAAAGTGCTGTGCCGCAATACATGCGATCCCGATCCCGGACGCCTCGATCGTCAGGATCTTGTTGATCGGCTTATTCGCAAATCTGCGCTTGAATTCCGCTCCCATCTCATCCAGCAGCTTGATGTCCATCTGATGGTTCAGGAAGCTGTCCACCTTCAGTACATTTCCTTCCTTTACGATTCCGTCTTTTGCTATTCTTTCCTCTAAAAAGTTCATCCCCTAACCCTCTTCTTTCGTATTATCATTTTCATCGTTTTCTTCAAATATCACAAAGATCCGCCGCAGGATACAGGAATTGAGCCATGCGATCAGCGATCCGCCGAAAAAGAACCACATCGGCAGAGCGAACATCAGCGTTGTCGTCGTCCAGACCGATGCGACCACAGCCCCCGCAGTAATCACAACCATCACCAGCGTATACGGCAGTTTTGCGAGCGACAGGATCAGCGCATTTTTCAGAGTCGCACTGATCGGATTCACATAACGCGCTGTCAGCGGAAGTGCATAGATCAGCGCCGAGATCAAAATAAATCCGAACACTACAAAGACCACGCGCAGCAGGAAACCAATCTGGCCGCCCACAGCTCCTGCAAAATTGAAGTCGATCCACCATACCACGCTCAACACCGCAAAGAGCAGCCAGAGGATCGTGCTCTGGCGGAAATTCTCTTTAAACGCCTTAAAAAAACTTCTGAAGATATAACCTTCCTCGTTTTTCACCATCTTCAGCATGACAGAATAAAGAGCTGTTGTTGAAGCTCCGATGGTCACGATCGGGATACAGCAGATCAGCCAGACAATATTCAGGCAGATCATATCGCATATCTTTGCCAGCGCACGGGTCACAACATTGTCCATAAGATTAAACTTCATATTATCCACACTCTCTTTTGTTGATTTTCCTCCCCTTTTCCCTATAAACTCAGCATCAGGATAAAACGGGACATTTTTTACAGTATATCACAGTATTTCCTCCATTGCCATGTATTCCTGAATTGTTTATACTGTATTTGCATCAGCGCAGTTACCGTGAGCAGTAAAACATCCGATAATAATCAAAAAGAAAAGGGCGCACCGGCTACAGTGTGCAGGTCCCGGACTTCCTAAGACAATCTGAGAATAAAAAAAGAATGGCAGATCATTCCTCAATGACCTGCTCTTCTCTTTTTTTGTTCCCCGCTGCCTCTGTCAGGGCAGTAAAAAAAGCGGGTGATGGGAATCGAACCCACGTATCCAGCTTGGAAGGCTGGTGTTCTACCATTGAACTACACCCGCGTCATCTCTGACACGAGTGTTATATTATCATACCTATAAACAAAATGCAAGCATTTTTTCTTTTATTTTTCATTTTTTCAATTTATTCTGCTTCTGCTCAGTTACATCCGGTTTTTCCTCTCCTTTTTTTGACTTCCGGACGCCAACGTTATATAATGTTCTGAGGACAGTTCCCGCCGCGGGACACTGCCCCACATCATGAAGAAAAGGGGTTAATCATTATGAGCAGAAGAACGAACAAGAAAAGACTCAAAAAAATAAATCAGACGCAGACATCCGGAACCGCAGCTGCTGCTTCCGCACCGGCACAGCAGTCTGAAGAGGTACATACAGAGAGTGTTCCGGTGGAAGAGACTGTTACCGCAGCTGCATCTGCTGCCGTACAGCAGGAAACTGCTCCCGTACCGGAGGAAAGCGCTTCCGCTGTTCAGGAAACTGCTCCTGTACCGGCAGAATGCAAGGCTGCAGCATATGACATGTTTCTCCAGTACCAGAATCTGGAATTCGACATCACAGATCTCACAGCACGCATCCTTGACAAATGTGCTTCCGAAAACATGGATTCCTCAGACCTTAAAATCTATGTGAAGCCGGAAGACAGCAAAGCTTACTATGTATGCGCAGGCGGGAACAGCTTTATCGATTTGTGATTCCATACAGAATCAATGAAGACTATTTTTAAGTATTATCTCTGACAGAAAAAATATGCCGGGCAGGAATATTGATTCCGCCCGGCACATTTTTTACTATTTCATCACTTCTTCATAGGAGGCATGTTTTCCGAGAGCCTCCGTCATCTTCGCCATCTCAGACAGATCACCGATCAGGATCACTCCGCACAGCCTGTTATTGAGGAAATAATATTTTCTATACTGACCCTTGCCCATATCCTGGAATTCTACCGTCTTATACAGGAGGTTCGGATTCTTCCCGTTATCGCCGGCAGCAAAGAGCGCCGTATTCATTCCGTGGAATGTGAGCGCCGCTGCAGCCGGCTCATATTCCAGCTTTTCTCCAGCCGCATTGGCTCCTGCCGTCTTTCCCTGATCCACAGCTTCCGGCCAGATCGCGAAATTGGCCCCTCGGTACTGGGCGCAGTCACCGCATGCATAGACGTCCTGAAGATTTGTCTCCATCCTCTCATTGACGATCACCGCCCGGTCTGTGTCCAGTCCGATGCTCTGCGCCAGTCCGATATTCGCACGCACGCCTGCTGACACAATGACCAGGTCTGCCGGGCACACTTCACCGCCTGCAAGGCGGACCCCGGTCACATGATCGGTTCCTTCCACCGCTTCGACCGTCACTCCGGTCCTGATCTCAACACCATTCTTCGCCGCAATGTTTTTGAGCAGCTCCGCAGAACCTGCATCAAGCTGACGTCCCATGAGGACCGGAGCCACCTCCAGCACCTGTACATGCAGCCCTGCTTTTTTCAGTTCCCACGCAGCCTCAAGGCCAAGTACGCCACCGCCGATCACAACGGCATTGGATGCTTCTTTCATAACTGCTTCCACTTTCTCTACATCCGCAAGTCTCCGGATTGCAATGACCTCCGGAAGATCCTTCCCATCCATAGGCGGGATGAAGCATTCGCTTCCCAGAGCATAGATCAGCTTAGTGAAATGAACTTTGGATCCATCGTCGAGAAGGACTTCTTTCGCCTTCATATCAACAGATACCGCCTCTTTTCCAAGGATCTGATAAACCTTGTTTTCCTCATACCAGTCCGGGTCCTCAATCGCGATCTGATCCGCCTGCAGGCCGGCAACGATCGATTTGGTCAGCATCGGACGGTTATATGCAGGATAGGGCTCATTTGAGATCAGAAGGACCGCGCCTGTCCGATCTCTCTCCCGGATTGCTTTTGCGGCATTGAAGCCCGCCGCTCCGTTTCCGAGGATCACATAATACTCTTCTGTATCGTTAGTAAATCCGGTCTCTTCCACCTCTACCGGCACAAAATTTTCCTTTCCTACGCCGCATACCGGGCACACCTCAAGTGAAGAGTCAAAAATCTCACCGCAGACAAGGCATTTTACCAGGCTTCTGGCGCCTTTCTTCTTCGGCTTCACAGGCTCCTTCTCCTGTACTGTGCATCCGAACTGATAGCCGTACTCATAAGCACTCACAAGATCCGCCTCGGAAGGCTTGAATCTGACGCGGAAGCCCTCGGATACCTTCATCTTAAGCTGCTTGAGTCTCTGGGTGATATTCGGAACACCCTCGCCGCTCCAGCCATAGCTGCCGAACGCGCCCGCATACTTTCCTCCATGAGTCCCCGGGAACATTCCCAGCGTCAGATCCCAGATCGGTTTCAGCGCCTCTCCCACGATCGTAGGCGTCCCGAGCAGGATCCCGTCCGCGAACAGGAGCTCTTCATTGACCTTCGCAGCATCAGCTTCCACCATGTCATATGCACGCACATCGACATCCCCGCTGTCGCGGATTCCGTCCGCGATCTTATCCGCCAGCATTTTCGTATATCCGTAGGCGCTCACATAGGCCATGATGACAGTCTTCTTTTTGTTTGGATTGACCACTGTGGACCACTCTCTGTACTGCTTCATGACCTCTTTGATCCGGTCGCCGACGAGCACCGGACCATGGCCTGTGCACACCATTGTGATATCCATATTCTCCACCCGGTCGAGAGCCTTGAGCATAAACGGCTTGAAAGGACCAATGATACAGTCATAATAATATTTCAGGGCCTTCTGATAATCTTCCTCATTCTTGATCTCCGTGGAGACAACCTCCGGAAGACAGTAGTGGGACCCAAAAGAATCACAGGTCACCAGGATCTGTTCCTCTTCGATAAACGTATACATCGTATCCGGCCAGTGCAGGTTCGGGACCACCATGAAGCGAAGAGTGCGGTTCCCGATCTTCATTTTTTCCTCGTCACGCACGGCAATGCTGACAAAATCGCGGTTCACGATCTCCTTTAAGAATCCGATGGCACAGCCGGTCGCCAGGATCTTCATCTGCGGGCTGTAATCCAGCAGTTTCTCTACACTCCCCGCGTGATCCGGTTCCGTATGGCTGACTACAAGATAATCAATCTTCGTCACATCAATAACTTCTTTTAACTTTTCCAGATACTCATTAAAAAATTTTGCCTTTGCTGTCTCAAACAGGATGATCTTGTCTCCCGCTTTCATCACGTAGGAATTATAGGTTGTCCCAAACTCAGTATACATAATGATATCAAATACTCTGAGCTGGTCGTCAATAATCCCCGTCCAGTAAAAATCATCCCGCAGTTTTATGCTTTTCATTCTGTTCAAACCTCCTTCTCTGTCTTCAGACAAAGAAACTGCCGCAGCAGCGAGGGCTCTTGTCAAGTTCCCTGTTGCTGCGGCAGTTCTCCGTATTATCCTTTAATTACGGGCGCTGCTGACGCTGATTCGTTCTTCCTGCCAGACGGCTCTCTTCCTTTTTGTCTCTGCGCCTGATGCCAAAAAGAAATGTGGATTTATTTTTCTCCCGCAGTCTGTCCTGTCTGAAATCGCGGATACTGTCCAGTGCATTCCAGAATCTGTTCTGACCCACAGACATCCGCGATGCCATGTGCGGTTTTTTCAGTTCGTCGTTCATGCTGTGGCTGTCATTATAGATCTGAAATTCCGTAACGACCCAGCAGATAAGAAGAAACGTTACCATAAATAAAAATGCTGCTGTGTAAACATCTGGCATAATATCCTCTCCCTTCTGTTCTGCTTACAACAAGTTTAGAACTTTTTGGCATGGGAGTCAATATTTTCTGACATTTTTGTCTGCAATTATTTATTATCTGGTATTATACCCCGACTTTTTTACAAATATCCTCAAGGCAGCATTTCTCACAATGCGGTTTTGTTCTCGCTGTGCACACGTCTCTTCCATGATAGACAAGCCTGTGGCAGAAGTCGCTTCCCTCTTCCGGCGGAATAATCTTCCAAAGCGCCATTTCCACCTTCTTCGGCTCCTTGATTCCGTCCACCAGTCCAATCCGGTTCACCAGACGGATACAGTGGGTGTCTGTCACGATCGCAGGTTTCCCGAATACGTCACCCATGATCAGATTCGCGCTCTTCCTCCCCACTCCCGGAAGCTTCAGAAGGGCGTCGAAATCATCCGGCACCTTTCCACCATACTCATCTCTTAAGATCTTCATGCAGGCACTGATATCTCTCGCCTTGCTTTTCCCGAGGCCGCACGGCTTGACGATCTCTTCGATGTCACTGACATCCGCATCTGCCAGAGCGTTCACGTCCGGATATTTCTCATAAAGCCCCTCCACCACAACATTGACTCTGGCGTCCGTGCACTGTGCCGCCAGCCTGACACTGACGAGCAGTTTCCACGCCTGATCATAGTCAAGGGTGCATCCGGCGTCCGGGTATTCTTTTTTCAGTCTCTCGATCACTTCCAGAGCACGCTGCTTTTTTGTCATTTGTCCTCTCCTTCATTCTGCCTTTTTCTGTCCTTCTTCTGTTCTGCATCCATAAGACGCCTGAGTTCCTCTATCGTCTCTCTGAACCTCTCAGAGACAGCGCCGGGGTTCCGCTTCAAATGCCTTACAGCATGCAGATATCTTTTGTCTGTTCTTGTGCCCAGCTTCTGCAGCTCCTGCAGTATATCGTCCCTCAGGCCTGCAAGGTCCTCTCTCTTCATCCCGCTGATCAGTCTGTCCACTTTGGCAGGGATCTCCTCCCTCAGCAGGAGCTCCACTCTGTCAGACAGTTCTGTGAGCTGCCTTCTCTGCCACTCCCGCTTTTCCTGGATCTGTTCGATAAATGCATTCCGCCGGGTAAGATTTTTCTGCTGCAGTTCTTCATAATATTTTCTGTAATCAGCCAGCACTTCTCCCTGAGTCACCTTCAGCTTCTCCTGGATCTGACGGATCTTCTCCCTGCTTTCTTCAAGCTGTACCAGGATATTCTTCATATCCATAGCCTCGTTGAATGACTGGGTAAAATCGACAGATGCCGCGACTGCAAGGACCGTGGCAATGCTCTCACACACGGTCAGCGGAATCTTGAGGACCGCACTCTCCACAGGCACATGGACAAACCGCACCATCAGCACAGAGAAAAGCCCCCAGCACAGAGATGCCGCCGGACAGATATATCCTCGAATATTTCCCGGCTGCCCGCTGTAATCCCAGTACTTCACATGGAAAATCCGCTCCATGGCTGCTCCTGTTATATATTCCAGGATCGTAGCTCCGATCATCCCGCAGATAAACACGAGCGCGGTGTTCTCTCTCACCGGGATTGTTCCGATCAGGATGACAAGTGCACCTGAACCGTAGAGCGGCAGGATGGGGCCGTGCATAAACCCGCGGTTTACCCATCTCCGCTTCCGGACCGAAACATAACAGCACTCCCAGACCCACCCGGCAAAACTGTAGATAAAGAAGAACAGGATCCACTGACACAGATAATATGCATGCATCATTGTTATGCTCTCCAGTCTCTCATCTTATTACCGGTTGATCGAGGAAGCCATCCTGTGATATGTATGGCGCACTCCCCGGATCACCTTGCTGTATTCCAGAATATTTTCCGGGAGCGCCATCCCCACATATCCGGAATCCCCCAGATGATGGAGATCGGTCCCCGTCATCTTGCACATCAGAGCGATCTCCCGGATCGTGGCAGTATCCGCTCCTTCCTGGGAAGTACCGACTGCCGTGAGCGTCAGTCTGCCGAGCCCGTGAGCACAGGACACCAGCTTTCGGATGTACTCTGTTGTGATCCCCGGGACCGTCCCCGGCGCCGGCATGAGGATCACATCTGCCCCTGCTTCGGCAAACGCCTTTACATCCTCTTCTGTGATGATCTTCTCTCCGGCCTCAGAGAGGATCCCTGCCGCATGCATCTTACCTGCGATAAGAAGGATCTGCTCTCCGAACCTTTCCCTGTACTCTCTCAGTGTACGTACAATCGCCCGGTTCGTCACGCCCACTCCCGGATTTCCCGTAAGGACGATAAAATCAACTCCCATAGCGACAGCCTTCTCCGCATTCTCGAGAGTGGCCGCGCGGCCCGATGTCAGCTTCCACTCACTGTTTGTATCAACTGTGCTCTCTGTTCCCGCTTCCAGTGGTTCAAGATTGATTCCCACCACTCTTCCGGTCAGCCGCTTTACCTCCCGTATAATATTCTCGGGCGCTGTCTCCGGAAGTCCGTTGATCACCGGATGGTTCACGTCAAACAGATTCAGTATCAGCATATCCGCCCCCATGGCTGCAGCGAATTCCGCATTCGTCACATCCCCCAGCATGGGCGGTACTGCGCCGATCGTCTCACAGACAAGGATACGTCCCTCGCTTCCCGCGATGGCAGCTGCCAGCTCTTTTCCTGTCATCTTCGCGATCTCAGATGCAGTGCAGTCTAAAAATCTCTTTGCCATTTTTCCTCCGTCTCAGTCTTTATTTTCTATCTCCATGATCATATCCACTCTGCGCTGGTGACGTCCGCCTTCAAACTCTGTGTCAAGCCATGTCTCCACGATCATCTTCGCCAGCTCCGCGCCGACGACTCTCGCGCCGAAGGCCAGGATGTTGCAATTGTTGTGCGCTCTCGCCATCTTCGCAGTGTAAGGTTCACTGCAGACAGCCGCTCGGATTCCCTTCACCTTATTCGCCGCAAGAGAGATGCCGAGCCCGGTTCCGCAGATCAGGATCCCCTGTTCTACTTCTCCTGATGCCACGGCCCGCGCCACAGCTTCTCCGTAGACCGGATAATCGCAGCTGTCCGCCGTATATGTCCCGTAATCGACAACCTCATGTCCTTTTTCCTTGAGCAGTTCGATGATCTCCGCCTTCAATTCCAACGCTGAATGGTCATTTCCGATTCCTATCTTCATATTTCTTACCTCTCCTTCATCTAGTCTCAAAAAACCGCTGTCCGAACGGGACAGCCCTGCTACTATAATAGCAAAGATCCGAATTGAAGGCAATAAAAAGGGACGGTCCGAAATCCCGGATCATCCCTTTATTTTCATCTTCCCGTTCAGACCGCCCGGATAGGTACATATGCCCCATGCACTGCTGCATTCCAGATCCGAACTTCTGTGACTGCTTATGCCGTCCTTGCCTTGCCTGAACATACTGCTTCATATTCTTTCAGTTTCTGTTTCGCCGCCGGGCTCAGATATCTGGGCACCTCGATCTGTACTGTCACATACTGATCTCCGTGTACGGACGGGTCTTTCATAGACACGATACCTTTGCCGCGGAGCCGGATCTTTGTTCCGGACTGTGTTCCCTCTTTGATCTTGCATAACACATTGCCATACAGAGTGCTGACTACCGCCTCTCCGCCAAACACAGCTGTAGTAAACGGTACATTCACTGTCGTGTACACATCCATTCCTTTTCGTTCATATCCCGGCTTGGAAGCCACCTGGACTTTCAGCAGGAGATCTCCGTTCTCGCCGCCGTTCGCTCCCGGCATTCCTTTACCGCGCAGGCGCACACTCTTCCCGGAGTCGATTCCCGCCGGAATATGCACTTTCAGAGACTGAACCGCGCCGTCTGCACTGCTGGGATCCTGGAGACGGATGATCTTATCACAGCCGAATGCCGCCTCATCAAAACTTACCGTAACTTCGGCTCTAAGATCTGAGCCTTTTGACTGAAAACTTCCGCCTCCAAATCCGCCGTAGAATCCGTTTCCACTGTTAAATCCGCTGTTCTGACGGCTCCCGCTCTGTCCGCCGAACCCTGCATTCTGGAAGCCGCCGCTTCTGAATCCTCCTGAAGAACCGTGATGGAAGATATCGCCGAAGATATCGTTAAACATATCATCCATGTTTCCGCCTTCAAAATGGTACTCCCGATAGCCGCCGCCCGGTCCGCCGTATGTCTGACGGTATGTTCCGCCATACGGATTGCCTCCTGCGCCTGCTTCGTCAAACGCCGCATGGCCAAACTGATCATACAGTTTCTTTTTCTCCGGATCACTCAGCACAGTATATGCCTCCGTGACCTCTTTAAATTTCTTCTCTGCTTCCGCGTCCCCCGGATTCATATCCGGATGATATTTTTTCGCGAGTTTCCTATATGCTTTTTTGATCGCTGCCGCGTCTGCCCCCTTGGTCAGTCCCAGCACTTCATAATAATCTCTCTTCATAGCCATATCCATCACCCTCTTATTTCTTCAACAAACTGCCATTCTGCGGACCAGCTGTCCTGCGCCTGTCCTCTGTCTATAACAAGACCCCGGGTACATCCCGGGGTCAGAAAATACTTACTTAAATTTTAATCTGCTGTATCGTCAATCTTCCTTCCCTTTCTCCGGAACGTCCATCGGCAGAACACTTCCTTATGTCAGACTCTCGGTGTTCTATATGTAATATAGCAGATATGTTTTTATGTGTCAAGGAATACAGGCAGAAAAGCAGTGCAGAATGCAGACAGATAAAAATGCACCCGGAAGTCCTTTTCTGTCTTCCGGGTCAGATCTCTCTTCTTTTAAAGCCTTCTCCAAAGATCTCACTTGTCTCTGTAAACATCAAAAACGCGCCTGCATCTGCATCCTGAACAGCACTTTTGACCAGAGCGGCCTCCGATTTAGAACAGGCACAGAGAAGTACGTCCCTGTGCTTTCCGGTATACCCTCCTGAAGCAGGGAGCGATGTTACTCCCCTGCCTGCGGTTTCGCTGATTCGCTCAGCTATTGTCTTTCCCTTATCCGTTATAATGATCGCAAGGGTGCCGGCCCCTGCGCCATACAGGATCTTATCGATCACGATCGTGGAAATGCCTGTGGATGCCACCCCGTAAAGGACCGCATCGACATCGCCGAACACCGGCCATCCAAGAAATATCACAACAAGATCGATCAGAAGGGTGATCACCCCGATGGACATATAAGGGCGCTTTTTCTTGATCACCAGTGCAA
Source organism: Lachnospiraceae bacterium UBA1818 (assembly GCA_904419285.1). Lineage (GTDB taxonomy): Bacteria > Bacillota > Clostridia > Lachnospirales > Lachnospiraceae > Mediterraneibacter > Mediterraneibacter caccogallinarum. Next base: position 61,911 of record CAJFQZ010000011.1, read on the forward strand.
GAAAATCAATCCCGCCTGAAGAGGAACCTCTTATATAGAACATAGCCATCCCCGCGCCCAGAAAGACTCCCGAGTAGACCGCCGCCATCATCCTGTTCCCCTCATACATGGGCGTAAACGGGAAAATGACATCCAGCAGAAGGGAAGAGATAAGCATGGTTTTCGCACTTTTTATGAGCAGCCTCTTTCCGACTGTCTTATAGCTGAAAACAACAAGAGGGATATTGAGGAGCAGGGTCACTGTTCCCACCGGCAGCCCCCAGATATGATTCAGGATGAGGGCAAGCCCTGAGATTCCCCCGGGAGCAAATCCGGCGCTGCCTGCAAACGTATAGATACCGGCGGCATAGAGGATGCCGCCGGCAAGGTCATATAATAAATCTCCTGCGATCTGCCCTGCAGATTCTTTTTTTCTTCTCATTCAACCGCTCCTGCCTGCTTCGGATGCTCAGAATACAATTAGGATGCGCAGATTTGAAAATAATATTTATAAGAAATTTGATTTTTCTGCAATATTCTTCTTAGTGTCAAAAGAGCGAACGTGTTCCATCTCGCTCACGGGCTGGCGCCCTATGATAAAATAAAAGAAGCCCCATGGGAAAATGCAAGCACTTCCGAATGAGTTTCTCCGCCGTGCAAGCTCGATTCCGCTTCGCTCCATCTCGCTCACGGGCTGGCGCCCTATGATAAAATAAAAGAAGCCCCATGGGAAAATGCAAGCACTTTCCCATGGGGCTTCTTTTATTTTATCGCACGGCTCAATGCCTACGCGAACATTACTCGATGATTGTAGCTACTGTACCAGATCCTACTGTACGGCCACCCTCACGGATAGCGAATCTCAGACCTTCCTCCATAGCTACCGGATGGATCAGTTCAACTGTCATTGTAACGTGATCTCCAGGCATGCACATCTCT
>CAJFQZ010000012.1 GCA_904419285.1 Lachnospiraceae bacterium UBA1818
CGTATTGTTAAATGATAAGAGCCGTATGAAGGGAGACCTTCACGTACGGTTCCGTGAGAAGTTTGAGGTGAAAGTCCTCTTACTTACTCGACTGAGAGGGGAGAGAAAATCTCCCCTACTCGATTTTGCCCACAGAATCGGTCTTGACTCTGTGGGCATAGTTTTTATGCAACAAGCCGACGGATATTCTTGACGATAGAAGGATTTCCAGCTGCGATTCCTATGATGGAGAGACTGAGTACGCCGAAAATAACAATACCTTGCCATACTTCCTGATTATGACGGTCATAATTCTGATCCAGGGCGTCAAGTTTTTCCTTTGTGGTCATATCATCTGCTTCTTCGATAAGCCTTGCCTTAAGATCATATTTCTCTTTGGAAGTATGATAGAGGCTATCAGTTGCTTCCTTCATCCGATCTGTTACGATTCGGAAGCTGGATTCTGTAAGGTTGGCGGGTATCTGGTTTTCAATACAATCGATGTTTGTCATGGATTAATACCTCTTCTTTCTGTAGGTTGTAGGTTTCAGCAGATAAAGGGGCTTGATATCTGCTGTTGTTTCTGTTATCATGCTACCAGACAATAATGTCTGGTACAACTGACAATAATGCTCAATAATGTCCGGAGCAAGAGGATGGCGAACAAAAAAACAGAGAAGGTTCAAATAAGCAGGGATTGCTTTTTGAGAATAATAAGAGAAAAAGGGTATACGGTTGAAAGCCTTGGAGAAGTGCCGGAAATAGATAGAAGCGGCAAAACGATACAGAGATGTCTGACGTCAGGAGAGATGCAGCCTGATCTCCTGGATCGTATTGGTCGTTTCCTTGATGTGGATCCAACTTATTTATCTGGAGAATATGACCGCAGATTTGAGGAAATGAAGGACTCGTTAAAGAGTCCGGAATTGACTCATTATCTATGGACAAAGACCGACAGATTTCCATATTCTAAACATGAGACAGAGAATATCGATTATGCTGAGTATTTGTTGAACACGCTGCTAATCAATAATATCTCAAAGGAGCAGTTCCTGGCATTGGATCCAAGGAAGCGTAGGTCGTTGCAGTTTGATATTGGCATGGCGCTTCATACAGTAATAAAGCAGTATTTTGATGTTGATTCTCGTGGGTTGGAGACTGATATGGGTATGACAGCGGACGGTCTCACATTGCTGATGGGGGACTGGATCAAAGAATAACTGGACGTTAAAAAAGAGGATTGAGATATATGCCTAAAACTTCCAGTGCGGATACTGCGCAGATTTAAGCAAGAGCTGTATGAGTATACAATTACAAATACTCCTACTGAGAATTTGCGTGTGGCATCAATTGATGACTCGAGAGTTGGGGATGAAGAATTAGTGCTTGCGATAGGTAAGGCATCAGAATTTGGTCTCAAAGGTCTAAGTGGTCTAGATGGGAATGAGTGGTATAGGAATATTATTTTAAATGATTTGAAATTTACAGCAGATGAATTGCTGAAATATGCCTTTCCCAAATTGATAAGCCAAAATTCGGGTAAACTTCCCTTGAATAAGTATTTATCGGAAGCAAAAGGAACCTTTGAAGAGTGCAGAAAGATTGCAGAAAATCAGACATTTGACAATATAATATCAGCTACGATTAAAAATAATAGGAAATATTTGGGAGAATATCAATCTGTAAAAGAAATCTGGGAATTTGAAAAAGAGTCTATGGAACGCGCAGTGAGATTGATTCCGTATTTAACAGAAGATCAATTTGATGTAGATGAGCTTGAACAGATATTAAAAGAGATATTTATGAATGATATTGATATTCTTAAAAATGTTAGTGCAAATGTACGATCAGATATACGACGGTTGATTCGCATTTATGATTATTTGAAATGGGGAAAAGTAAAAGAGCTTTCTGACTAAAGCGACTGTAAACAGACACCGTACAGAAAACCCCTTTTTAAAAATCTGTGTACCTTTCAATCGCAGCGCTTATATATAAACACCGGATCTGACAGCACATAATTAACATATTCTGTTACAAAACGGATTATACATTATATTTCAATAAAAGTAAATAGCAAAAATTAGCATCATTTTTAACAAAGGAGGCTCCTCATGAATAAACAATGGAAAAAATTTGATCACCTCACCGAAACCTGCTATTCCGACATAGCCCGCGGTGTCTCAGACATAAACAACTGGAACACCTGCTTCACACTCCTTCTCGAGATCATCTCCGACGGACGCGAGGCAAACCCGGACTTTGCGAAGGAACTCTATCTTCTGGACGACGAGACAGACTACTGCCATGACGTGCAGGGGTGGCTTGAAGACTATCTGGACGAACTGGACATGCGCGAGATGTATCCGGAGCTCGAGTCCGCCTGCCGAAAGCTGCTGACGCTGTTCGAGTGGAAGGAGGAATACCCGTCTGAGATTCGGTTCCTCCTGGCGTCAGCCTTGGGAAATCAGGGTAAACCGGAGGAGGCGCTGAAGTACTGTGAGAACTGGGAAGCAGATGAAACGGGCAATCCGCTGGCTGCGGCAGCGCTGATCTATGCGAAGATCAAGATGAAGGATCTTGAAGGCGCAGAAGAGGTCGTTAAGAGATACATAGCGGAGGATACTGTATGCACGGAAGAAAATGACGTGATTTTCACAGCGGCGCTCCGGCTGTATAAAGAGAACGGGAACAAAGAGATGGAAAAGAAAATGGATGACATCCTGGAGGAGTATGATAAAAAGCTTGGCGAATATCTGACGGGATTGGGGGAGGAAGATCTCGAGTTCATAGATGACGAGATGCCCTTCAATTGATGCGCTGAATCTGGGTACATATCCATAGTCATATAAAACCTGGCCATATTTAAGCTGGTTATATAAATGCTGGAAAGGAGGCCGCGCCATGTTTTCTGGATTTTTGAAAAAGAAAAAAGCAGCATCAACACCTTATGACCCTGCGCTTAAACGTCCCGTGATCCGCTGCAGTATCTGCACCGGTGAACAGGTGGCGGGCTTTCAGCGGCTGGACGACGGAGGCTTTGAGGAGGTTATGCTGATACGGAACGAGGCGGATCTACGGTTGTTCCGAGAGCAGTATAACATTGTTGGAAGTATTGAGAAAATTTATTAGAAAACAAAGGAGTTTACCATGAGCGGGCTATTCAACCTCTTTATCAGAAATATCCGAATCGACTGGCCGCGGATTGAACGGCACTCCTATCTGCGGAATATTCCTGCGATTGCCGGTCTGGAGGAAATCGATTTTAAGCGGAATATTACTTTTCTTGTCGGAGAGAACGGCACAGGGAAGTCTACGCTCCTGGAAGCGATTGCCGTGGCGTATGGTTTCAATCCGGAGGGCGGCACGCTGAACTATCGGTTCAGTACATACGATGATGTATCGGAGTTGAGCAGTGCGATACAGATGACGAAAGGATTTCTTCGGCCGGAGGGAAGTTATTTCTTCCGGGCGGAGAGCTTTTTTAATGTGGCGACTAAGTCGGAGGACTACAGTGAGTTCTCAACACCACTGACATATGGCGGCAAATGGCTGCATAAGCAGTCGCACGGCGAGAGCTTTCTGGCGTTCTTCCAGACATTTTCGGGGCGGGGACTCTATATCATGGATGAGCCGGAGGCGGCGCTGTCTCCTCAGCGGCAGCTGACGCTGTTTATCCAGATGGCGAGGATGGCGGAGCAGGGCGCGCAGTTTATCGCAGCAACTCACTCGCCGATCCTGCTTGGAATACCGGGGGCAGAGATTCTTTCTTTTGACGGCGGGGAGATGCATTCCTGCAGATATGAGGAGACAGAGAGCTATCAGGTCATGGAAACGTTCATCAATAACAGGGAAGCGCTGATAGAGAGATTACTAAAGAGCGAAAATGATGAAGTTTAAAAAGAAATAAAAATATTTATAAATATGCAAAAAAGATGACTGCAAGGAGAAGGGAGAAACTGCTATGCAGGAGCATAATGTCAAAGCGATACGGGATCTGATCATTTATACGAAGACAATACCGGCGCACCCTGCGTCTTTTGCAGAGTTTCCGACTGCACTCCATCCGGATATCTGTGATTATCTGACCAGCCATAATATTCCCCGGCTCTATACTCATCAGGCGGAGATGTTTGAGAAGGCACTGGCTGGGGAGAATGTCGTGATCACCACGTCCACTGCCAGCGGGAAGACACTGAGCTTTCTGCTTCCGGTGCTCCAGGCTGTTCTGGAGGATCCGCTCACCCGGGCGGTCTTTGTCTATCCGACAAAGGCGCTTGCCGCGGATCAGTACCGGGCACTGCAGCCGTTTCTTGAGTATTTCGGAGAGGGACGGATCGCGGCGGGAGTCTATGACGGGGATACGATGCCGGCGGAGCGGAGCCGGATCCGAAAAAGCGCGAATCTCATCCTGACGAACCCGGAGATGCTGAATGCGGCGTTTCTGCCGAATCACAGCAAATACGGGTTTGATTTTATTTTTACAAATCTGAAATATATTGTCATTGATGAGCTGCACAGCTACAGAGGGGCTTTCGGCGCCCATCTGGCCAATATTTTCCGGAGGATGAAGAGAGTCTGCGGATATTATGGGGCAAAGCCGCAGTTTCTGTGCAGCTCTGCCACGATCGCGAACCCGGTGGAGCTCTCGGAAAAAATCTGCGGGGAGAAGTTCGCGCTGATTGATCGGGACGGAGCGCCAGCGCCGGAGAAGGAGTACAGGATCGTGCAGCCTCCGGAGATCAAAGGGAAGAATGACAAGATCTACGGAAGGCGGTCCGCTTCCTCAGTTGCAGCGGAGCTGATCCCTAAGCTGGTGGAGGAAGACCGGCATTTCATCGCATTCGGCAGGAGCCGGCGGAACGTGGAAGTGATCCTCAAAGAATCGCGGGATAAGCTGGATGCAGCAGGATTCCTGGGACATGGAGACAGCGGGCGGATCGCCGGCTACCGGGGCGGCTACACGCCGCTGGAGCGCAGGGAGATCGAGCGGAAGATGACGGAAGGCGAGCTGTCAGGGCTTGTCTCCACCAATGCGCTGGAGCTGGGGATCGATATCGGGAAGCTGGATTCCACCGTGATCGTGGGATATCCGGGCACAAGAGCTTCCTTCTGGCAGCAGACAGGCCGCGCCGGCCGGAACGGAGGAAATCCGGAGAAGCCTGCGGGGAAAGACGCGAAGAAGTGCGAGAATTTCCTGATCCTTGAGAACCAGCCCTTTGACCAGTACATTGCCATTGATCCGGAATGGCTTTTCTCACAGACCAGTGAGAATGCGATCGTGGATCCGGACAATCTTCTGATCGAGCTGGCCCATATCCGGGCGGCAGCGGCGGAAATGCCGCTGTCTTTGGACGATATAGCCCTCTTCCCGGATCTGGGTGAGGTGATCCCGGTCCTCATGAACGCAGAAGAGGTGAAAAGTCTTGCCGGGCGGTTTGCCTGGGCGGGACCGGCATTCCCGGCAGGGGATTACAGCCTGCGGAATATGGATAAGACCCGGTTCAAGCTGATCGTGAAGGAGCAGACGGAGTTTGTGGATGGCAGAAGAGCAGCGAAGGGAGCTGGAAGAGAGGTTACGGAGATGGATGAGTCTCAGGCGTACCATGAGCTTCATCCGGGGGCGGTGTACATGCATGAGGGCGTGCTGTATGAGGTGCTGAAGCTGGACCTGGTCAGCAGGACCGCCGAGGCCGTGCCGTTTTCGGGAAATTATTATACTGTCCCGGCTGGAACAGAAGAGACACGGATCCTGCAGACATTTCAGGAGCAGGAGCTGGGGCGGACGCGGATCCGATTCGGGGATATCAATGTGAATGAAGTGATCTCCATGTACAAGAAGCTCCAGTTCCATAACCATCAGAATTTAGGATACGTGGAGCTGACGCAGCCGCTGCAGAAGGATTACGACACAGAGAGTACATGGATCGGAATACCGGAAAATGTGGTGCAGGTCTACCGCAGTCTTCTTGTGCCGAACCGGAACGGGGAGATGGTGCTGAACAATCATTTCGAGGGGCTCTGCTATGCGCTGAAGAATGCTTCTATGATGACGACCATGACAGAACGGGACGATATTGACGCAGTCATTTCCAACAATGCAGTGATCCCTGACGGAGCGGAGGATCCGGCGGTTTCCCTCTATATTTATGATAAATACGAGGGCGGGCTGGGATATGCCGAAAAAATCTATGAGGTGGTTCCTCAGATCATCGAAAATGCAGTCCGTATGGTGGAGGGCTGCCCTTGCGAGAGCGGCTGCCCTGCCTGTGTGGGGGATTATAACCTGGATAAGAAGATGGTGCTCTGGGGATTGAAGAATCTTCTGGAGGAGAGCGCGCCGCCTGAGTTTGAAGGAAAGCAGATTGAGGAATCACGTCCGTTTATTCGGAAAGGATTTTCTTTCTATAAGCTGCCGGCAGAGTGGGATGCATTCTGTGACAGCGTGGTGAAAAACGGGGAGAGCGGCGGCGCTTTCCTGCGGACAGTGGAGCGGGTGGAGACGGCAGGGAGCTGTCTGATCCTGACAGTGGGAAATTCGTTTTATGAGGAATGGCTGATGGATCCGGACAATCTGCGCGGGCTGGAAAACACACTTCGGTATCATGCGATATGCCCGTCGGATATGCGGATTGAGGTCCGGGTTGTGGAAAACCGGGAGAAAACGGACAAGATCCGTGGAAAACTCCGGCGGCAATATGATGATCTTCTTTCATAATGTTGCTGTGAACAGCAACATTATAGAAGAAAAAGCGGGGATGAAGATGGCAGAAGATAGAGCGAGGCAGATCAGGTTAAATGAATATCAGAGAGCAGCAGTCTTGGATGAGAGTCCGGCCTGTGTGGTGAATGCCAATGTGGGGAGCGGGAAGACGACAGTCTTGATCGAGAAGATCCTGTATCTGCATCTGGAGAGGCAGGTGCCGCTGGAGCAGATGATCGTCCTCACATTCACCAACAAGGCGGCGGATGAGATCACGGAGCGGCTCCTGCGCCGGGAGCCCGATATCACGACAGAGCAGGTGGAAGGCTTCGGGACATTTCACAGTGTTGCGCTGAGGCTTCTGAAGAACAGGCTGCCTGTGGAAGCTGCGGGCTGGACAAAGGAGTTCATGGTCATGGATCCGGATGAAGAGGCGGACCTGGCGGCAGAGATCATCGCGGAGCAGGGACTGAAGGTGAAGTATAAGAACCGGCTGAAAAAGAGGCTTGAGCAGGAGTATCCGTCTTATCTGTCCGGGAAGACAGAGAGCAGATATAAGGACGACCTGTTCTGCCTCTATCCGCTCCTGCAGGAAGAGAAGAAGAGACAGAATAAAATGTCGTTCTCGGATCTCCTTCGGATAAGCACACAGCTGCTCGTCCGGAGGAAAATGGCAGCTGGAAGTGTTGAGGCGGGGAGGCAGGCGGAGAAAGGGGCCGCGGACAGAAAAGCGGGAGAGATTTGGCGTCCGGCATGGATCATCGTGGACGAGGTGCAGGACAGTGATATGCTGCAGCTTGATTTTCTGGCTGCGCTCCGGGACTGCGGGCGGGAGGAAGCTCCGGCGAAGATTTTCGCTGTGGGCGATCCGAACCAGGTGATCTACAGCTGGAGGGGCACCGGCGAGAATATGTTCTTCCTGCTCAAGCATCGGTTTGGGGCGAAGGAGCTGACGCTGCCGGTGAACTACCGATCCAATGCCTCTATTCTCGAAGCGGCCAACAGGTTTCTGCAGTTCGGCAGCGGCATCCAGGGAAGCAGGACGGAAGTGAGCAGGATCGCGGTAAAGAATCATTATGATCCATTCCAGGAAGCGGAGTATCTGGCAGAGCGGATCAGCGCGATCCACGAGGAAGGGATGCCTTACGGAGAGATCGCGGTGTTCTACCGCCTGCAGAGGCAGTCTGAGATCCTGACGAAGGTGTTTGAGCGGCAGGGAATACCATATGAGCTGTCTGTGAAGAAGACAATAAAGGATATTCCGGTTTTGAACTGGATTGTGAAAGTATTGCGTTTCTCTGTAAATACTTCAGATGCTCAGATGGCGGTACAGGTGCTGACGGACAGGCAATATGGGGAAAGCTGTACAAAGAAAAATGCGAAGCGCATTATTATGGAAGAAAGCGGCGGGAGCGGATGCGCTGCCGGCGGAGCGGAAATGCTGTACAGGCGGATGAAAGGATTTGCAGAGAATATTGACAGTGCTTCGGCGGAAGAGCTCTTCCAATATTTTGGCCTGAGGGAGGCACTTCATCCGGCATCTTCCGGGTATGCAGAGGATGAGCGGCTGGCCATGGATTTCCTGGAGAAAATGTGCGCGGCGTGCAGCCGGAAGGGTATATCAGCTCCTGAAAAAGGCAGCTTTGCGGAAGCAGTCAGGGAGTTTGTCAACAGCTCTGCGCTCTATGGCATGCAGGCGGACGCCGGAGAAAAGGCTGCCGGCGAAAATGGAGGGGAGCGCGCAGCGGCTGACAGCGTGAGGCTGATGACGCTCCACGCCTCCAAGGGGCTGGAGTTCGACACGGTGTTTATCATCGGGGTCAATCAGGGGCTTCTGCCTCTGCAGTGCCGGAGCTTTGAACAGGAGGAAGAGGAGCGGCGCCTGTTTTTTGTGGGCATCACAAGAGCCAGGAACTGCCTGGAGCTCTCCTGGTATACCAATCCGGGAGAGCCGGGCGTGAGCGGAGAGCCGAGCCGGTACCTGCGCATGCTCCCTGACCAGCTGTTAGAGCGAGGGGACGTGAAAAGTGAGGAAGAGAGATGGAGCGGACTGCAGCAGATGAGGAGGCAGGTCCGGGAACAGATACGCAGCAAGAGAGCTCGCGGATATGAAGAGACCCGGCCTGCCCTGCCAGAGCCGGAGGCAGAGGAGCAGGCGCAGGATGAGCCCGGCGAGCAGTCAGGGGACGGACATGGCAGCTCTGGAGAAAAGGCGGAGCCGATCCCGGTCAGGCACAGAAAGTATGGCGAGGGCATCCTCATAGTAGAGGATGAGATGACGGTGACTGCGGAGTTCCCAGGCTACGGACAGAAACAGTTCCTCAAAGCGTTCGGAGAATTACAGTTCCCATCTGGGCACGACAGCGCCTGATTTTCGAGGGGAAGGAGCATACAGTTAAGAAGCTGTAAAGAAACCGCTATAATATTTTTATCAAATTGAATATTCTATAGAGCTGTGCTAATATAGCAGTGCAAAGCGCAGGGATCCGGATTTCTGCTGGGTCCGGGTCCCGCGCGAAAACTCGGGAGCGAGTCTTGAATTGGGAGGATTCTATGGATAGAAGAGAAAAAAGTCCCAGAAGGGTCAGACTGAGTACGATGCAGATCGTAGCGCTGGGCTTCTTCGGGGTGATTTTTTTAGGAGGAGTTATTCTCTGGCTTCCGGTGTGTAACCAGAAGCCGATTGAATTTATCGACGCACTGTTTACCTCGGTGACTTCGGTCTGCGTAACCGGACTTGTGACAGTGATCCCAGCGGAGCAGTATACACTGTTCGGACAGATTGTAGTGCTGATCCTGATCCAGATCGGAGGACTGGGCGTGATCGCGTGCCTGGCTTCTTTCTTTCTCCTTCTTGGAAAGCGGATCTCCATGAAAGGGAGGATCCTGATCCAGGAGGCGTACGGGCTGGATACACTCTCAGGGCTTGTCAAGTTTATTATCCGGATCGTGAGGGGAACCTTTATTGTGGAAGGGATCGGAGCGGTCCTTTTTTCCATCAAGTTCGTGCCCGAGTTTGGCGCGGCCCGGGGAATCTGGTATGGCGTCTTTCATTCGATCTCCGGCTTCTGTAATGCGGGGATCGATATAATAGGAAGCACCAGCTTCATGGAGTATGTTGATTCTCCGCTGGTCAGCCTGACAACGATGTTCTTGATCGTAATGGGTGGTCTCGGATTCCCCGTATGGCATGATATATATGTGACGGCGAAGAAGGGGGCCGGAGAGAAGCGAGCGCGCAGAAGGATATTCACAAGGCTGAGCCTGCAGAGCAAGATCGTTCTGTCTATGACTGTGTTTTTGATTCTTTGCGGCACTGCGGGGTATTTCCTTCTGGAATTCAATAATCCGGAGACGATGGGAGACCTTAGCGTGCCGGACAAGCTGCTGGCATCCGCATTCCAGTCGGTGACTACGCGTACAGCCGGATTTGCCTCTGTTTCCCAGGCGGGGCTTACGGAGAGCTCAAGACTGCTGGGATGTATCCTGATGTTTATAGGAGGATCGCCTGCCGGTACTGCCGGAGGTATCAAGACCACGACGGCAGCAATGCTTTTTCTGACAGTACTGTGTGTGCTGAAGGGACAGAAGGATACAGAATGCTTCGGAAGGCGAGTCGATATGGATACTGTCCGTTCGGGGATCACGATCGCACTGATCACATTTACATGCTGGCTTGCGGCAGTGGCGGCGATGTCTGTCTTTGACCCGCAGACCGAGTTCCTCAATCTGATGTACGAGGCGTCCTCTGCGATCGGTACGGTAGGACTGTCAGCGGATCTCACCCCCCATCTGAGCCGTGCAAGCCACGTGGTTTTGATGATGCTGATGTACATCGGCAGGATCGGTCCGCTTACGATGGCACTTGTATTTGCGGGCAGATCGAATAAGAGCGACAAATTCCGGGAACTGCCCGAGAAGAAGATCATGCTCGGGTGATATAGACAGAAGATTTGTGTGGAAAATGTATAAATTAAAAAATATCAATAACAGGAGAAGAAAACGATGAGTAAACAATTTGCTGTACTTGGACTGGGAAGTTTCGGATGGAGCGTGGCGCTGACTCTGGAGAAAATGGGAGCGGATGTGCTGGTAGTCGATGAGTCTTTCGAGAAGATCCAGGAGATTTCGGAACAGGTATCCTATGCGGTGAAGGCGGATGTGTCAGATCCGGAAGCGCTTGAGGCGCTGGGGGGAAGAAATCTGGACGGGGCAGTGATCGCTGTATCGGAAAATTTTGAGGCGAGCATTATGGCGACCATGCTGTGCAAGGAGATGGGCATCCCGATGGTCCTCGCTAAGGCTAAGGATAAGCTGCAGGGAACGATACTGAAAAAGGTCGGCGCTGATTCGGTCGTATACCCTGAGGTCGAGATGGGAAGCCGTGTGGCGAAAAACCTTGTGGCAAAGGAATTCACAGACTGGATCGAGCTGTCCGAGGATTACAGCATGGTAGAGGCTGTCGTGCCGGAGAGGTGGCAGGGCAGATGCCTTGCAGACCTGAAGGTGCGCGAGCGTTTTGGGATCAATGTGGTGGGGATCATCATCAACAAGCAGGTGGACGTTACCTTTGATCCCCAGGAGCCGCTTCCGGCGAATGCGATCCTTATCATGATCGGGGCAAACGACGTTCTGCAGAAGTTCGACGCAAAGAAAGGGGACAGATAATGATCACAAGTACGGCGAATGCCCAGGTGAAAGAACTGATCCGGCTGATGAAAAAAAGCCGTGCCAGAGACGAGGCAGGAGTATTTCTTGTGGAGGGGCCCCGCATGGCGGGAGAACTTATCGGGGATCCTGCCTGGGGACCGGGAATCGAGAAGATATATCTGTCAGAAACTTACGCGGAAAAACATAAGAAAGAACTGGCGGAGATCAAGAGCAGGGCAGAGGTGGAGATCCTTTCCGATACTGTATTCGCCCATGTCTCTGACACGAAGACTCCCCAGGGGATCCTGGCGGTCGTGAAGAGAAAAGAGTACGGGATGGAGGAGATCCTCGGCGGAGATCCGTCCGGAGCCCATATCCTTGTGCTTGATAATCTGCAGGATCCGGGTAATCTCGGCACGATCTTCCGGACGGCTGAGGCGGCGGGAGTGACCGGGATCATTCTGAGCCGAGACTGTGTTGATATTTACAATCCGAAGGTGATCCGCTCCACAATGGGCGCGGTGTTCCGCGTTCCCTTCCTCTATGCCGAGGACCTCCCCGGGACTATCGGGGAACTGAAGAGAGCGGGGCTTGAGATATATGCGGCGCACCTGAAAGGAAAGAATGCATATGATCAGGAGGATTACAGAAAAGGCTGCGCCTTTCTGATCGGCAATGAGGGGAACGGCCTGCGGGATGAGGTCGCGGAGTGCGCGGATCATCTCGTTATTATTCCCATGCAGGGCATGGCAGAATCGCTGAATGCTGCGGTGGCTGCGGCTGTGCTCATGTTTGAGGTGAGCAGGCAGAGAAGAAATTCATAGATCAAGAGGAATCGGCGGGATCTAACCAAAAGGAGATCCCGCCTTTTTGTGCTGACGGCCGTCTCTTGTTTCGGGAGCCGTCTTTTGGCAATTCCGCCGGCCGGCGCGTTCCTGTCCGGGTGAGTGTATATCCTGCTGGCTGATACAGAAATAGTCCTCCTTCCCGTGAGATCTTCCGGGCTTCGGGGGTATATTTCATGTGGAGCAGGCTGGTTCTGTCCGGCATCTGTTCGTATTGCAGCTCAGTGAACCATAGGCGGCGGTCGACCTGCAGTCCGCTCAGCTGAAGCAGGATGAGGGTAAAGAAGTCCTCCTTGCTCTGCGCCCCGGGGAGTGGAGTATCACAGGGGGCATGTCCGGTGTGGAGAACGCTACGTGAAAAGAGAGGCAGGTGCCGGTTCGCTTCCAGGACCTTCATCAGATAATCCCTGAGTCCGGGCGGGAAGAATTCATCCAGGAAGATCAGCGCTTCCGGGGATTCCCGGCAGAGCACCACGGCTTCTTTCAGCATACCCGGAGGGATGAGGAGCATGGCGTCCTGTCCGGAAAATGTGATATTACGGATCTTTTGATTCTGTCTGTTCATGCCTTTTTCCCTTCTGTCTTCTGGCATCAGCGTTCCTGCGCGGCAGTCTGCCGGCAGCCCCGGTCTTTTCGCCGAAGGGCGCCGGCATTCTGTGAAATGCGGGTTTACAGTTTCAGGAGCTTCCCGGTCTTTCTGACGGATAATCTGTATATCGTGAACTGATAGACAGCTGCCGCAGCGGCGATCAAAGCGATGATCAGCAGTGATCTGATCTCGCCGGCGCTGATCTGTCCGTCATTGTTCCAGAGTATAAGCACTTCATACAGCAGGCATACTCCGGTGCCGAGGATGGTCGGGAGCACGAAGATTTTGCGGAGCTGTCTGCGCATCAGTGTCCGTCTGTACTGCCGGTCTGCTCCGAGACGCCGAATGTCTTCGAATACCTGCCTGTTTGTAAGCCCCACGCTCTGGCTTCTCGTATAACCGATCACTCCAGCTGCGGCGATACAGATGATGAAGATGTATGAGAAGGTCAGGAGACGGGCGGCCAGCGCCATGAGCATCTGCTGGTCCAGAAGAGGGATCAGATGGGGAGCAAACTGCCAGTCTGCCGCTTTCAGCGGATTTTCCGGATCTACGGCAGCGCCTGCGAAGGTCTCTGTATATTCAGAGCCATTTCTCTCGGCAGAAGCGGCGTTGTAATAGGTCAGCACATCCATATTTTCAGACATTCCTTCTGCCAGCGTACGGAACAGTTCATTGGAGAATGCGATCTCATCCAAAGAAGCTCCATCTGTGTCGAACAGGACCTGAGTCTCCAGGCTGTCATCGGAGAGGCCGGTTTTCAGACGGGCGAAATCCGCGTCGCTCACAACAAAGCGGGATGCGTCGCCCATGTTGTTATCCCCGCTGATGTTCAGGGACTCATAGGAAACGGTGTCCACATATGAGAGGGGCAGATAGGCGTCTTCACTCTCGATATAAAGCTGATCCATGTCTCCGAAATGATTCCAGATATTCTCATAGGAAGTGCTGCCGATGATCTGATAATAGGCTCCGTCCGGAATGTCCAGGCTGATCCCGGTCAGTTCTTCGAATTCGGCCGCGCTTGTCACGTCATACTGCGCGAATCTGTCGTAGTAGGTCTCGACGAGCTGATTATTCTCATCTGCGTCCCGTTCTGTGCCGCTTCCGAATACACGGAGGAAATCCCCTTCCCGGTAATTTTCCACAGTGAGACCGTATTTTCTGGCAAGATCTTTGACCATGCTCTCGGACGGCTCGTCCGCATCGTTCAGATAGCGGTAGGAATATTCTGCTTCATAGCCCTGCTCTGAGGAGGAGCCGGTCAGCATCGTCGGCAGATAGGAGGCGGCGTACAGCCCTCCGAACAGGAGGAGCGAGATGACCAGCATGTTTCGGACCACGGAGGCTCCCTGGAATTTCATCATGCCGTAATCGATCAGGTTGTTGTAATATTTCTGCGGATTCCTTCCCTTCTGGTGGCTGGACACGGCAGATACAAGCACACGGTATACGCCGAAGACTGCTGCCAGGTAAAATGCATTTGTCCATGAGCCGAGGAAGATCCCTGCCGTATAAGCGACGATCTGAGGAAGGATGAGCGCGCCGAAGATTCCTGCCAGTGTCAGCGCGATCCCGCTGATCAGATATGCTTTTGACACGGATTTCTTCATAGGCTCCTGCCTGCGCTGTTCATTGATGACTTCTATGACGTTGGTCCGCTTCATCGCCCTGCCTGCCTGAAACTGTATGAAAAGAAACAGGATGAGCGCATAGCAGACGGAGAAGAGCAGACCGGACACGGTAAATGAGAAGTCCCCGTCATACACGCCGGCGATGAGGACTTTTATTATATTGCCGGTAATAAAAGCGATCACGGCGCCGAGGAGGATTCCTGCGGCGGAGCAGACGGCGGTCATCCGGGCGAGTTCTCCGGCAAGGGAGCGCTTCAGGATGTGTTTCTCAGCGCCCAGTGCGAGAAAGATGCCGATCTCTCTGCTCTTATATCTGAGGAACAGCTTTGTCACATACAGTACGAACACGATACATCCTATGGCGGAGACGCCGAAGCTCATCCACACCTGTTTGCCTGAGTCTCCGCCCTCGGGAAGCGCTCCCTGGATCAGCGGACTGCACACCAGCATCAGGAAAGAAGAGATCAGCATGACTGCAAACGCAGTGCTGAACTGGAACTGGCGATAGTCCTCCTTGTTTCTTTTTCTTAATTTTCCCCATAAATTCCGCAGCGTCATTTTACTCACCACCATTCAAGTCTTTTAATACTGTCGGCAGCTCATCGAGAAATTCTCGCCGGCCGCCTTTTCTCACAAGTTCAGTAAATATTTTTCCGTCTTTCATCACGATGACTCTGTCGCAGTAACTTGCGGAGAAGCTGTCATGAGTCACCATGAATGTGGTCGCGTTCAGCTTCTTCTGCGCTTCCAGAAATGCCCCGATGACAGCTTCACTGGAACGGCTGTCCAGGTTGCCGGTAGGCTCGTCCGCCAGGATCAGGAGCGGATCGTTCATCAGCGCCCGTGCGACGGCGGTGCGCTGTTTCTGTCCGCCGGAGATCTCAGCGGGATATTTGTCCGCGATCTCTGAGATGCCGAACAGTTTCAGGAGTTTCTTCGCTTTTGCCTCCATCTGTTTGCAGGGCTCCCTGCGGATGACTTTCGGCACGCACACATTTTCCAGGATCGTGAGCCCGTCCAGGAGCATGAAGTCCTGGAATACAAAGCCCAGCTTTTCGTTTCTCACCTTTGCAATCTGCTTTTCATCCAGCTTGGAAAGGTTGGTGTTTTTCAGTGATATGGTTCCTTTGTCATAAGGGATAAAACAGGAAATACAGTTCAGAAGCGTTGTCTTGCCCGAGCCTGACGGTCCCATGACAGCGACAAATTCGCCTTCTTTTACTTCGAATGATACGCCTTTTAACACTTCATACTTTGTTCTGCCTGTCTGATAGCTTTTATAGAGATGATCTACCTTCAGCATTTTCATGTCCTCCTTGTTGTGCCTTTCTGGAATCTATTGTAGTAAAAAGAGGGCGCGGATTGAACGGAGCGTGATGTCAAGTTTGACATAGATTTTGTAATATTCGGCAGCAACAGCCAAAAGGGAGCGCCCATATATAAGCAAAGAAGCGGCGCAGCCGCAGGAGCACGTATGTGCGGCTTTGCGAATGGCGCGGGCTGAACGGTTATATTCGGGATACAGTTCCCGCAAGGGGTACTTGTCTGCTCACTGTATGAAGTGGTATAATTTTTTCGTGACTCGCCCGTGCGCCGCGGTGCGTGCGGACGAGAAAAACTGACAGCAGTCCGGACGTGCAGATCGGTTCCTTATATCCCGCTGCACGGACGGACTGCCGGGAAAATTCCGGGATGTGTGAGGGAGGAATACATCATGCTGAAGCTTGCAGTCTGCGATGACGAGAAGGTCTTTCGCAGCGACCTTAAGAGAATCCTGGCCACGGAGCTGGAGCTGTGCGGGATCGACTATCATATCACTGAATTTGACAGCGGGGAGGCGCTGATCGCCGGACTGGAGAAGACAGACTGTCAGCTCCTTTTTCTGGATATTGAGATGAAAGGGATGGACGGCGTCGCAGCGGCGAGAAAGCTGCGGGAGATGAAGCGTCAGATGGAGATCATCTTTGTCACTTCGTATGCGGACTTTGTGTTTCAGGGGTACGAAGTGCGGGCGTTGAACTATATACTGAAGCCTTATGAGCCGGAGCGGATCGCATCGGTCCTCCATACGGCTCTGGAAGCACTGGATATAGATGCGGAAAAGTATTATGTGATCGAACAGAAGGGAGTGAGCGGCGAGATTGTAATAATATGGGAAAGATGAGTAGTGAAAAATGAAAGTGATATTTTTTCTTGCAGACTGGATTTCTCTGACTGCCTATTCCGTGCTTATTTTTCTTGTCCTGAAGGAGTTCGTTCCCCTCAGGTTCAGGAACCGTTTCTTTCATATACTGGAGATCGCATGCCTGATTGTGGGATGCAATGCGATCGTATACCCGGAGGAGGTGACCGGGACGGTGGGAAGCCTTTTTGTGCTCCTGCCGATCCTGATCATATTCCACAAGAGTGAGTGGTATATGAAGATTACCGCCGCGCTCATCGTCTATCTGGCGATGATGTCTCTCGCCTTTCTGTTCCAGGATATCGGGCAGAAGATCTGGCAGTACGGATTTCATAAGAATATGGCGCCAGACTGGGAGACCGCGCTCTACCTGTTCACCCGCTTTCTCAAGGTGCCGGCGTGGTATCTGATCTACCGGTGCGTGAAGGTGTGGGTGCCGCAGGCGGTCCGGATGCTGACGGAGAGGATGTGGCTCGTCCTGTCCCTGATCTCACTGGCGTCGTTCATCGGAATCATCATCATTATCTATAAGTGTACCTATGATGATTCTTATCTTGCATGGCCGGTGTGCATCGCCACGCTGATCACCAGCATGGGATGCTGCTGCCTGTGTACCTATATGGCGAAGATCGTGCGGTCGGATATGGAGCTTGAGACCATGCGGTATCAGAAATCCTATTATCAGGAGGTCGAGAGCAGCCAGCAGACGGTGCGCCGGATGCGCCATGATATGAAGAATCATCTGAGCGTGGTGGAGACTCTGTTGAGAGACGGCAGGTATGAGAAGGCGGAAGAATATCTGCACGGCCTGGACCAGGAGTTCGCATCCGGGACAAGGGTCTACTGTCCCGACCCTGTGGTGAACGCAGTCCTCAATGCCAAGATGGAGAAAGCAGAGGAAGAAGGGATCCCCTGTGAATATCAGGTCGACCTGGAAGAGGCGCTTCCCATAGACGATATCGATCTCTGTTCCCTGTTTGCCAATACGCTGGACAACGCTGTGGAGGCGTGCGAGAAGATCGCGGAAAGAGAAAAACGGAGAATTTCCCTGAAGGCGCGCTGCAGGAACGGACATTTCAGCTATGAGATCGTCAATTCGAAGGAAAACAGGGTGACAGAGAAGAACGGAAATTTTGAGACGGATAAGAGTGACCGGCTCTCCCATGGGATCGGCCTGCGCAGCGTGCGGCAGATCGTCCGGAAGTATGAGGGTGAGATGGATGTCAGTTATACAGAAGATACCTTCAGCGTGACCATATTCGTATAATAATAGAAGAGACTGTTCACAGTAATAACCAGAAATGCAATTTTATGCAAATAACTTGCATTTTTATGCACAAACGTGTATACTGGCTAGTGTGCCGGAGAAGAGCCGGCGCACAGGCTTCATGATCTTTGAGCGGAGGAGAAATTTTATTCGCTCTGAAAAATGGGGTGGAGCTTATGAGACCATTGCTTGATCTGACAAAAGAATACGGGCTTGTCCTGGACGGCGGAGGCGCCAGGGGCGCTTACCAGATCGGCGCGTGGAAGGCGCTGAAGGAAGCGGGGGTGAAGATCGCCGCTGTGGCGGGGACTTCCGTGGGCGCGCTGAACGGAGCGCTCATCTGCATGGACGATCTGGAGCGGGCGGAGAAGATCTGGAGTGAGATGCAGTTCTCACACGTCATGTCAGTGGATGACGACTGGATGAAGCAGCTCTTCCAGGGAGAGCAGAAGCTTGCGGATATCTTCACAGAGCTGAGGAGGATCTTCCGGGACGGCGGCGTGGATGTGGGTCCTTTGCGGCAGCTGATCCATGAGAATGTGGACGAAGCGAAGATCAGGAACAGCGGCAGAGAGTTCTGTATCGTGACCTTTTCGCTGACAGATCTGAAGGAGCTGGAGCTGAGCATCGAGGAGATCCCGGAGGGAAGGCTGGAGGATTTTCTCCTGGCAAGCGCATATCTTCTGGGCTTCAAAAATGAGCCCATGGAGGACGGCAGACGCTATATCGACGGCGGAGTCGTCAACAATGTGCCGGCTGACGTCCTTGTAAAGCGGGGGTATACAGATCTGATCGAGATACGGATCTACGGTCCGGGCAGAGAGCCCAGGGTACGGCTTCCCGAGGATGGGGAGATGTACCGGATCGGCCCCAGGGTGAAGCTGGGGAGTATCATCGAGTTCGACCGGAACCGGAGCCGTCAGAATATGAAGATCGGA
Organism: Lachnospiraceae bacterium UBA1818; assembly: GCA_904419285.1. Lineage (GTDB taxonomy): Bacteria > Bacillota > Clostridia > Lachnospirales > Lachnospiraceae > Mediterraneibacter > Mediterraneibacter caccogallinarum. The sequence continues at coordinate 18,788 of CAJFQZ010000012.1, forward strand.
TATTACGACGCGAAGCGGATGCTCTACGGTCTGGAAGGAATCATCTATTATATCGACCAGGAGCACACAGACGAGTGGTATGAGCGCAGGATGCGGGATCTCACGGAGATAGAGAAGGCAGAACTGGCATTTGTACTCAGGATCGCGCCCGGATATACGGACAAGGTGCTGTATATGGCGATGCTGGAAGCTGCGGCGAAGCTGATGCGAGTGCCAAAATACTGTATCTATACAGTGGACGGGCTGAGGCGGCTTGTCAGGGAGCGTTATGAGCGCGTGGCAGATTTTGAGGATATGGAAGATCTGCCGGGATTTATGGATATATTTTATAAGATAGAGAGGGACAGAATGATGAACTTAAAAGGAAGGAATTTTTTGACACTGAAGGATTTCACACCGGAGGAGATCACTTATCTGATCGACCTGTCGGCGGACGTGAAGGAGAAGAAGAAAAACGGCGTGCCGGTGGACCATTATAAGGGAAAGAATGTTGCGCTGATCTTCGAGAAGGACAGCACAAGGACCCGCTGTGCATTCGAGGTGGCGGCTCACGACATGGGAATGGGCACGACTTATCTTGGACCGACAGGTTCCCAGATCGGCAAGAAGGAGAGCATCGAGGACACTGCAAGGGTGCTGGGCAGGATGTTTGACGGGATCGAGTACCGCGGATTCGGTCAGGAGATCGTGGAGGATCTGGCGAAATATGCAGGCGTTCCGGTCTGGAACGGCCTGACCAACGAGTATCATCCGACGCAGATGCTGGCGGATATGCTGACGATCCGGGAGAACTTCGGGAAGCTGAAAGGTCTGAAGCTGGTGTATATGGGCGACGCCCGCTACAATATGGGCAATTCCCTGATGGTCGCATGCTCCAAGCTGGGACTTGATTTTGTGGCGTGCACCACAGAGAAATATTTCCCCAATGCAGAGCTTGTGGCGCAGTGTCAGGAATATGCGAAGGAATCCGGCGCCACGATCACCCTGACTGACGATGTGAAGGCGGGGACAAAGAATGCGGACGTCATCTACACAGACGTGTGGGTGTCCATGGGCGAACCGGACGAAGTCTGGGAGGAGCGGATCCGCGAGCTGACTCCGTACAAGGTGACCAAGGAAGTCATGGCAAATGCGAAGAAGGATGCGATCTTCCTTCACTGTCTGCCGGCATTCCACGATCTGAAGACCAAGATCGGAAAAGAGATGGGAGAGCGTTTCGGTATTCAGGATATGGAAGTGACGGACGAGGTGTTCGAATCGGAGCAGTCCAAGGTATTTGACGAGGCGGAGAATAGGATGCACACGATCAAGGCAGTCATGATGGCAACACTTGGAGTGGAAGAATAGGGCATATGAAGGAAGATATGAAGACGCTGATCGCTGACACTTTTGTAAAACTGCTGGATAAAGAGGAAATTGATAAGATCACGGTGACGAAGCTGATCGGGGAATGCCATATCTCGAGACAGACATTTTACTATCATTTTAAGGATATCATGGATGTCCTGGAGTGGACGTTCAGACGCTCGACCCAGGAGCTGGCGCAGAGAAGCCTTGAGGCGGAGGACCGCATCGGAGCGCTGAGTGCGTACGTTTCTTTTGTGAGACAGAACAAGGATAAACTGGAGAAACTGATCTATTCCCGGAGATGGGTGCAGATCGAGGGCATGCTGGTAGAGGCCGTGACCACCTACCTTGCGGAGATCGCGCGCAGCAAGGTGCAGGATATTGATATAAGCGTTGACGATATGGAGGTTATGCTGAAGTTTTATGCAAGCGGCATGGTCGGCGTCCTTCTCCAGTATGTGGGAAAGCCGAACCTGAACGAAGAGAAGCTTGTGATCCAGATGGAGAAGATCATCACGGGAAGGATGTTCCCGGGAAGAGAGAAAGTATAAGACACAGAGAAACGGGAGTGGATTTTCAATATCCGCTCCCGTTTCTCTGTGTGATTCTTTCGTAATGTTTATAGAGGATCCCGAATCTGTGCATATATCCCTTCTGCCATGGCTTGGAACGCCCGCAGAAATGCAGGACCGCCGTGTTCTGCATCACCCAGTCCATGTCGCAGATACCGGCGCTTCTCAGCAGGTAGTTGTTGTAATTTCGGGCGTCATAATTCCAGATCGAATCGTCGATCTCAAGGGTGCGGTACCCATACATGGCGTTTAGGATATCCTGGTCCGGCAGGAGCAGTTCCCTGCTGTGTTCCTCTACAAAGCGGAAGATCTCCCCCGCTTTGATCTCTTTTCGCGCTCTGTCCAGATCGATCAGAAGGACTCCGGAGTTATAATAATTGTGATCTGTGCCGAGCCGGAACTGATTGATGTTGTTTGCCAGCTCGGTTTTCCCCGTATGGGCGGCCGCCGCAAAGAGATGTCTCTTAAGATCTGTTTCCCAGAGCGGGCGGAGCGGATTGATGATCAGAATATCCGGATCCAGATACAGGATGCGGCGCATGCTCTCCGGCAGAAATTCTGCCGCAAGGAGCCGGTAATACATCTCCCGGGGATACTGGCTGCTCACAGGCGCGCCGAGAAAGGCGCCGCTGCTGATCTCCACCGGGTGGAAGCCGAAGCCGTAAGAACGGCACTGACGGCTGACAGGCTCCAGGGCATTCTGGGGAATGCCGCTGTGCATGAGCCAGATGTCGGCCGGATCCTCCGGCTGATTGACGCCCAGTGAGGTGATGAGCACCTGCAGGCGGGGAAGATAGCTCTCGTTGAGCGTCGTGAGGATCTGTATCCTGTCCGCTGTTTTTTTCGGCCTTTGTTCGATATCCATTTCCATTCTGTCTGCATTCCTTTCTGCCGCCGCGCGGGCTGTGGGATCCGGAGCCGGCTGCTGACGGCGGTTCCGCGGTTTATCTTTCTATTTTATGCATTCCGATCGCTTCCACCAGAAGTGCGGCTCCTGTAAGCAGCAGATAGGCTGCCAGGATATAGTTCAGCGCCAGTGCGGATACGAACGGGAGCAGCAGGAAAATGACTGCAAGTATGATATTGAGTATCCCGCTGAAGGTCAGAGAACCGGTGTGCGGGATGCGGAAATATCTGAGCCGCGATGCCATTGACAGCTTTTCTGCTCCGCTGAAGATCAGCAGGAACGCAAGCATGAATGTGATCACCTGTACGGTCAGCGTGACTGGCATGACGAACAGCATGACTCCGATCAGCACACTCAGGATGCCGGACAGGAGCAGCATGTAGTCCTTAAAGTAGTACGTCATGGATGCAAAAGCCGCAAAGTGGCAGATGCCGATGATGATCACTGCCAGTGCGGCGAAATACTGGATCACGGCGAAAATGCCCACGGGGAATACAGCGGTCAGCACGCCGGCGATGAGGAGCACCGCCGCCATGATAAAGTATGCGGTGCGCATTTTCTTCCTTCTTCTGTTCCAGGTATCGATCAGTTCCTGTACATAATCAAAGTCTGAATCAAACCATCTCATAGATCATCTCTCCTTTAGTTATCAGTTTACTGTCAACCATTCTTTTTTATACCGGATCAGGCGCGCAGCAGGCGAAACCCGAGGATGCTTGAGAGATCCCTTCCGGTAATTTCAATATAGCCGATACCCCGTGGAACTGCCACTTATAATTTTCGGACCCTGTCTTTACAGAATTGAAAATCTGTCAGTCATCCTGACAAATTTCAAAAAATGTAAAGACAGATCAAAAAAATTGAGAGTCGAAATCTGAAACTGCATCTGCTATATAAAAAATGTAAGGTCAATCACTGGAAGAAAGGAGGACGTCTTTTCATGGATATCAATGAAAGCGTATTTGCTTTTAAGTTATATGAATTGGAAGAGCAGTACGGAAAACTGCAGTGCAGAGTCCGTGTCTGCGAAGAGGGAGGCAGAGACAAGATTCATTCAGAGCTTCAGAAGGCAGAGGATGAGTTTGAAGAAAATACACTCCTTCTGAAAGAAAAGGTAAAGTCCTGCCGGTCCGGAGCGGTGGCGAAACTGTCACAGGCTCAGCTTGACTACCGGCAGAAGATCGAGGAGATGAAAAAACAGCTTGTAAAGGATGTTCATTCAGATGACAGCAGTCCGGAAGAGGATGAGAAGGAGGCGGGTATGCTGTATGCGGAATTTGCCATGGACTTTGCCACGCTGTCCGTGCAGCAGGCGCTCATCTCTGCGCTGAGAGCTCTGGACAGCAGAAAAAGCGCAGTGGATGAGAAGAAAGGAGAGACAGAAGAATGCAGGAAGTAAAGAAACCGAGAAAACCGCTGATCTATTATTATGTGATCGTTCTTATCGTACTGCTTGTGTTCAATTTCCTGCTCATGCCGTGGGCAGCGGAAAGGCAGGTGCGGGAGGTCAGCTATGATACATTTATGCAGATGACGGAGGAGAAGGATATCGGACGGGTCGATATCAACCAGGAGGACAATGAGATCGTCTTTACGAATAAGGAGGAAGACCAGATCTATAAGACCGGTATGGTAAGCGATCCGGATCTGACCCAGAGGCTGTATGATTCCGGAGCAGTGTTTTCCGGTCAGATCATCGAACAGGCTTCTCCAATCCTTACGTTCCTGCTGTCGTGGATCCTTCCCATCCTGATCTTTGTGGGGATCGGACAGTATATGTCCAGAAAGCTTATGAACAAAGCGAGCGGCGGCCCCGACTCCATGATCTTCGGAATGGGGAAGAGCAGTGCCAAAGTTTATGTGAAGTCATCGGAAGGAATCAAGTTTTCCGATGTGGCGGGCGAGGATGAGGCGAAAGAGAATCTTGCGGAGATCGTGGACTATCTTCACAATCCGTCAAAATACCGGGAGATCGGAGCCTCCATGCCGAAGGGAATCCTTCTTGTAGGTCCTCCCGGAACCGGTAAGACCATGCTGGCCAAAGCGGTCGCCGGCGAGTCCAATGTACCGTTCTTCTCCATGTCAGGTTCTGAATTCGTGGAGATGTTCGTCGGCATGGGCGCATCCAAGGTGAGAGATCTGTTCAGGCAGGCAAAGGAAAAGGCTCCGTGTATCGTGTTCATCGATGAGATCGATGCCATCGGCCAGAAGAGGGACGGGCGGGTCGGAGGAAACGACGAGCGCGAGCAGACGCTGAACCAGCTGCTCACGGAGATGGACGGATTCGAGACGAACAATGGCGTCATCATCCTGGCGGCGACCAACCGGCCTGAATCACTGGATCCGGCGCTTACGAGACCGGGACGGTTTGACCGGAGAGTTCCTGTGGAGCTGCCGGATCTGAAAGGCCGCGAGGAGATACTGAAGGTCCACGCGAAGAAAGTAAAGCTTGCCGAGAACGTGGACTTCTCGGTGATCGCCAGGATGGCGTCCGGCGCATCCGGCGCAGAGCTTGCCAACATCGTCAATGAGGCGGCGCTGCGGGCGGTAAGGGAAAACCGGAGCTACGTGACACAGGCAGATCTTGAGGAAAGCATCGAGGTCGTGATCGCCGGCTATCAGAAAAAGAATGCGATCCTTACGGACCAGGAGAAGAAGGTTGTTGCCTATCACGAGATCGGACATGCGCTCGTGGCGGCGAAGCAGTCCAATTCTGCGCCGGTGCAGAAGATCACTATCGTGCCCCGTACATCGGGAGCGCTGGGATATACTATGCAGGTGGATGAGGGGAATCACTACCTGATGAGCAGGGAAGAGCTGGAGAACAAGATTGCCACGCTGACCGGAGGAAGAGCGGCGGAGGAACTGGTATTCCATTCCGCGTCCACAGGAGCTTCCAACGATATCGAGCAGGCGACCAAGCTTGCCAGGGCGATGATCACCCGGTACGGAATGAGCGAGGACTTCGACATGGTCGCCATGGAGACAGTGACGAACCAGTATCTGGGCGGAGATACCTCTCTGAGCTGTTCGGCTGAGACTCAGGCGGAGATCGACCGGCAGGTTGTAGAACTGGTGAAACGGCAGCACAAAAAGGCGGATAAGATCCTGGAGGAAAACCGGGACAAGCTGGACGAGCTGGCAGACTATCTTTATCAGAGAGAAACCATCACCGGCGAAGAATTTATGAAGATTCTAAATGCATGATGTATTTTGAAAGTGATCCCGGGCAGAAGCAGGGGCGCCCTGCCCGGTGATAAATGATGTAGATCAGAAATAAGATTTCACAGAAGACAAAAAAAGAAAGGCGGAATTACAAATGGGAAAATCGATTAAAGAAACAATGCAGGAATTTACAGTCAATCAGGCTTTGAAATATTTGGAGGGGAATCCGGAAGAGAATATTCCGAAATTGATGAATTTCGTAGACCGTTTTATGCCGGCGGACTGGTATGCAAGCCAGAGGAATGCAATCCGGAAGGCGATTGCGGATAAGAATAACTGGTATCAGCTGATCCTGCGCCTGTATGAGCTCGATCCGGGAGTGCGCCGGACATTCTTTCAAAACTTTATCACGAATGCCAGCCTGAAAGGAAGTGCCGTTCAGGAAGACAAGGCAAAGGAAAACAACTGCAATATCCCCTGGGCGATCCTCCTCGATCCCACAACGGCGTGCAACTTGAACTGCACCGGATGCTGGGCGGCAGAGTACGGCCATCAGTATAACCTGAGTCTGGAGGACATTGACTCTATCGTTCGTCAGGGCAAAGAGCTGGGTACATACATGTACATCTACACCGGCGGAGAGCCCACGGTGCGCAGGAAAGATATCTTCAAGATCTGTGAGATGCATCCGGACTGTGAGTTCCTTGCATTTACAAACGGAACGATGATCGATGAAGAGTTCTGTCAGGAAATGCTCCGGGTGAAAAATTTTGTCCCGGCGATCAGCCTGGAGGGATTTGAGCAGGCCAACGACGGACGGCGCGGAAACGGCGTATATCACAAAGTGCGCCATGCGATGGAACTGATGAAAGAGAATAAGCTCCCGTTTGGTATCTCTGTATGCTATACGAGCCAGAATTTTGAAGATGTGAGCAGCGAGGCATTCTACGATATGATGATCGAGAGCGGAGCCCTGTTTGTGTGGTACTTCCACTATATGCCGGTGGGACACGGCGCGGTGACAGACCTGCTCCCGACTCCGGAGCAGAGAGAGGAGATGTATCACCGCATCCGTCATTTCCGCGAGACGAAGCCGATCTTCGGCATGGACTTCCAGAACGACGGCGAGTATGTGGGAGGCTGCATCGCAGGCGGAAGGAGGTATCTGCACATCAACGCAAAAGGCGATGTGGAACCGTGTGTGTTCATCCATTATTCCAATGTGAACATCCACGACGTGTCGCTGCTGGATGCGCTGAAGAGCCCGATTTTCCAGGCTTATCACGACAACCAGCCGTTCAATGACAATCATCTTCGTCCCTGTCCGATGCTGGAGAACCCGGAGAAGCTCAGAGAGCTCGTCAAGGAGACGGGCGCGGTGAACACAGATTATCAGGATCCGGAGAGTGTGGACGATCTCTGCGACCGGTGCAAGCCTTATGCGGAGCAGTGGAAACCGACGGCGGATAAGCTGTGGGAGAAGAAGGATTGACAGAACTCCGGATTTGAAAAATGACAGTGAGCTGTGTTCTGGCTGGAACCTATTCAGCCGGGACGCGGCTTTTTCGTGTTTTTATTGTGAAGCAGCAGAAATATTGTTTTGTTTGTTCCGAATTTAACCAATATAATGAGATTATAAGCAGAAAAGTGGTAGAAATTTCTTTGGTAAAAATATATAATGAGAGACAAAGGCATGAGGAAAAAATGTACAAAATGAAAGCGGATTTAAAATGAAAATAAGGGAAAACGTAAAGAAAAAGTATCTTCTGGCTGTTTTTGCCGGTGCTGTCATTCTTGCGGCGGGAGGAACGGCGACGTGGCTGCTATGGAAGGGAAGTTCGGATTTTTATCTGAGCATCAACGGGAGCGAAGTCAGCCAAGAGGAATATCTGGCAGCTGTAGACGCGGTAGAGTATGATACGAAGATGGAGATACAGGAGGAGTATGATACGCCTTATGGTGAAGACTTCTGGGAGAAGGAATATCCGGACGGTTACGGGTACGAGATCCTTGCGGAAAATGCAGAAGGGTGGCTGAAATATACCCATGCGGTCTACAGCCTGGCGGAAAAGTACGGAGATATTGATGACGGAAGCTATGAAGCGGCTGTAAAGCGCTGGGAAGCGGATCAGGAAAGCCGGGCTGAAAAGACGGCGAAGGGAGAAGTGGTATATGGATTGAGAGAGTATCCTCTTGATGTATACATCAGCTATGAGATCAGCATGCTGAAGGAGACTTACTGCAACGACTATGACAGAGAAGGCATGGATCTTACGGAGGAAGAGATTCAGGAGCATTATGAGAGCCGGGAATGGATTTTCGATGAGAGTGAAGAAAATGCCGATCTGGAAACGGCTCGAATTGCTGTAGAGAGGGAGCTGCGCGAGCAAAAGTATGATGAGATCATCGCGCAGAAAGAACAAGATTCTCAAGTGGACGGAGAAAGAGATGCCGTGCTCCGGTTCACTTTGAAGAATATATCAAAATAAGAAAGGAGAAAGAGTATGAAAAAGAAAGTGTTAAGCGGGCTGCTTGCGCTTGCGCTTGTTGTTACATCAGGCGCATCGATGATTCCGGCTTACACGGCGGAAGCAGAAGAGCTGGGGACGACCTATTATGTCAGCTCCATCGACGGAGACGACAGCAACGACGGTCTCTCTGAGGACAAGGCTTTTGCGACGCTGGACAAGATCAATGAGATCACGCTTCAGCCGGGAGACGAGGTACTTCTTGAAAAAGGATCTGTATTTGAAGACCAGGCGCTTCATATCAAGGGCAGCGGAAGCGAAGAGGCACCTATTATCGTGTCTACTTATGGAGAGGGGGACAGACCGCAGATTAATACCAACGGACATGGTCAGTGGTATCAGAATTACGGAGGCCACCTGGACAATACGAACCATAAGTGGAAAGGCACCGTCTCCTCCTCTATCCTGCTTATGGATGTAGAGTACATCGAGATCAGCGGACTTGAGATCACGAATGACCGTGCTTCTGCGACAGATACGGAAAAGGATAAGGAATACAATGATGCGTTTGCAATGGACAGGACCGGAGTCGCAGGCGTGGCAAAGGACAAGGGTACGGTAGACCACATCGTTCTGGATGACCTGTATATCCATGATGTGACGGGAAATGTTTACAACAAGCATATGGCGAACGGAGGAATCTATTTTATCGTAGAAACTCCGGAAAATGAAAGTGAGACAGGAGTTGCGAGATATAATGATGTACAGATTCGCAACTGCTATCTTGATACGGTAAACCGCTGGGGCATCGCAGTCGGTTATACGTATCAGTGGGGACAGTTCAAGACAGCGGCGCTCAGCGATGATACTATGGAAAAATACGGATCATCCAACGTTGTGATCGAGAACAATTATGTGGCAAATTCAGGCGGAGATGCTATTACAACCATGTATTTGGACAGACCGGTCGTGCAGTACAATGTGTCCCAGAATGCTGCAAAACAGATCAACACGACAGATTATTCCAAGCAGCAGCCGCAGCTCGATCCGACGACTGGCGAATGGACAGGAAATTTCCTGGCTGTTGGAAATCAGCGTGTGGCAGCGGGAATCTGGCCGTGGAAATGTAAAGATGCTGTGTTCCAGTATAACGAGTGCTTCAACACGATGAACGCATCAAAAGGAAACGGCGACGGACAGCCATGGGATGCGGATTACGGCGATGGCACAAACTATCAGTACAATTACAGCCATGGCAATACGGCAAGCACGGTTATGTTCTGCGGCGTTGAATCGATCAACAATACTTTCCGTTACAACATCAGCCAGAATGAAGATATGGGACCTCTTGATCCGGCGGGCAACACCGGGAACTGCCATGTATATAACAACACGTTCTATATTAAGGAAGGTCTTACTTCAATCTGGAGCACCATGCATTCCAACAATGGGCCGATGACGATTGAGAACAACATCTTCTATTTCGCGGGAGACACTCCTGTTGCAGCGACAAACTGGAATCCGAGCGGAAACAAGGTTTATGACAACAATCTGTACTACAATGTAAGCACCTATCCGAATGATGAAAATGCGGTTAAGGTGGATGCCGGAACTCCTGTTCTTGTTGATGCGGGATCCGGTCCGGTACAGGCGGCTGAGGATGGTAAAGCAAGGCTTCATGACGATCCGAACGAAGAGACTGTATTTGACGGATATAAGCTGGCAGAAAATTCTCCGGCACTTAATGCAGGAAAGGTGATCACAGACCAGAATGGTTTTGAGCTTGAGCATGATTTCTTCGGACACGAGCTTACGGCAGTTCCGGAGATCGGTGCGGCAGAAAGTGATTTGGTATCTCTGGCAGTGCGCTCAAATGTATACAGAGTCAATGCATCTGCATTGGAGATTTCCGCGCTTCCGAAGAACACGACGGCAGCCGAACTGAAAGAAAATCTGATCTATGATTCTGCAGTTACCCTTATCGTCACAGACAGCGAAGGAAACGAGCTTGATGATGCAGATATCGTGGCGGGCGGAATGAAGGTTGTGCTTACGTACGGCGAAGACAGCCTGACATACACGATCGTTGAGAACACAGACAACGAGCTGAAATCTTCCGTATTTATGGTATCCGATAAGACGATCTATGTACCGTCTACAGAGAATAATCCGGCAACGGTAGAAGAACTGAAGGACGGTGTCGAGGTTCATGAGACAGCTTCTGTATCCGTATGGAACGGTGAGGAAGAAGTTGCAGACGGTGCAGTGGCAGAGGGAATGACTCTTAGGATCACAGCTGAGAACGGAACAGCCAATGACTATACGATCGCAGTGAAGAACGACTATCAGTGGGCAAAGGATTATGTTCACGGACAGCAGGGCAATGTGTGGTTCGCACAGGCAAAGATCGACGGTGAGTGGCAGAATATGACAGAAGTAGACTCAAGCGGATGGCCGAACTGGCAGCTTGACACCTACTATGGTCCTGGTGTCGATGCTCCGCAGGGAACAACTTCAGGATATGGAGACGATGTACACGGACTGATTTCTACACCGATCAAGACAACTACCGCAGAGGCGACGGCGATGGCTTTCCGTGCTCCGAAGACGGGTATGGTAAACTTCAGCATCAAGGATGATGAGCCATATTTGAGACAGGCTGGAAATTCCGGCGGAAGTGTTATCATTACACTGCTTGTCAACGGAGAAGAAGTGCAGAGCTGTAAACTGACAGACAGCAATGTAAAGGGTGACTTCCCGGATGTGAATAATATCTGGGTTGAGAAGGGAGACTGGATCCTTGTACAGGCTTCTAATGAAGGGCAGCCGAGCAAGGGAAGCGTACATATTACTCCGGAGATTACTTATGTAGATGCAGAATTTTCAGAGGAAAACCCGCTTGTATTCCCGAGCACCACAGATGAGACGGTATCCTTCGAGGCAGAGTACGCGACAGAGCTGATCAACAGCAATGACGGTGAATCCGACCCGAACTGGCCTATGGCAATCGCCAGCGCCAACTGGGCAAGCGGAGGCAGGTTCGTGAACTGTCTCGCAAAAAATGATTATATCAAGTATGCATACAGAGCAGACGTGGCCGGCACTTATGAAGTGACGATGACCTACAGAAGCGGTTCTCCTATAAATAAGGTTCAGCTTATGTCCGAACCGGAAGGCGTTATCGTTTCTGATATTCAGACAGTGAAGAACGCAAACCAGCAGACAGATACTCTGACCTTCAATATTACAGTAACACAGACAGGAGCGGGAACACTTGTTGTCACAGCTCCGGATAGTGGAAAGGGTCCGCAGATCGATAAGTTTGAGATCAGACTGGTTGAGACAGCGCCGGAGGTTGATAAGAGCGGGCTTCAGGCGGCTTATGATGAAGCGGCTGAGATGGATCTGAGCATCTATACAGATGAGAGCAAAGCGGCGATGGAGGCTGCGATCGCAGCGGCAGAGGAAGTCCTTGCTGATGCGGATGCAGACCAGGATGCGGTTGACGAAGCTCTGGCAGCGCTGAACAGTGCGAAGGATCAGCTTGTTGTAAAATCTGCTGACAAGAGCGCGCTTGAAGAGGTGCTTGCGGCAGCTGAAGAGTATGCGGCAAAGATCAGCAATTATACTCCTGAGACAGCAGAAGTATTCCAGACAGCATATGACGCGGCAAAAGAAGTGTTCGCGGATGCTGCGGCATCACAGGAAGAAGTGGACAACGCGGCAGCAGCACTTCAGTCAGCGATCGACGGACTGAAACTGGCAGGAGAGATTTCTACAGCGGTTCTTGAGTATGCGTTAGAGCTTTCCGAGACAGTAGATACAGAAGGCGTTATTGAGTCTGTTGTAAATATCTTCAATGAAAGAAAAGCAGCGGCCCAGGATATTCTCGAAAGAGTACAGGCGGGAGACCAGTCTGTGACACAGGCGATGGTAGACCAGAGCTGGGCGGATCTCATCGAGATCATGCAGTATATGTCGTTCAAATCCGGAGATATGACAGACCTCCAGAAGGTTGTCGATTATGCGAAGACTCTGGATCTGAGCAAGTATCTGGATGACGGACAGCAGGCGTTCAAGGATGCTCTGGCAGCGGGTGAAGCTGTTCTGGAGGAAGAGCTCGCAGAGCAGGATGAGATCGATCAGGCATGGAAAGCACTGCTGAAGGCGATGGGTGAACTTCGCCTGAAGCCGAGCAAGGATGCTCTTGAGGCTCTGATCGCTGATGCGAATGAACTGAATACAGAGGGCGCTTCTGAAGAAGCGGTCGCAGCGTTCAACAGTGCTCTGACAATGGCGCTGAGTGTACTTGAAGACGATCAGGCAACGGAGGAGGAAGTGAGCGCGGCTGAGACAGGGCTTAAGGCGGCTATAGATCAGCTTACTGCTTCCACAGGCAGTGCGGATGAGACACCTTCCGAACCGTCAGCTCCGGACAGCAGCGCAGGCGGAAACACCGGAAGCTCTGACAATGGAAGCGCAGACAGCGGCAGCGGACAGCAGATCGCAGCAGCGGACAAGACCAGCAGCCAGAACAGTGGAAACAGCGGAAATAAGACGACAGCAGCTGCATCAGGAAGCAAAGCAGTAAAGACCGGCGACAGCGTACTGCCGATCGCAGGATCTGCAGCAGCTATGATGCTGGCAGCAGCAGCCGCGGTTCTCGCTAAGAGAAAAAGAAGCTGACATAAAGATAAAAAAGCAGGATGCAGTGTCTGTTTGAGGAAAACAGACAGCGTGCAGAAAAGATGGACTCATACTCCGTATGGAGTATGGTCCATCTTTTTTGCTTGCAATGCGGAAGATTATTTTAAAAGCCGTTTTCGATATTGAGAAGGCGGTTCATTGATAATGTTTATGAATGTTTTAGAATAGTGCTGGGCGTTAGAAAACCCGACGGCCAGGGCAATTTCGGTAAGCGTAAGGTCTGTTTTCTGCATAAGCTCGATCGAACGGTTGATCCGATAGATATTAATATAGGAAGAGAGCGGGATGCCCATATAATCTTTGAACAGCCGGCTGAGATAACGGACGGAGATCTGAAGCTGCGAGGCGATGTCCGTCTGCCTGATCTTAGTCATATACTTCTTTTCAATATAATTCAGGGTGTAGGCGACATAGCTGTTTTGGTGGGAAGAAAAAGTCAGCTGATCCGCGGAGTTCTGGTTCAGAAGATGCAGCATCATACTGATTAAAAGTATATTGATCTCCGCATTGGCAAAGTGTTCGGAATGTGCCGACTGCAGCTCGAGGAGCTTGTTCAGTGTGCGGTCCAGTACGGAATCAGCGGGGATGCGGTAATAAAAGCGGGAAGAAAACAGCAGGGCATGAATAAGCGAAGTAGGACATACGCCGTTGTCTTCGAGTATAATATGGGAGAACATCGCGGGGTCAAAGTGAATATGGATAAAGGTACAGTCAGAGTCGCTGTTTAAATAAAAGGAGTGCAGTACATTCGGGAGGATCAAAATGAAATCCCCGCGTCTGCACTGAATGGTCACGGAGCCCACGGTCATACAGCACTCGCCGGACAGGATGCGGTAGATCTCGATGGACGAGTGGAGATGATGAGCGAAAGAATACCCTGCAGTGCGGGTCTCGGTCACTGCGCCGGATAAAATGGAATCGGCGAGAATAAAATCAGCAGATTGTTCTGTCTTCATCATGAGCTCCTCCTTTCCTGACGGATCAAAGAATCAGCGGCGAAGTCACTTTGCCGGCAAAGTGTGAGAAAACGTTTTAGTATAGGGTGGGTATCGTTATACCGGTAATACACGCCGAACGGAAGCCGCGGCATATCTGTGACGGGAATATAGCACAGATCCGGATCTCTTGCCGGGACGATATCCGGATATAAGGTATATCCAAGCTGTGCTTTTACTATGGTCAGAGCGCTCTCCAGACTCTCGGTAAAGTAGCGCTGTGCCGGGGATAGGTTCACCAGGAGCATATTCTGCAGTCTGAAGATTGAATCGGAGATCTGACGCGGTGAACAGGCGATAATGCTGCCGGACAGCTGCTGCGTTGTGAGCGTCTTATACTGTGCGAGCGGATGAGACGGCGAGCAGATGCATGCGATGGATGCGGAACAGAGTTCCCTGAAGCAGAGCGCAGTATTCTTCTGATCTTCCTTCGTGCCGAAGGCGGCATGGATCTGTTTGTTTTCCACTTGGCCGAACAGAGAGGGGAAGGGGACAAGGTGAATGGAAGGGCGCATCAGGGGAAAGTCCTCAGACAGCTGCCGGAGTATCGGCGGAAGCAGGTTCAGTTCTGCCTGATTATGGCATCCGATCTCAAAAGATACAAAATGTTCATGCCTTCCAAGCCTTTCTTTTGCGGATAGGGCTGTCTTGAGGATCAGCTGTGCGTCTGCCAGGAACAGGATACCCTCCTGGGTCAGAGCCACGCTTTTGCTTGTGCGGTTAAAAAGCTTTACTTCCAGCTCGTCTTCCAGGGAGCGGATCTGATGGCTGACCGCGGGCTGCGTCATCTTCAGATCTTCGGATGCGCGTGAGAAATTGAGGTGCTCTGCAACAGCGATAAAGCATTGAAGTTGGATCGTGTTCATATGTATGCTCCTTTTATCATATAAAATAAGAATGAAAAATAATAAATATGATTTATAGATTATAACATTTCGGAATCTTGTCTTCAAGGAAATGAACGGAATTTTGGAAAAGACAAGTTGAGAATCCGAGATTTTCATGTATAATGAATTGTGTGTATCAATGGTAAGGAGATCATAGATGAAGACAGAGATATTGAAGCTGCTCCGCGGGACGGACGGTTATGTCTCCGGACAGCAGATCAGCGAGATGACCGGAGTATCCAGGACCGCCGTGTGGAAGACCGTCCGCCGGCTCCAGGAGGAAGGATACCAAGTGGAGGCTGTGCGGAACAGGGGATACCGTATTGTGGACGGCCCGGATGTGATGACGAAGGAAGAGCTGGAAAGTCTCATGAGCACCCGCTGGGCGGGGAAAAATATTGTCTATTATGACGTGACGGACTCGACCAATCTGCGGGCCAGACAGCTCGGCGATGAGGGCGCGCCCCACGGCACGCTGGCTGTGGCGGACAGACAGACCGCGGGGAGAGGCCGGCGCGGCAGATCCTGGGAGTCGCCGGCGGGCAGCAGTATCTATATGTCTGTCCTCCTCCGTCCGGAGATTCCCCCTGATAAGGCGGCTATGCTTACGCTTGTCATGGCGTGCAGTGCAGCAGAAGGGATCAGGGGCTGTCTGGAACAAGAGGTGTCCGGAGAGATTCCTCAGGTGCAGATCAAGTGGCCGAATGATATTATCATAAACGGGAAAAAGCTTGTCGGGATCCTCACGGAGATGAGCTCCCAGATCGATTATATCAACCATGTCACTGTGGGAGTCGGTATCAATGTGAATATGACGGAGTTCCCGGAGGCGATCAGTCAGACCGCCACGTCTCTCCGGCTGGAGTGCGGACATGCGGTGAAGCGGTCGCCGGTCATTGCGGCTGTGATGGAACGGTTAGAAGCGAACTACGATATTTTCATGAAGACGCAGGACCTTTCAGGCCTGATGGAAAAGTACAGTTCAATGCTTGTAAACAGAGACAGAGAGGTGCGGGTCATCGGTGTGCGGGAATCCTATCAGGCGCATGCGGAAGGAATCACGAAAACAGGGGAGCTGATCGTGCGCCGGGAGGACGGAACAGTAGAGAATATCTGTGCAGGAGAGGTATCTGTGCGCGGAGTGTACGGATATGTCTGAAAGGAGTTATATGAACGAAGAAATCGTATTATGTGCGGCGAATGCCTATGAACAGAAATTTTATCTCAACCCGGAGTTCGATGCGCTTCCGGAGAATGTCAAAGAGGAGCTTAAGATCATGTGCGTACTGTATACAGAGGATGTGGGCGGTATCCTGATGCTCGTGTTTGACGAGGAAGGCAATCTCGAATTAAAGGTTGACCATGAAGAAAATGACTTCTTCTTTGATGAGATTGGGAGTGTTCTGAAGATCAGAGAACTGCAGAAGACCAAGCGGGAGCTGTTTGAGTCTCTGGAGATGTTCTTCCGGGTATTCTATCTTGGAGAAGATGTGGAGCAGGATACAGAGAACTGAAGAAAGGGAAGGCGCCGGGACAGATATTTTCTGCCGTGGGTGCCTTCCCCTTTTCTTTGAAGAACTAAAATCTTTGAAGACAGAAGGTCTATTTTAAAAGCTTCCCAAGCACGTCGGTGACTTTCTTGACGGGGATGATCTCCAGCCTGCTTTTTACTTCGTCTGCGACGTCGTCCAGATCATCCATGTTCGCGGCGGGGATGAAGACTTTCGTGATCCCTGCCCGCTGCGCGGCCATCAGCTTCTCCGGGAGTCCGCCGATCGGCAGGATGCCGCCTCGGAGAGAGACTTCCCCTGTCATGGCGCAGTCCGTATCGACTGCTTTTCCCGTGATGAGAGAAGCCAGAGCCGTGGTGAGCGTGATCCCCGCCGAAGGTCCGTCCTTCGGAACGGCGCCTGCCGGAACATGAATGTGAAGATCGTGGTCCTCAAATACTCTGCTCTCTTTCGGGTAGAGCGATTTTACGAGGCTCAGTGCGATCTGGACGGATTCTTTCATCACATCGCCCAGCTGCCCTGTGATCAGCAGGTTCCCTTTTCCGGCGGTGAGACGGCTTTCGATAAAGAGGATCTCGCCGCCTGCCCGTGTCCAGGCAAGGCCGGTAACCACGCCGGGAATCTTCTCTGTCAGCTTTCGCTCATGGTGCATCTGTTTTTTCCCGAGATAGTCGGGCAGGCTGCTCTTTGTGACAGTGATGGAACTGCCCTCGTTTTTTACGAGCCTTACCGCGGCTGTCCGGCAGAGCGTATCGATCAGCTTCTTGAGATCGCGGACGCCGGATTCCATTGTATACTCGTCGATCATGCGCCGGATGGCGCCGTCCGTCAGCTTCAGCATCTTCGGCGTGATGCCCATCGCTTTCTGAGCCTTGGGGAGCAGATGCTTCCGGGCGATATGAAACTTCTCTACAGCGGTGTAGCCGGGGAAAGAGATGACTTCCATCCGGTTCAGGAGAGGTTCCGGGATCGTGTCCGCAGTGTTTGCGGTGCAGACGAAGAGCACGTTGGACAGATCATAGGGAACGTTCATATAGTGGTCTGTAAATGTATTGTTCTGCTCCGGATCCAGTACTTCCAGGAGTGCGCTTGCCGGATCTCCGCCATAGTCCTTGGCCAGCTTGTCCACCTCATCCAGCACCATGACCGGGTTGGAGGCGCCGCTGCGCTTCATTCCCTCCATGATCCGCCCCGGCATGGCGCCGATATAGGTCCTGCGGTGGCCGCGGATCTCCGCTTCGTCGCGGATGCCTCCCAGACTGATGCGGACATATTCACGGCCCAGCGCGCGGGCAATGCTCTGTCCGATACTTGTCTTGCCCGTGCCGGGCGCGCCCACAAAGAGCAGGATGGAGCCGTACTGCTTCTTGTTCAGAGCCATGACAGCGAGCTGCTGGATGATGCGCTCCTTGACTTTCCTGAGCCCGTAGTGGTCTTCATCCAGAACTGCTTCCGCCTTGTCCAGATCGATGGGTTTTACTTCGGGAGCCTTCCATGAAAGACTGGTCACAAAGTCAAGGTAATCATAGAGAAGCCCGTACTCATGGCTCTCTTTCCCCTCCTGGCGCATCCGGTTGAGCACCTTTTCGGCTTCGCGTCTTGCCTCCGGGTTCATTCCGGATGATTCGATTTTCTTTTCGAATTTCCTGATGTCCGATACATTTTCCGGGTGCATGTCGTCCAGCTCTTTCTGCAGATAGTCGATCTGCTTCTTGATGGCTGCCTCCCGGTAAAGCTGTTCCTGATCCCCCTTCTGGGCATTCTGTGCTTCTTCTGAAACCTTGGCGACTTCAATGAACTCGCTGACAGCGCCGATGATCAGGCTGTATCTCGTGCGGATGGAATCGGCTGCCAGGATCCCGTACTTTTCTTCTGCGGTCAGATTCAGATAATCCGCCAGCGCGCATGCAAGATCATTGATGTTCTTCCGCTGAAGGATGAAGCTCCTCGCCCAGAGTCCCCACTGGTAACCCTGGACGAACCGGAGAAGTGCTGTGCGGAGTTCTGCAAACTGCTGTCCGGCCTCTGCGTCGGACATGTCTTCCGTGTCCGGGCGGATGGAGGCGGACAGTGTGATCTGGTCATCCGAGATCTGCAGATCAGACAGATCGACCCGGTTCAGCGTGCGCACTGAGACCGCGTCTTCGTCTCCGAATCCTTCTGCCCGCGCGGAAAGCCCGATCGGATAGAAGTCCTCCGGCGTAAATCCACTTTCCTTCTCGTTTTTCAGGAAAATGAAAAGGATATCAGAACCTGCCTCGATGGACTCACCGCCGAAGCCGGAGAAAAACTCTTTCTTAAAATAGTAGGAAACATCCGGCAGGAGAAGGATGTTGTAAACTGGTCTTATTACCATAAATAAGCCCCCTTATCTTATCAGCACTCAAATGTATTGAGTGCTAAAATGTTGGTAAAAACATAGCGAATAAATCTCATTTATTCGCCATATAAAACTGCATTGTTGAATTACATTTCAGATCATCCTGCCGGGAAAAGACAGGACTTCTCATTTATAGTAGAAACCTAGCACAAAAAAAGTTTTCTGTCAATAGAGCTTCTCTAACTCATAAGAAAATTCAATGATCCCGGCGGGTTCTCCGTACCTTTTTCAAGCAGTGAGATCAGTGCTCGGATAGTGCGTTCGCTCTGCTCACGGGTGGAAGGCACCAGGGTATCGTCCGTCTTCACGGTAAGCACGATCAGTACGATCTCCGCGAGAGCTTCGGGGTCGTCGAAGCGGATATCTCCGGCGGCGATGCCCTGCCGTATGATCTCAGCGAGCACCGGTTTGAGCTCTGTGATAATGTGGTTGATATATTTCTGGTGGATGAAAGCCTTCTCCTGTGCGCCGGTGCCTTCGCTGTCCCCTGATCTTACGAACTCGGCGGAAGAATTGCGGCATGCCTGAAAGATCATAGCCATCCTCGTAAAAGGTGAGATCTCAGTCTGGGAAGAAAGTGCTTTGGCTGTCCGGAGCGGTTTCTCATAGCTTCGCTCTACCAGCGCTTCGAAGATCGCATCTTTGGACGGAAAGTAATAATAGATGCTTCCTTTTCCTATCCCTGCGGTATGAGCGATCTCGCTGACAGAGATGGTCTGAAGCTTCTGGTTTTCCAGCAGTTCCTGCAGGGCGTCCAGGATGCGGTCGTATTTTAATTGATTTGCCATTGTATGTCGTCCTTTCCCAAATGCTGCCGGCGGAAGAACCGGAGCCTGATCAGACGCGGGAGCATCTGATAGTAACAATAAGAATCAGTTCAAAGTATAGCACATCAAAGCCGGAACAGCCAGCTAGAATACTACACAAAAAAGAAAAAGATTTTTCATCTTATTTTGACGTGAACGCCGGTTGACCAGCGGTCGGAAAGATGGTAATCTAACAAGAGAAAAGAAATGACCAACGGTCGAAAATGGCTGTGATCGGTCGAAAAGGAGGATATTATGACATACGCGGACATGTTTTCGAAGGTAAAGGGAATGCTGATGGATGCCGATGTGAGCGATATTCACGAGCATCTTGCCTATCAGTTCAATATCACGGGCGAGGCAGAAGGAATCTTCTACGCAGAGGTGAAGGACGGACAGCTCTATGTCGAGCCGTATGAGTACTTTGACCGCGACGCCATGTTCACCTGCTCTGCAGAGACACTGTTCAAGATCGCGGAAGGCAGGACAGACCCGATCCTCGCAGTGACGTTCGGGAGACTGAAGGTGGAAGGAAATATCGACAAGGCATTAAAGCTGAAGGACCTGATTAACAGCAAGAAGAAAAAAGGGAAGAAAAGCAAATAGGACATTCAAGAAAAGCAGGTGAAGAAAAATGGGCAGATTACTGAAAGGAGCAGCGGCGCTTCTGGGCGTGCTCACGGCGGCGGAAGCCGGCGGGACCGCATATTTCTACAGAAGGACCATGATGCGGTATAACGCGAAGACAGAACGGACGATGAAGATGTCCGGCGTGGACTGGGAAAGCTATTTCCCGATCATGCATGAACGGCATGACTGGATGATGGAGCAGCCCCACGAGGATGTGTGGATCACCTCCCATGACGGACTGAAGCTCCATGGTACATATTTCGAGGGAGACGGCGGAGATAAGGCGGTCATCTGTTTCCACGGCTATACAAGCCAGGGGATCAATGATTACGGAAGTCTTTCCTATTATTATCTGAACCATGGGTTCCGTATGCTCCTGATTGATGAGCGGGCACACGGAGAGAGCGAGGGAACCTATATCGGTTTCGGCACCATGGACCGTCTGGATGGTATGGAGTGGATAAAATGGCTGGTCGGAAAGATGGGAGACGATGCCCAGATCCTCCTTCACGGCAATTCCATGGGGGGAGCTACGGTATGTATGATGAGCGGCTTGAAGCTGCCGCCTCAGGTGAAAGGAATCGTTTCCGACTGCGCCTTTACATCAGCCAAGGATGTGTTTACTCATGTGCTCCACAGTATGTATCATCTGCCGGCATTCCCGATGATCCAGATCGCGGATAAGCTGAATAAGAGAAATGCAGGCTATGGCCTCGATGAATGCAATGCTGCGAGAGAAGTGAGAAAGGCCAGGGTGCCGATCCTTTTCATCCACGGGGCGAAGGATGTATTCGTTCCCTGCTGGATGTGCGAGGAGATCTATAAGAACTGCGCTTCGCCAAAGACGAAGCTGATCGTAAAAGAGGCGGGCCACGGTGAGAGCTACTACAAAGACACCGAAGCATACGAAAAGGCCCTGGATTCATTTATCGGAGGAATAATGAAATGATGAGGACAAGAAAAGGACACAAAGTGTATCCGCTGACAGTAGCACAGAAGTTTCACCTTTACTACGCACCCCACTGCCCGAATATGGCGGTGCTGAACATCGGGACAAGCCTGACCATCGAGGTAGAGCTCGACTGGGATCAGCTGAAGAAATCCATCAACGAGGCATATGCGAGAAGCGAGGGGATGCGTGTCCGTTTCGCAAAAGACAAGGAAGGAACCTGGTATCAGTATGTGATGGATCCGGAAGAGAAGGACATAGAGTTCGTCGATTTCTCGAACGGGACGATCGAAGAGGCAGAGGCCGAGATGCAGAAATGGACGGCGGTGCCCTTCAAGATGTTTGATGCGCCTCTGACAAGGATCGTCATGATCAAGATGCCCGACGGATTCAACGGAGTGTACTTCCTCGGAAACCATATGATCGTGGACGCACAGTCACTGATCTGTTTCCTGAAGGATATCATCGAGCTGTACTGTAACGCGAAATATGAAGGCGTTCCGTACCCCAAGGATATGGCGTCCTACGTCGAGCAGATCCAGCGTGATTTTGCCTATGAGGCGGGAAGCAAGGCGCAGTTGAGAGATATCGAGTACTTCCAGAAAGAGATCGAGAAGAGCGAACCGATCTACAACGACCTTCACGGAACAGCGAAGCTGGAGTCTATGCGTGAGATGTTCAAGAATCCTGATCTGAGATCTGCGTTCTGCGTTACAGACGACACGAAGTCCGCGCTTGATATTTTCCATCTCGAGGCGGAGCCGACGAAGCGCCTGATGGACTTCTGCGAGAAATATCATGTATCGCTGGCATGCCTGCTCCTCATGGGACTGCGCACCTATTATCAGAAAATGAACGGATTTGACGACGTATCGCTGACGACAACGATCGCACGACGCGCGACGCTGAAGGAGAAGAAATCCGGCGGCACAAGGATCCATTCCTTCCCGTTCCGCACGATCTTTCCACAGGATATGAAGTTCATCGACGGAGTCTATGCGATCCGCGACAAACAGAACGAGTACTTCCGTCACGCGAACTATGATCCGACCGCCTATTTTGCATACCGCGCAAAGACATATCCGCAGCCGAACCCGGGACTCGGATATGAGCCCATCTCGCTGACATACCAGCCGCTCACATTGAAGGAAAAGGGTCTGGATCAGCTGGGCGATATCCGTTACAAGACAAAATGGTATCCTAACGGCATCTGCCCGCAGGGAATGTATCTGACTGTGATGCACCGCCCGGAGGACAACGGACTGGACTTCAACTTCGAACACCAGATCAAGGCGGTATCCAAAGAAGAGCTTGAGTACCTGTACTATTATCTCTGCAAGATCATGTTCAAAGGCGCGGAGAATCCGGACCTGACGATCGGCGAGATCATTAAGCTGGTTTAAGGATGAGATCCCGGACCGCGGAGGAAAACAGTACAAGCAGGAAATTCAGATAGAGAAATAAGGAGCAAAAAGGAGAACGATCATGTTTGAAAAATTAGTTGACATTATCTGTAACTATGTGGAGGTTGAGCCGGAGGACATCCGTCCGGAGTCCCGCTTTATGGAAGATCTTGGATTTACATCCTTTGACTTCATGAGCATGCTCGGAGAGATCGAGGATGAGTTCGACGTGGAGGTCGAGCAGACAGAGGCGGCAAATATCCGTACAGTCCAGGAAGCTGTCGATTATCTTGAGAAACTGACGGCTGAGTCATAGGAAACAGAAACAGGAACAGAAGGCAGAGACAGGCTGGAGCGGTCTGTCTCTTTATGTCCGCGCTGACGCGGAGAAAGGATATAGAAAAGAGATGCTTTGCAGTACCGTACGTGAGATCCTGACGGGTACAGAGAAGAAATACGGCCCGGAGGATGCGATCCGTTATAAAATAAGTAAGAATGAAGTTGAATCAAAGACTTATACGCAGCTAAGAGAGGACAGCGAAAGCTTTTCCAGCGTGCTCAGAGACATGGGGGAGCAGGGAAAGCATATCGCCGTTATCGGGATGACCTCCTACGCGTGGCTTGTGACCTACTTTGGAACAGTCGACAGCGGGAGCGTCATCGTGCCTCTGGATGTGAACCTCCCGGCGGAAGACGTGTGCGATCTGATCGCCCGTTCTGATTCCACGGTGCTCGTCTATGACGAGGTGAGAAAGGATGTGGCGGAGATCGCGAAGGAACGCTGCCCGCAGCTGAAGATCATGATCTCCATGCAGCAGGAGTCGCATGACGACCATGCCTATTCTTTCTGGAAACTCCTGGAAGAGCACAGGGGAAGCTTTGACTATGCGCCGGAGCCGGACCAGCTCTGTACGATCATGTTTACATCAGGAACTACCGGAAAGAGCAAGGGCGTCATGCTGACGCACAGAAATGTGGCGGAGAATGCGACCTGCCTGGATATGAAGATCCCGGAGCGCATTGTGATCATGACAGTGCTCCCGATCCATCACGCATACTGCCTGAGCATGGATGTTTTAAAAGGCGTGTCCCTGGGCGCTGTGATCTGTATCAATGATTCTCTGATGCGTGTGGCGAAGAATATCAAGCTTTTCAAGCCGGAGATGATCCTGATGGTCCCGCTGATGATCGAGACCATGGCGAAGAAGCTGGAGGAGGCTTCCCTTCTACCTGCGAAGATCGTGAAGAACCAGGTGTTTGGAAAACAGTTCCATACGATCTGCAGCGGCGGCGCTTACCTGGATCCGTCCTATATCGATCTGTTCAAGAAATATGACATCACGATCCAGCAGGGATACGGCATGACTGAGTGCGCGCCTGTCATCAGCGTCTCCCAGGCATGGAATATCCGGAAGGATGCAGTGGGCCAGCTTCTGCCAAACTGTGAGGCAAAGACAGTGGACGGTGAGCTGTGGGTAAAGGGCAGCAGCGTCATGCAGGGATACTATAAGATGCCGGAAGAGACGGCGGAGACCCTGGAGGACGGCTGGCTTAAGACCGGAGATCTGGGTTATGTGGACGAAGACGGCTTTGTCTATCTTACCGGGCGCAAGAAGAATCTGATCATCACGAAGAACGGCGAGAATGTCTCCCCCGAGGAACTGGAGAATGCCCTGAGCACGAACCGACTTGTAGGAGAGGTGCTCGTCCGTGAGAATAACGGTGTGATCGAGGCGGAGATCTATCCGGATCAGGATTACGTGAAGAAGAAAAGGATCAAGGATGTGCGGGCAAAGCTGCAGGAGGTCATCGATGAGTACAACCGCACTGCGGCTCCCCAGAAGAAGATCTACAGCCTGATCGTCCGGGATACGGAGTTTGAGAAGACGACGACAAGGAAGATCAAGAGATTCTGATGAGCGGTCAGCCCGTCAGCAGAAGATAAAAAACTGCAGGATCAGAAGATACAGTATAATACAGAGAGCATGAAACGCCCCTTTGCGAAGAAAATCTTTGCGGAGGGGCGTTTCTGAATTCTGAGAATGAGAGAGGGAGTTTTGTCCGCTGTCCCCTTCCTGAATTTAATCCGTGCTGCCCATGAACACTTTTAAATGTGAAAATATTGCATAAAAATTGAAGAATAGCATTGAAAATTCTATACAATATTCCTGTGGAAGGAGTACAATACAGAGGTATAACTGTACATGTTGAATAAACTCAGGAGGAAAAGGCATGAAAAAAAGAAGATCATTGCAGCTATGATGAGCGCGGCGATGCTGTTTTCTGTGGTGACCCCTTATCTGCCCGCGCAGGCGGAAGAAAGGAATGCCGTACTGCAGGAGACAGACGCGGAAGCAGAGCGGGAAACGATCAATTTTAACACGGACTGGCATTATTACAAAGTGGATGCCGCCGGAGCAGATCAGGCCGCGTTTTCGGATGCCGGATGGGTCTATGTGAACCTGCCCCATTCGACGGATTTTTATGATGCGGATAACAAGGATGCATATCTCGGCATCAGCTGGTACCGCAAGGACTTTACGCCGGATCCGTCGCTGGAGGGCAAAGAGCTCCTTCTTACGTTCGAAGCGGCGATGCAGAAGGCAGAAGTTTATTTAAACGGAGAAAAGATCATGACCCACGAGGGCGGATATTCTCCGTTCGTTATCGATCTGACAGGACTCGTCAATTATGGAGAGACGAACGTCATCGCGGTCAAGATTGACAGCAGCCCGAACACGAATTTTGCTCCGGGAAAGACGAATCCTGACTTTCAGTACTGGGGCGGGATCTACGGGGAAGCTTACCTGACTGTGAAGGACCCGGTCCATATCACGGATGCAGTGGAGGCTGACACAACGGCCGGGGGCGGCGTCTTTATCACAGCGCCGGAGGTCGGCACGGAGAGTGCGGTCGTAAAAGTAAAGACCCAGGTGGAGAACTTAAGCGGAGAGGAGCAGAACGTCACACTCAGGACCGAGATCCTCAACGAGGACGGGACAGAGGCAGCTTCTCAGGAGAGTACGGAAGAGATCGGAAGCGCTGAGGCATCAGATTTCACCCATGTGCTTACGGTCGATGACCCGAGGCTCTGGTCCACATACACGCCGGAACTGTATACGGTGCGCACAACCGTCTATGTGGACGGGGTAAAGAAAGACAGCGTGGACACCACATACGGCATCCGCAAGGTGGAATGGAAGCGGGACGGCCTTTATGTGAATGATGTCCTGACAAAGGTCAACGGAGCAAACCTGCATTCGGAGACGTACATGGTCGGGAACGCCATGACTGAGAGTGCGATTTATGCTGAAGTGAAACAGTTCAAAGAGAACGGGTTTGATTTTGTGAGAATGTCTCACTATCCTCATGTTCAGGCGTTTTATGATGCATGTGATAAATATGGAGTGATGGTCCTGGAATGTGCGTCCGGGTGGCAGTATTTCAATAATACGGATGCGTTCAAGAACAGTACATATGAAGAGCTCAGGACCACGATCCGCTCCCACAGGAACCATCCGAGTATTATGGCGTGGGAGACGAGCCTGAATGAAAGCAATTACAATGCCGCATTGGCAAAGGAGATGAACCGCATCGCAAAAGAGGAGTATCCGACGGACGGCGTGTCCTATGCGTGGACGGCGGGCTGCATCCAGTGGGATGCCTGGGATATCGGCCTTGGCATTCTGCTTATTTCTTCCGCAGCCAGCGGGATCCCGAGGTCGATATGAGTGAGTACGGTGTAGAGACAGGACCGATGGTCTATATCGCGAATCTCTGGGACAGCGCCGCGGACAACTCTGAGGTGCGGGTGTTCAGCAACTGTGATGAAGTGGCCCTGTACTATAATGACGAACTTGTAGCGGTCCAGGGACACGATGAGACAATGTGGGGCCCCACGGAGATACGAGCGAATCCGGTTCTCCGGGAAGCGGAGCCGGGAAAGAGATCAGTACGGAAAATCTGGAGTACCCGCCGGTCACATTTGATCTGAGCGCATATACCGCAGGAGAAGGAACTCTCAGGGCGGTCGGCCTGATCGACGGAGAAGAGGCTGCGGAGTATGTAAGGAAAGCGCCGGGCGAGGCTGCTTCAGTTCAGCTGCGTCCGCAGGACGATTCGGCGCTGAAACTGGACGGAAGTGATGCAAGGCTGGTGTGGATCGACATCGCGGACGCGGACGGCACGGTGGTGACGGATGCTTATACGGATGTTGACCTGAGCATTACGGGCCCGGGGCTTATCGTAGGCCCGAAGACAGTACAGACCAGAGGCGGACAGCTGGCCGTCTGGGTAAAGAGCAAGAGAGGGGAAGGCGAGATCACGCTGACCGCACAGGCAGAAGGCCTTGCTCCGGCATCTGTCACTTTTGCCACAGAGGCGGTACAGGGGCTCCCGGAAGTTCCTGAGGGAGGCGATGCCGACGAATACGAATTCGAGCCGGAAGAGGTACAGAACATTTTCTTGGGAAAAGCGACCAGCGCGAGCACGGAAAATATTAAATCCGATGATTCAAAGAGTGAATATGCAAGATATGCGGTAGATGGAAACAACAATACAAAATGGTGCGCCAGCAGCGGAAGCTATCCGCAGTGGTGGATGGCAGACCTGGGAGCTTCGACAAGGATCGAAACACTTCTTCTCTCACTGGAGACATCCGGCGCAGAGTATTACTATACGATCGCAGTTTCAGATGAAGAGATCACAGACGAAAATGTAAAGGACTGCATCGTTGTCGACAACAGTGCGGGAAGTACGGAGACAGCCTTCGAATTTGAGAATGTCAGCGGGCGCTATGTGAGGATCGATTTTACGAAATCCTCCAATAAAGAATGGGCAGTGTTAAGAGAAGTGTCCGGTACGGGAGAGAGCACCAACATTGCCCTGAACAAGCCGGTTGAGGCAAGCTCAGTCAATGTGGCAGGATCCGGCAAAGTGGAAAAAGCAGAGTATGCAAACGACGGAAATCCCGATACACAGTGGTGCGCAAAAGGTGGACAGGGAACGAGCGGACACTGGTGGCAGGTGAACCTGGGCGATACATACCAGCTGTCTATGGTAAAGATCCAGTTCGAGTTCGAGAACGCCGGATACAAGTTCGTGCTTCAGGGATCTGTCGACGGTGAGCACTACAGAGATCTTGCAGATTACCGCAGCGGAGACGGATGCGGGAAGAATGTGGAGATCGAATCCGATGATATCGTGCAGTATCTGAGAGTGTACGATATCACGACTAATAATATGGGATCCCGCTGGCCGGTGATCCAGGAATTTGAAGCATATGGAGAAAAGACAGAGTACAGACCGCTCAGCGTGTCCAGGGAAAAGACAACATATGCGTCTTCCAGCCGTGAAGACAGCATGCCGGAATACGGAAGCAACGGTGTACCGAACTATTACTGGTACCCGGCAACGCTCGGAGAAGAGTGGTGGCTCGTGGATACGGAAGGGATCTACGAACTTGACAATATCCAGATGACGTGGAATGCCGGCGAGGAGCACAGATATCTCATCGAAGGCTCGCTTGACGGAGAATCCTGGTTCACACTGGCGGACCGTACAGAGAACGGTACAGATGACGTGAGACCGTATGAGCTGGCGGAAGGGGCAGTGAGGTTTATCCGTGTTACGCTGCCGGAGGGACGCACTTCAGATCAGGGATTCGGTCTGTTTGACGCATATGGTGTTGAAGCGGCCTCGAGGAGTGTGCTGGAGCTGACCGCACCGGAACCGGTGAAAGTGGAAGCAGGGACGGCGCCGGAGGATATGGAGCTTCCGGAGAACGTTCTTGTCACCCTGGAGGACGGCGCACAGGCAGCTGTGCCGGTGGAATGGGATCTGACCAGTTTGTCCGTGGAAGGAAATACGGGTACGATAACCGGAACAGCCAGAGCGATCCCGGGAATCGTTATGGAAGATACTGAGCTTGCCCTTACGATCCAGTACACGGAGAGCGCACAGCCTGTCAGGATCCAGCTTCTCCGGGCAGCCTATGATCTGGTAAAGGATGCGGATCTTACGGATGTGGTGGAATCGATCGTGGAGCTCTACAATGAGAGGATCAGCGCCGCAGAGGATCTGCTTGCAAGAGCAGAAGCGGGTGATCCTGCTCTGACCCAGGAAGAGGTGGATCAGAGTGTAGAGGATCTGATCGAGATCGTTCAGTATCTAAGCTTTACAGGAAACAAGGACGAGCTTGAGAAAGTCATCACTGCAGCGCAGGAGATGGAAGCGGAGCTGGATAAGTATCTTGAAAAGGGACAGGCGGAATTCCTTGCCGCGCTGGAGACAGCGGAAAATGTCATGGCAGACGGCGATGCTCTTCAGGAAGAAATCAACGATGTGATGCTTCAGCTTGTCAAAGGAATGGCAGATCTGAGACTCCGTCCGGATAAATCACTGCTGGAAGAGCTGTTAAAAGAAGCGAACGGAAAGAATAAAGAATCCTACACAGAGGAGTCTTATCAGAATCTTCTGAGTGCGATCTCCGTGGCAGATGCAGCATACAGCAATTTGGAAGCAGACCAGGAAGAAGTAGACGGCGCGGCAGAGCAGCAGCCTGGACGGAAAGAAGACAGCGTCTGCGTCAGGCAATGCGTCCGATGCGGGGAACGGAAACGCACAGAGCGCTGCAAAAGCGGTCAGGACGGGAGATAACGCTCATCCTGCGATATACGCGGCAGTGCTGCTTGCCCTTGCGGCAGGAGCCGGATATACTGTCTGTGGAAGAAGAAAGAAAAAATAACAGCAGAAGCGGATGAATGCCAATGCTGTTAAGTGTATAATGAATACGTAAAGCGGTAATGAATTGCTGTCCGGGGCTGCCGGGCAGCAATTTTCTGCTTCATGGGGGAGTGACTGCAGAGACGCCGGGGGAGAAGGAATCCTGCCGTACAGGAGTGATTTTTGCAGAATTATATGAAAAAAGTACAAAAACGGGAGAAATAATTGCATTCTTTTTTTTTCAAAAATCTATATAATTCTGTTTTAATAGGAAATTTACAGATTAAAGGAGGAAAGAGAGATGAAAAAGATTTTGAGCGGTCTGCTCAGCGCGGCAATGGTAGTGTCCATGACTTCTGTACCGGCTCTGGCGGCGGATGGCGGACAGGTGACAGGGACACAGAAAGCTTATATTGTCGGTGACGACTGGGGACCGGCAGTTACGAAGACGGTGATAACACTGGATCAGGCAGTCGATGCGGATTCCCTGGACAAGGATGATTTCATCGTAATGGAGACGAAAGAGGGCATGTTCGGCGTCGGCGAGCCATCGGAGCGGTCAGTTCTGGATGTCTATCCGTCTGACAGCGAAGGCAGCAGAGTGGAAGGAGATTCATCGGTGATCACCATAGAGATGGCTGTGGATCCTAATACGGGCTCACCTTTCGTTTACAAGTTTACTTCCGGTTTTAACTACTGGTGCAGTACATATGAGCTTGAAGTGACTCTGAATGAAGGGAGTGAGGTTCGTCTGGCAGACGGCGCGGCAGTGGAGTCGTTCAGTGTGGATCCGGTCATTGACCTGAAAGGGAACGGAAAGATCGTGCCGCAGGTCGACGGCGTGTTTGACATCGATCAGAAGTATACGGCAGCCGACGGAACAGTTTACAATTACGCAGACTATGCACCGTCAGCAGATGACAAAGAGAATGCGCTTGTGATCTGGCTGCATGGAGCCGGAGAGGGTACGGACAACGGAGTAAATGATTCTTATATTGACCTTCTCGGCAATGAGGTGACAGCGCTGGTAAGTGATGAGTTCCAGGATCTGTTCGGCGGCGCGTACGTCCTCGCTCCGCAGGCGGCTACCATGTGGATGGACGGCGGCGACGGAGAATATCAGAACGGAGACAAAGGATCCCGCTATGCAGAGAGCCTGTTTGAGCTCATTGAGTCATACGTTGAGGCAAATCCGGATATCGATACAGACAGGATCCTGATCGGCGGCTGCTCGAACGGCGGCTATATGACGATGGAAATGATCATCAAACACCCGGATTACTTCGCGGCGGCATTCCCGATCTGTGAAGCATTTTATGATGAGTACATCACAGATGAGCAGATCCAGAGCCTGGCGGATATGCCGATCTGGTTTACCTACGCGAAGAACGATACGACTGTTGATCCGACAAAATGTGCGGAGCCGACGATCGAGAGACTTCTGGCGGCAGGAGCAGAGAATGTTCATGTATCGGCATTTGACGACGTACACGATACAACCGGACGCTTCTTTAATGCGGATGGAACGCCGTATTCATATCAGGGACACTGGTCATGGACCTATTTTGACAACAATGAGTGCTATGATGAGAATGGTGTGAACGCATGGGAGTGGCTTTCTGAACAGACAAATGCGGTAGTGGCTTCAGGAACGCAGAAAGCATATATTATCGGAGATGACTGGGGACCGGCAGTTACAAAGACAGTGATCACTCTGGACAGAGCGGTTGACACAGAGTCTCTCCGCAAGGAAGACTTCAGCGTAATGGAAGCGAAAGAGAGCATGTTCGGCGGTATCGGTGATCCCGTGGCCAGAGAAGTGCTCGACGTTTATCCGTCTGACGCAGAAGGAAACAGAATTGAGGGTGACTCTCAGACGATCGCGGTCGAGATGTATGTAGATCCGAACACAGGATCACCGTTCATCTACAAATTTATGCAGGGATTCAATTATTGGTGTGAGACGTATGAACTTCAGGTATCTCTGAACGCAGACAGCACACTGAAGTTTGCAGACGGAACAGAGGTGGACATGCTGGCGGTAGATCCGTCCATCGATCTGAAGGGAAGCGGCAAGATCGTGCCCCAGGTGGACGGCGTGTTTGACATCGATCAGAAGTACACGGCAGCAGACGGGACAGTTTACAACTATGCAGACTATACACCGGCAGAGGATGACAAAGAGAACGCACTGGTTATCTGGCTGCATGGAGCAGGTGAAGGTACAGACAACGGAGTAAATGATTCTTATATCGATCTTCTCGGAAATGAAGTGACAGCGCTGGTAAGTGATGAGTTCCAGGATCTGTTCGGCGGCGCGTACGTCCTCGTCCCGCAGGCGGCGACCATGTGGATGGACGGCGGCGACGGCGAATATCAGAATGGAGACAAAGGATCCCGCTATGCGGAGAGCCTGTTTGAGTTCATCGAGTCTTATGTAGAAGAAAATCCGGACATTGATGCAGACCGTATTCTTATCGGCGGATGCTCCAACGGCGGTTATATGACAATGGAAATGATCATCAAACACCCGGACTACTTTGCAGCGGCATTCCCGATCTGTGAAGCATTCTATGACGAGTACATCACAGATGAGCAGATTGAGAGCCTTGTGGATATGCCGATCTGGTTTACCTACGCGAAGAATGACACGACGGTCGATCCGACCAAGTGTACGGAACCGACAGTCGAGAGACTTCTGGCAGCGGGAGCGGAGAATGTCCATGTATCGGCATTTGACGATGTACATGACACAACAGGACGTTTCTTCAATGAGGATGGAACGCCGTATTCATACCAGGGACACTGGTCATGGACCTATTTTGACAACAATGAGTGCTACGACGAGAATGGTGTGAACGCATGGCAGTGGCTTGCAAAGCAGACAAAAGCGGTAAGCACAGAACAGCCGGGAGCAGATGAGAATCCGGACGACGGAACAGATCCGTCTCAGAAGCCGGGAACTTCCACACCGGGCAAAGGATCCGACGCTCCTAAGACGGGAGATGAGTTCAGCGCTATGGCGGCAGTCCTGGTACTGATGCTTTCTGCAGGCGTGATCGTTGTAGTGAGAAAGAGACAGTCGCAGCAGCTGTAAAAACTGAAAAACAGATATTGAATGAATCAAAGGAGCGGGTGACTCTGCCTGGTATGGCAGGAGTTTCCCGCTCCTTTTTTGATGCGGCGGCTGACGGATGCCGCTGCTCCGGCCTCTGGCTAAAGACAGGGGCAGAAAACTTCGCAAAAGCATTGACGATGTCCTTTTTTGACTGTTATGATATATCAATATGAAAATATGCCGCTGCACTGTGCATCTGAGAGTGTGCCGGAAAATATTTAGAAATTACAGAGGAGGGACAGATGTGCTGCTGACAATAGATATCGGAAATACAAACATCACAATGGGAGTGTTTGAGGAGGAAAAACTGCTCGGCATGTTCCGCATGACGACGAAACGGCAGAGAACATCCGATGAATATGGCTTTACGATCTGCGGGATACTGGAACATCGGGGGATCGACCCGGAGAAGATCGATGCGGTCATCATCGCGTCGGTGGTGCCCGACATTATGCACTCGTTTACAAGCGGTATCATAAAGTATCTGGACACAACACCGGTCATTGTGTCAGCGGAGACAGATACGGGCGTAAAAGTCCTCTCTGACAATCCTTCCCGGACCGGTCCGGACCGGATCGTCAATGCGGTGGCAGGATATGCGATCGCACAGGGGCCGGCGATCGTGATCGACTTTGGGACGGCGACCACCTATGACCTGGTAGGTCCGGAAAGTACGCTGGAAGCCTGCATCATCGCGCCGGGCATCGAGACAGCGGGACGCTCTCTGTGGGGCGGCGCGGCCATGCTCCCTGCGATCCAGATCAGGAAGCCGGACTCGATCCTGGCGCGCGACACAGTTACCGGTATGCAGGGAGGGCTTGTGTTCGGCGCGGTCGGCCAGACGGAGTACATTGTAAAGCGGATCAAGGAAGAGTCAGGCTATACAGATGCCTATGTCATTGCCACAGGCGGTCTGGGCAAGATTATTGCAAAGGAGACGGACTGCATCGACCGGTACGATCCGCAGCTCACCCTGAACGGGCTGAGGCTGATCTATGAGAGAATGAAGGAGAGTTGACAGAGATAAGATCATGAAGCGATTGAAGATAGGAAATGTAGAACTTGAAAATATTTATATCCTGGGACCCATGGCAGGCGTGACTGACCTGCCATTTCGTCTGCTGTGCAGAGAGCAGGGGGCAGGCCTTCTCTGTATGGAAATGGTAAGCGCCAAGGCGATCCTCTACAATAACAGGAACACGGAACAGCTCCTTACGATCCATCCCGACGAGAAGCCGGTCTCTCTCCAGCTCTTTGGCTCTGATCCGAAGATCATGAGTGAGATGGCAAAGCGGATCGAGGAGCGTCCCTTTGCGATCCTTGACATCAACATGGGCTGCCCGGTGCCGAAGGTGGTGAAAAACGGCGAGGGCTCTGCGCTGATGAAGGATCCGAAGCTGGTTTATGAGATTGTCAGCGCGGTCGTGAAAGCGATCGAGAAGCCGGTGACCGTCAAGATCAGAAAAGGGTTCGACGATGAGCATGTGAATGCAGTTGAGATCGCAAAGATCATCGAAGAGGCCGGCGCAGCCGCGGTGGCTGTGCACGGCAGGACGCGGGAACAGTATTACAGCGGAACAGCGGACTGGGATATCATCCGTCAGGTCAAGGAGGCGGTCTCCATCCCTGTCATTGGAAACGGAGACGTGACGTCCCCGCAGAAAGCGGAGGCGCTGCTTCGGCAGACCGGCTGCGACGGGGTGATGATCGCAAGAGGTGCGGAGGGTAATCCGTGGATTTTTTCGGAGATGATCGCCTATGAACAGACCGGGGAGATCCCGCCCAGGCCGGATGTGGAAGAGCTGCGTGAAATGATGCTCCGGCATGCACGGCTGCAGCTGGAATATAAAGGGGATTATCTCGGGATACGGGAGATGAGAAAGCATGTTGCCTGGTACACAAAAGGGGTTCCGGGCGCGGCAAAACTGAGAGGCGAGATCAACCAGGTGGAGACATATGAAGAGCTGGAGCAGCTTTTGTATCAGAAACTGATCTGAAGGATTGTAACAGTTCAGCCCGCCCCTTACCCTATGGCTGAACTGTTACGAAAGATTGTATTTTTTTTCGTACAAAGCTTTTGGGGCTGGCGAAGGACGGCGCGGCAGATGCGGCTGCAGTGCCGGAATAAAATAAAAAAATGTAGAAAAACTACGGCCGGCTGACCGGAGAAAGGCCGGAGTGCGGGAAACGCATAGAGACAGAAAAGAAAAAATTCAGAAGGAGAAATTCTGTAGAAAATCTACAGAGTTTCTCTTTTTGCTTTACTCTCCCTTTACTTAGAGTTCACGGCGAATTGATTGAATGGAAGAACAGAATAAATCTATAATCTTGCTCGAAACAGAGAAAAACGAAGCCGCTAACAGACGGCCGGCAGAGTGAAGGGAAAGGACAGTGCATATGAAAAAGAAAAAGGTTGCTTTATTAATGGCTGCGGCTCTGCTTCTGGGACAGAATACTGTTTCTGTGAATGCAGAAGTTCCTGAGACAGATAAAGCTGCAGTACAGCAGACAGAAAATACGCGCCAGGATACGCAGGAGATCCCGGATGCGGATATCTTTGACGTAGATTTTATAAACGGAACAGACGACCAGTCGCCGCTTGCCAATACCCTTGGGACAACAATAGGAAACCCGGTGATCGAGATGAGCAGTGAGCTTCATAAAAATATCGCGAGATTCGATGGAAGCTCTGCATATCTCTATCCGTTTTCGCAGGAAAAATATGACCGTTTTGACGAGAATCTGACAATGGAGTGTATGGTAAAGTTCAATTCGATTCCCTCTTCCGGGGAATATGAGATCTTTTCAAACCAGCAGTCCGGCGGAATCGGGATTGCACTGGAAAATGGTGAACTCACATTTTTTGCCCATGTGGGCGGGGGATACCGGACTCCGAAGGCGTCCGTGAAAGCAGGACAGTGGTATCATGTTGCAGGAGTGGTAGACGGGAACAGCGTCAGACTCTATGTCAACGGAGAACTGAAGGATGAGGTGACAGCGCCCTCTGCCGGGGTTCATTTTCCATTCGGAAGCGGAGCCTGGAATATGGTTCTCGGAGGCGACAGCGACAGCAGCGGCGGAGCCCAGTTCCTGATCAACGCAGATCTGAGTTTTGCGAGGATCTACAGCAGTGCGCTGGAGGACGGACAGATCGCCGCTCTCTCAGAGCAGACGTTTGAGGGGACTGATATAGAGGAACCTGTTCCGCAGAATGTCAGCCTTGGCCTGATCTCATCGGACGGAACTGCGGAAGACGGCGAGTGGAACCTGAACCTTCATGCAAAGGGCAGCCAGTTCGGCAGCGTTGACAGAATCGAATATGACGTTGTGTATGATCCGTCTCTGCTTTCCTATGAGGGAATCCAGCATACAATGTCCGGAGTGACAGTAACAGAAGCGGAAGCGGGACGCCTTCATATTGTGTCTTCTGCTTCGCTCTCAACGGATGACTTCAGAGATTACGGCACGACCCGCCTTGGCAAGCTGAATTTCAGGACCGCCGATGTTGACGGAGATCAGACGGCTGTGATCAGAACAGAGAACTTCAGAGCCTATTCCGGAGAAGAGGATGTTACAGGACAGATGAAAGAGCAGCCATCTGCAGAAAAAGAGCTGAAGATTTATGCGAAAGACAGTCTTGATGTAAACGGCGACGGAGTTATCGGAGCGGGAGATGTCGCGCTTGCCGAGGGAGAATTAAAAGAAGCGGCGGCACAGCAGTCTGCGATTTATCCGTACAAGCATGTTGTGATCCTGACGCTTGACGGCGCAGGCCAGGCGTGGAATCCGGATGCAGTCTATTATGCGGAGAACAACAGCGTGATCCCGACAAAGCATACAGACGAAGCCACCATGGCAAAGCGGACGAACACCTATGCGATGGAGCTGCTGAATGAGGAGTTCGCCACAAGCTATACCGCACAGAGCGTCTCCCCATCCATCTCGGCACAGAACTATTCCTCCATTCTTCACGGAGTGCCGTGGCTCGATGTCCCGTCAGAATATCAGGTGACGAACGACAGCGCCGGCTCAGAGTATTATGCGGATTTCGGAAAGGAGACAGCGCTTTACCCGTCTGTTTTCAAGGCGGTGCAGAAAGCATTCCCGCAGAGGCAGAATGCGGCCTTCGCGGAGTGGACGCAGATACTGAACGGAATCATCGAACCGGATGCGCAGGTAATCGGCAAAGGTTCGGAATCGAAAGAAAGCTTTTATGACGTCGCAGATTATATAAGAAGCGATGCATTTAAAAATACTGCCGTCGTATATATGCAGAGTGACTGGCTGGATCATGTGGGCCACAGCACAGGGTATTACAATGACATTTTCTGGAGCGAGGCGGCTCAGTATGATGACTTCTACAAAGCGGTCGTGGATGCCCTGAAGGAGACGGGAGAGTATGATGAGACACTGATCATCACTAATGCGGATCACGGCGGAAGCGGAACGTCCCATGGATCGTCAGATCCTTCCAATATGGATATCTTTATCGGGATCGGCGGACAGACCGTGGACTCGGGAAAACGTCTGGAGGGCGGTACGAATGCGGATATCTCACCGATCGCCCTGGCAGGACTGAGGATAGATCAGCCGGAATCCATGACAGGCGGGGTTTTTGACGAGTCTGCGTTCCTTACTCAGGAAGAGATGAGCAGCAAGAACAGAGATGTGGAAGAAATTACGATGACCCGCGACGGCAGCAGAGCTTTGATCGAGCTTGGCAATGCCGCAAACCAGGTGCGCGCGGCGGATATGGTGATCGCCCTGAACGGCGCAGAGGTCGGAAGCATAGATGCGAAAGGCGGAGAGATCCTCCGCCAGGAGGTGAAAGACGGGGAATTGTACCTCACTATATCTTATGACAGCCAGCCGGACGAGATCGCGGAAATTGAATTCGCATCGCTGGGAGATGATCAGGCAGAAATCAGAGAGATTATGCTTGGAACAGAGAACGGTGATGAGATCTATTCGGATCTGCTCAATACGCAGGGAGACCTCGGAGAGGATCCCGCGGCGCCGGGAGATGAGGAGAACCCGGGCGGAGGCGGCCAGGACGATGAGGAAAATCCGGGCGGAGGCAGCCAGGGCGATGAGGAAAATCCGGGCGGAGGCAGCCAGGATGACGGAGAAGATCCGAACGGAGGAAAACCGGATGACGGAGCGGGTTCGGACGACCAGACGGACAAGGTGCTGCCGGGTGCGGCCGGAGCGGGACAGGCTCCTTCCGGGAATGCCGGAAAGACGCCCCAGACTTCCGGAAAAGCTGCGAAGACAGGCGACGCATCCAGACCTGCCGGCGCAGCAGCATGCATGGTATTGGCAGGCGCAACA
The DNA here is from genome assembly GCA_904419285.1 of Lachnospiraceae bacterium UBA1818. Classification (GTDB taxonomy): domain Bacteria; phylum Bacillota; class Clostridia; order Lachnospirales; family Lachnospiraceae; genus Mediterraneibacter; species Mediterraneibacter caccogallinarum. The sequence continues at coordinate 56,687 of CAJFQZ010000012.1, forward strand.
GCGGCATATGCATTGAAAAAAAGAAACAGAGCCATTTAAAAGAACTGGCAGGATAAGAGGGTCCGGCAGGCATCAGAAAGCGTGATGCCTGCCGGAATACTATGTCTCTGAAGCACTGGAAATCTCTTGACATCAACAGGGCTTTTGGTTATAATATTGAAATTGCGAAATAGACTTAAGACAACAGGCACAAGACGGATGATCTTGTGGATTTATAGAAAGAAATACTGAAAAAAGAAAGGGAGCGTTACCAATGGCAGAGGCAAAGAAAAGACTACTTACTTATGCTGGATTAAAGGCACTTGAAGATGAGCTTGAGAATCTGAAAGTGGTTAAGAGAAAGGAAGTCGCAGCCAAGATCAAGGAAGCGAGAGAGCAGGGAGACCTTTCCGAGAATGCAGAGTATGATGCAGCGAAGGACGAGCAGCGCGATATCGAGGCGCGGATCGAGGAGCTGGAAGGCATTCTGAAAAACGCGGAAGTCGTGGTTGAGGACGAAGTAGATTTTGATAAGATCAATGTCGGATGTTCTGTAAAAGTATACGATATTACGTTTGACGAGGAGATGGAGTTCAGGATCGTCGGCTCTACTGAGGCGAACAGTCTGGAAGGAAAGATCTCCAACGAGTCTCCGGTAGGCCAGGCGTTGATGGGAAAGAAAGTCGGAGAGACGGTAGACGTAGAGACACAGGCCGGCGTGATCCAGTATAAGGTGCTTGAGATCAGCCGTTCAAAGTAAACACAGGAACTAAGGCAGACCTCTTATCTTAAGAGGTCTGAATTCGCTTATAAAGGAAGGAGAAAGAGAAGTGGCTCAGCAGCAGAAAAACGGACAGGAACCAGATTTGAATCAGTTAAGGAAGGTGCGCCGCGAAAAACTTGCGGAACTTCAGCAGAACGGGAAAGACCCGTTTGTGATCACAAAATATGATCAGACACACCACAGCCAGGAAATCAAGGACAACTATGATGAACTGGAAGGAAAACAGGTGTCCATCGCAGGACGTATGATGTCCAAGCGTGTCATGGGAAAGGCATCCTTCTGCAACGTGCAGGATCTGAAAGGAAATATCCAGTCCTATGTGGCAAGGGACAGTGTCGGAGAAGAGAATTATAAGGAATTCAAGAAGCTGGATGTGGGCGATGTGATCGGCATCGTCGGCGAAGTGTTCAGGACAAAGACCGGAGAGATCTCGATCCATGCATCCCATGTGACGCTGCTTTCCAAGAGCCTCCAGATCCTTCCGGAGAAGTTCCACGGCCTGACGAACACGGATATCCGCTATCGCCAGAGATATGTGGACCTGATCATGAACCCGGAGGTAAAAGATACCTTTATCAAGCGTTCTAAGATTCTCAGCGCGATCAGGAGATATCTGGACGGACAGGGCTTTATGGAAGTGGAGACGCCGATCCTCGTGAGCAACGCCGGAGGAGCTGCGGCAAGACCGTTTGAGACGCACTTCAACGCACTGGACGAGGATTTCAAGCTCCGTATCTCCCTTGAGCTTTATCTCAAGAGACTGATCGTAGGAGGACTGGAGAGAGTTTACGAGATCGGCCGTGTGTTCAGAAACGAGGGACTTGACACGAGACATAATCCGGAGTTTACCCTCATGGAACTGTATCAGGCTTATACTGACTATAATGGGATGATGGACCTGACGGAGAATCTGTACCGCAATGTGGCGCAGGAAGTTCTGGGGACCACCAAGATCGTATACAATGGGATCGAGATGGATCTCGGATCGCCGTTTGAGCGCATCACAATGGTCGACGCGGTGAAGAAGTATGCCGGAATCGACTGGAATGAGGTGGAGACTCTGGGGCAGGCAAGAGAGCTCGCGAAGGAACACCATATTGAATTTGAAGAGAGACATAAGAAGGGTGATATCCTGAACCTGTTCTTCGAGGAGTATGTTGAGGAGCATCTGGTCCAGCCGACTTTCGTGATGGATCACCCGATCGAGATCTCTCCGCTGACCAAGAAGAAACCGGAGAATCCGGATTATGTAGAGCGTTTCGAGTTCTTCATGAACGGCTGGGAGATGGCGAATGCATACTCCGAGCTGAACGACCCGATCGATCAGAGAGAGCGTTTCAAGGCCCAGGAAGAGCAGCTTGCTCAGGGCGATGAGGAAGCGAACACGACAGATGAAGATTTCCTGAATGCTCTGGAGATCGGTATGCCTCCGACAGGCGGTATTGGATTCGGAATCGACAGGATGTGCATGCTGCTCACAGACAGCGCGGCGATCAGGGATGTGCTCCTGTTTCCTACAATGAAACCCTTGAATGGTGTAAAGGACGAAAATGGTGTAAACAAAACCGAGTCCGAAGCGCCAAAAACCGAGCCGGAAAAGATAGATTTCTCCAAAGTAGAGATTGAGCCTTTGTTCAAGGATTTCGTAGATTTTGAGACTTTCTCTAAGTCCGATTTCCGGGCGGTCAAGGTGCTTGCCTGCGAAGCCGTACCGAAGTCCAAGAAGCTTTTGAAGTTCACCTTAGACGATGGTACAGGCGAAAACAGGACGATTTTAAGCGGTATTCACGCCTATTACGAGCCGGAGGAGCTTGTCGGCAAGACCTGTATCGCTATTACCAATCTTCCGCCAAGACCGATGATGGGC
>CAJFQZ010000013.1 GCA_904419285.1 Lachnospiraceae bacterium UBA1818
ATGGAATGGAGCCTGAAGCCGCCCTCCTCTTATCGCAGAAGGAATTCTCCCGGCAGCTTTCCCTGTTTTCGGATGATATTCTGAGATAAAACTTACCTTACAAACCCGAATTTACATATTGTAGTAGTGCGCGTAGATCCCGCCTTTTTCCAGCAGGCTTTCATGTGTTCCTCTCTCCGCGATCCCGTCCTCGGTGATGACGATGATCTCGTCCGCGTTGCGGATCGTGGAAAGGCGGTGTGCGATCGTGATGGTAGTCCGGTTTTTGGACAGTTCCTCCAAGCTCTGCTGGATCCAGCGTTCGCTTTCATTGTCCAGGGCACTGGTCGCCTCGTCCAGGATCAGGATTGGAGGATTCTTCAGGAACACCCGTGCGATGGAGATACGCTGCTTCTGACCGCCGGACAGACGGGTGCCCCGCTCGCCCACATAGGTGTCGTATCCGTCCGGAAGCTCCCGGATGAAGTCATGGATATTGGCTCGTTTTGCCGCCTCAATGATCTCATCCATAGATGCGTCCGGCTTTCCGTATGCAATGTTTTCCTTTATCGTGCCGCAGAACAGGTACACATCCTGCTGTACCATTCCGATCTGGCTGCGCAGGCTTTTCAATGTCAGTGTCCGCACATCCTGACCGTCGATGGTGATCTTGCCGCCTGTTACGTCGTAGAAGCGGGGCAGCAGAGAGCAGATCGTCGTCTTGCCGCTTCCGGAAGGTCCTACGAGCGCGATAGATTTTCCGGCAGGGATCTCAAAGGAGACGTGGGACAGCACGGAAGTGTTATCGTCGCTGTAGTGGAAGGAGACGTCCTCATAGCAGACACGGCCGTGTACATTGGTCAGCTCTTTTGCGTCCGGCGCATCCTTGATTTCCGGCTCAGTCTCCATCACATCAAGGAAGCGGCGGAATCCGGACAGCCCTTTCTGCATGGTCTCAATAAGCTCTACCAGGATCTGGATCGGACTGATGAAGATGCCGATGTAGAGAGCGTACATCGCGAGATCTGCCGGAACCATCATGCCATGTGCGATCAGATATCCTCCGTAGACGAGGGTCACAAGGTACATCATCCCCTGGAAAAACAGGTTCCATCCCATGAAACTTCCCATGCAGTTATAATTATCTCTCTTTGAGAGCAGGAAAGCGTGATTGCTCTTCTTGAATTTCTCCCGCTCAATGTCCTCATTGGCAAAAGACTGAACCACGCGGATACCTGCCAGTGTGTCCTGAAGGCTGGCGTTCACATCCCCGATCTTCCGGCGGTTTTCCATAAATGTTTCCTGCATCCGGCTGTTCTGACGGAAAGAAAAGATGAACATGCACAGGACCAGGAAGACAAGCGGGAGTGCCAGGCGCCAGTTGATAAGGAACAGGAAAATGAATGAACCGATGATCTTTACCAGTGAGATAAAGAGATTTTCCGGTCCGTGGTGTGCGAATTCTGCGATATCGAACAGGTCTGATACAAGCTTGCTCATCATCTGGCCGGAGTTATTTCTGCTGTAATAGGAAAAGGACAGCTTTTCATAGTGGTCAAAGAGCTGCTGGCGCATATCCCGTTCCATATGGGCGCCCATCATGTGTCCCTGATAGCTTACATAATATTTGCACAGGCTCTGGATGAGATACATCGCCAGAAGCCCCAGGGCGATGAGCGGAAGCGCACGGAGAATCACGGCGCTGTTTTCTGTGAAAAGAGTGTTTGTCGCCGTACGCAGGATCTGCGGGTAGGCAAGGTCTGCCAGGCTGATAAATGCCGCACAGAGAAGATCGATGAAGAAAACTGTCTTGTACGGGCCATAGTAGTGAATGAATTTTTTAATGGTCTGCATCATAAACCTCCTTCTTTTATTCTATAAGATTTGTCCCGGGCTGACGGGACGTCTGAAGACCACAACAGTAACAGTTCAGCCCCCGCCATTCGCAAAGCCGTACATACGTGCTCCTGCGGCTGTGCCGCTCCTTTGCATATATGCGGGCGCTCAGCCCATAAGGGAACGGGCAGACTGATCTTTATGCCAGCATAAATCAGTCTGCCCGTTCCCTTATGGCTGAACTGTTATCCACAACAATCTTAGCATAACCGTTTTGACTTGACAACCCGGTACGGATTGGGTATGTTTTTATAAGACTGCAAAAATACGTCGGCCTGCGGGCCTTGAATCTATATTGAGGAGAACGACAGATGAAAGTATATCTTGCCCCGCTTGAAGGGATCACGGGATGGATCTGCCGGAATGCGATCAAGGAGTGTTTCGGGGGATTTGACAAATATTTTGTACCATTTATCAAGCCGAACCAGAAGGGACATTTCAGCTCACGGGAGAAAAAGGACGTGATGCCGGAGCATAACATAGGGATGTACACGGTCCCGCAGATACTGACCAACAATGTGGAGGACTTCCTCAGGACTGCGGAGAAGCTGCGGGAGTACGGCTATGAAGAGGTGAACCTGAATCTGGGCTGTCCGTCCCGGACTGTTGTCACGAAGGGGAGAGGAGCGGGATTCCTCGCAGATCCGGACCGGCTGGATGCGTTTCTGGACGCCGTTTTTTCACAATGCAGGCTGAGGATCTCTGTGAAGACGAGGCTTGGCATGGAGAATGCAGAGGAGTTCGCGGAACTGCTGGAGATTTATAATAAGTATCCCATGGAGGAGCTGATCATCCATCCGCGGGTACAGAAGGATTTCTATAAGAATACACCCAATCTGGAAGCGTTCGCCGCTGCATTTGAGAACAGCAGAAATCCGGTCTGTTACAACGGAGATATTTTTTCTGTGGAAGATTACCAACGGTTCCGGGAGCGGTTCCCGGCAGCTGAGTGTATCATGACCGGACGGGGAGTCCTCGCAGATCCGGCGCTCGGAAGGGAACTTAAGGGAGGCGGCCGTGCAGAGAAAGAAGAACTGCGGCGGTATCATGACCTTCTCTATGCAGGATATTGTGAGGAAATGTCCGGGGACAGGACGATCCTGTACAAGATGAAAGAAATGTGGTCTTACATGGCACCCATGTTCACAAATTATAAAAAGTACGCAAAGAAGATTAAGAAATGTGAAAAATGCGCTGCCTATGAAGAGGTGGCGGAAGAACTTTTTGAAAAGGAAGAGCTGGCAGGAGCCGGCCTTCAGGAATGAGGTGATAAGATATGGTTCAGACATTGCTGCAGATCGATCAGAATATCCTGCTGTTTATCCAGGATCATATCCGTCAGGAGTGGATGGACGGATTCTGGACAGCGATAACCCGTCTCGGAGACGCCGGAATGATCTGGATCGCCCTGGCGATCATCCTTCTCATCCCGAAAAAGACAAGACGTGCGGGAATCGCGGCTCTCATCGCGCTGGCTGTGGGTGCGCTGATCACGAATGTGGCGCTCAAGAATGTCGTAGAGCGGATCCGTCCCTACGAGACGATCCCGGGGCTGGTGAGGCTGATCGAGGCGCAGCCGGACTTTTCTTTCCCGTCCGGGCACAGCTGCGCATCGTTCGCCGCAGCCTTTGCGCTCTTTAAGACCCTTCCGGGGAAACGGAAGATCTGGAAAATCCTCTGTATCGTCCTGGCGGTCCTGATCGCATTCTCCCGCCTGTATGTGGGAGTGCACTATCCGAGCGACGTGCTGGCGGGAATCCTGATCGGGATCTTCGCCGGATGGGCAGGGTGGAAGCTCTCCAAATAAACTTCTGCGTATAGATTTCCGCAGCCGGAAGGAATGAAAACTTTATATCTGAGAAACGTACCGCAGGTCATTTTATCAATACATCGCAGTGCATGCTCCGCTTTACCTCATCCCCTGGAGTCCCTGTAACGGAAAGTCAAAAGCAGATCCATTGGAATCTGCTTTTGCTTTCTTAACAGGGAAAACCAGGTGTATTCGGAACGCTCCCGCATATCACACTGCTCATGTATTGATAAGATGACCTGCGTTGTCTTACTCAAACATGAAGTTTCATTACATCCGGGACGTAAACTACATGCTCAGGCGGGAGCAGCGGGCGGAAAAGCCTTCCGATGAGATACCGTTCTTTCCGATATAGATAAAGTATATCCCGGCAGGGAATGTCATGTGAGCAAAACATGAAGTGAGAGCGTTCCGAAAAGCATTCGTTCTGGATGTTAGACGGAGTCAAATGGAGTTCCAATGAACGAACATTTGGCTCCGCCGTTACATCCATTCGAATCTTTGAGGTAGAGCGGAACGGTTTTGCGATATGACATCCCCTGCCGGGATGGACATTTATCTATATGAAATGCTTTATCCTTCGTTCTGCTTTTTGAGCGCTGCCTCCACAAATCCCTTGAACAGAGGATGAGGCCTGTTCGGTCTTGACTTCAGCTCCGGATGGGCCTGTGTGGCGATAAACCACGGGTGGGACGGGATCTCGATCATCTCAACGATACGGCTGTCCGGGGAAAGTCCGCAGAGAGACATGCCGTTCTCTTCGAGCACTTCGCGGTAGTCGTTGTTTACTTCATAGCGGTGGCGGTGACGCTCACTGATCTCTTTCTGACCATACAGCTGATATGCAAGGGAGCCTTCCTTCAGGACGCAGGGATAAGCGCCCAGTCTCAGTGTGCCTCCGATGTCTTCTACGCCGATCTGATCCTCCATGATGTGGATGACCGGGTGGGTTGTATCGGGTTTGAGCTCCATGCTGTGGGCGTCGTTGTAGCCGATGACATCCCGGGCGAATTCCACGATTGCGAGCTGCATTCCGAGGCAGAGACCGAGGAACGGGACATTGTGGGTGCGGGCATATTTGATAGCCTCGATCTTGCCTTCCACGCCGCGATGGCCGAAGCCTCCGGGGACAAGGATGCCGCTGACATCACCAAAGATCTCATCTACGTTTTCCGGTGTGACAGTCTCTGAATCGACCCACTTGATATTGACTGTGGTGTGGCTGTAGATCCCGCCGTGCTTCAGCGCCTCGACAACACTGATATAGGCGTCGTGAAGCTGGATATATTTTCCGACAAGGGCGACTGTGACTTCCTGGGTCGGATGGCGCAGGTTCTCAACCATCTCCGTCCAGTCCTTGAGATCCGGTTCTGGACAGTCAAGGTGGAGACACTCACAGACAACCTGCGCAAGATGCTCTTTCTCCATGGCGAGAGGAGCCTCGTACAGATACTCTACATCCAGATTCTGGAGGACATGGTTCGCCGGCAGGTTGCAGAATAGAGAGATCTTGTCCTTCATTGCTGTGTCCAGCGGATATTCAGAGCGGCACACGATGATGTCCGGCTGGATTCCCATTCCCTGGAGTTCTTTTACACTGGCCTGCGTCGGTTTTGTCTTCATTTCCTGGGAGGCGCGCAGATAGGGGATCAGCGTGACATGGATCAGAATCACGTTCTCGCGTCCCTTCTCATGCTGGAACTGGCGGATGGACTCAAGGAACGGCTGGCTCTCGATATCGCCGACGGTTCCACCCACCTCGATGATGGCGATCTCCGTGTCCTCGGCCGCCGGATTGCGGTAGAAACGGCTCTTGATTTCATTTGTGATGTGCGGGATGACCTGCACTGTGCCTCCGCCGAAATCTCCGCGGCGTTCTTTCTGAAGGACAGACCAGTAGATCTTTCCTGTAGTGACATTGGAATTCTTGGTCAGGCTCTCATCGATGAATCTCTCGTAGTGTCCGAGATCGAGATCGGTCTCAGCGCCGTCGTCAGTGACAAAAACCTCTCCGTGCTGTACCGGGTTCATTGTGCCCGGGTCAATGTTGATATAAGGATCGAACTTCTGCATTGTGACGGTGTAGCCGCGTGCTTTCAGAAGACGTCCCAGAGAAGCGGCGGTGATGCCTTTTCCGAGTCCGGAGACCACGCCGCCTGTAACGAATACATATTTTACTGCCATTTTTTTCCTCCTGCTTTTGTGTGACTGTTGACAATGCTCTAAAAAAGAGTACAGCTCAGCCATAGACTCAGGAACCGCTCCATTACGGTCCTGATTCAAGCACATATGACTGAACTGTAATAAAAATACTTTCTAAGTATACACCTGTTTAATTGAAAAATACAGAGTTTTTTTAAAAAATTTGTCCGGCTTGGAACCGGCAGGCTGCAGCTCTAGTGATACAGGTGCTCGTGCTCGTATACTGCTTCACAGGTGAGCTGTACGCCAAGTTTTTTGAAGATCTTGATATCCACGTCCGAGAGCATGACCGACGTATGCGCCTGGCATCCGTCCAGTTTGGGGAGCTGGGAGAGAGCGAGGCGTGCCTGCGGGTTATTGGCGGCGCTTGCGGAGAGCGCGATCAGGACCTCGTCTGTGTGAAGACGCGGGTTCCTGCTCTTCAGATAGTCCACTTTCAGTTTCTGGATCGGCTCAATGGACTCCGGAGAGATGATGTGGAGACTGTGATCCAGACCGGCGAGATCCTTCAGTACATTCAGCAGCAGGGCTGCAGATGCTCCAAGCAGGTTTGTCGTCTTCCCTGTGATGATCCGTCCGTCTTCCAGTTCGAGAGCGGCAGCCGGCCCTCCCGTTTCCTTTGCGCGTTCGAGGGCTTTTACCGCCACTTTGCGGTCCTCTGTGCTGATCCCTGCCATATTCATGAGCAGTTCGATCTTCTGCGCCTCCCTGTCATCAGAATTCCCCCTGACGATAGCATTCAGTGCAGCGTAGTAGCGGCGGATGATCTCCTGGCAGGACGCCTCCCGGCAGGCTTCGTCGTCACAGATACAGTTTCCTGCCATATTCACGCCCATGTCGGTGGGAGATTTGTACGGACTTTCGCCGTAGATCTTCTCGAAGATCGTGTTCAGGACAGGGAAGATCTCCACATCCCGGTTATAGTTGACTGTTGTCTCGCCGTAAGCTTCCAGGTGGAACGGATCGATCATATTGACATCGTTTAAGTCCGCGGTGGCTGCTTCATAGGCGAGATTGACCGGATGCTTCAGCGGCAGGTTCCAGATCGGGAAGGTCTCGAACTTGGCGTATCCTGCACGGATTCCGCGCTTGTGCTCGTGATAGAGCTGGGAAAGGCAGGTCGCCATCTTTCCGCTTCCCGGTCCCGGAGCAGTCACGATGACAAGAGGTCTGGTAGTCTGGATGTAGTCATTCTTACCGTAGCCTTCGTCGCTGATGATGAGCGGGATATTGGACGGATATCCGGCTATATTATAATGAAGGTATACGGAAATGTTCATCGACTCCAGTCTGTTCTTGAAGAGAACAGCGCTCTCCTGTCCCGAAAACTGAGTGATCACGACGCTGCCCACGTACAGATCCTGCTCCCGGTACGTCTCGATCAGGCGGAGAACATCAGAATCATATGTGATGCCGAGATCTCCGCGGATCTTATTTTTCTCAATATCTTTTGCGCTGATCGCGATCACGATCTCAGCCTGGCTGCTCAGTTCCTTGAGAAGGCGGAGCTTGCTGTCAGGAGCGAAGCCGGGCAGGACTCTGGACGCGTGGTAATCATCGAAAAGCTTGCCTCCGAACTCAAGATAGAGCTTATTGTCGAACTGGCCGATCCTGTCACGGATGTGTTCAGACTGCATCTTCAGATATTTTTCGTTATCAAAACCGATTCTCATTTGTTATCCCCCGTTCAATGACATATTTCGTTTCCAGTATACTATAAACGACGGCTGATTTACAATATTTTCATAATGTTTTTATTGATTTATGGAAAGGCTGTCCTTATAATGGAAATAGTTGATTTTAGGAGGCAAAGGATGGACAACCAGAACAATAAAAACAATAGTCCGAACAACAATCGGCAGGGGTGGGGGATCATCCTCATTACAACTCTGCTGGTGGCTGTTGTTGTTATGGGATTATATTCTCTGATGCAGGGCACCGGCCCGGAAGAGATAAGTTATGATAAATTCCTGAAGCTTGTGGACAGCGGAAAAGTAGAAGAGGTCACACTCAGCAGCACCCGCATTTATATCACGCTGAAGGACAAAGCTGACACCGATGATTCGAAGGATGCTGCGTCAGACGCGCCGGAAAATACTGCGGCGGGGACTGGTGACGGCGGGGAAGCTTTGGGCAATGACACCGGCGACGGAGCCGGCGGAGCGGCAGATAATACAGCCGGCGGCGCGGATACGCCGGGGGATACAGATACCGCGGATGCGGCGGACAATTCTTCGGACGCCTCCGATGATGCTGCGGCAGGTACGGAAGACAACTCCGATGATGCTGCGGCAGGTACGGAAGACAACAGTGCAGATGTGTCGGATAACGCCGCAGACACGGAAGAACAGGATGGTAATACCGCAGACCTGGATTCTGAAGCGGACAATATCATCAGCCAGATCGAAAAGCAGGCAAGGGGCGGCAGAGAGAAAGAACCGGATTACTATACGGGCGTAGTCAATGATGATGCGTTATCCCAGCGGCTGGAAGAGCACGGCGTTACGTTCGGCGCAGAGGTGCCCGATACAGTAGGCTCCCTCTTTTTCGAGATCTTTGTCACTGTGATCCTGCCTATCGTCCTGCTGGTCATCCTGTTTAACTTCCTTATGAAGAAGATGACCAAGGGCGGCGGCATGATGGGGATCGGCAAGAGTAATGCCAAGATGTATATGGAGAAGGAGACCGGAGTCACTTTCCAGGATGTGGCTGGCGAGGATGAGGCGAAGGAGTCGCTCCAGGAGGTTGTCGATTTCCTTCACAATCCGGGAAAATACAGCGGGATCGGCGCGAAGCTCCCGAAGGGGGCTCTGCTTGTCGGACCTCCGGGAACAGGTAAGACGCTGCTCGCGAAAGCTGTCGCCGGGGAGGCAAAGGTTCCCTTCTTTTCCCTGTCCGGATCTGCATTCGTGGAGATGTATGTCGGAGTCGGCGCGTCCCGCGTGAGAGACCTGTTCAAGCAGGCGCAGCAGCAGGCGCCGTGCATCATCTTTATCGATGAGATCGATGCGATCGGAAAAACACGTGATACGGCGATGGGCGGCAACGACGAGAGGGAACAGACGCTGAACCAGCTCCTTGCAGAGATGGACGGGTTCGATACGAACAAAGGACTTCTGGTCCTTGCGGCGACGAACCGTCCGGAGATCCTCGATCCGGCGCTCCTGCGGCCGGGAAGGTTTGACAGGCGGATCATTGTGGACAAACCGGATCTGAAGGGGCGCATCGATATCCTGAAAGTACATGCGAAGGATGTCAGGATGGATGACAGTGTCGATCTTGAGGCAATCGCTCTTGCAACGTCGGGTGCGGTCGGCTCGGATCTGGCCAATATGATCAATGAAGCTGCGATCAATGCCGTGAAGCATGGCAGACAGGTCGTCAGCCAGAAGGATCTGTTTGAGGCAGTGGAGGTCGTCCTTGTTGGAAAAGAGAAGAAGGACCGCATCATGAGCAAGGAGGAGAGACGGATCGTCTCCTACCATGAAGTAGGCCACGCGCTTGTGACAGCCCTTCAGAAAAATACAGAACCGGTGCAGAAGATCACGATCGTGCCCAGGACGATGGGAGCGCTTGGATATGTGATGCAGACACCGGAGGAAGAGAAGTTCCTGAATACGAAGAAGGAGCTGGAAGCCATGATCGTCGTCGCTCTCGGCGGACGTGCGGCGGAGGAGCTGGTCTTTGACACTGTGACGACCGGAGCGGCCAATGACATTGAGCAGGCAACCAAGATCGCGAGAGCGATGATCACTCAGTACGGAATGTCCGAACGATTCGGCCTGATGGGGCTTGAGTCCATCCAGAACCGTTATCTGGACGGGCGTGCAGTAATGAACTGCGGCGAGGCTACCGCGAGCGAGATCGACGAAGAAGTCATGCGGATGCTGAAAGCAGCGTACGAGGAGGCAAAGAAGCTCCTGAGTGAGAACCGGGAGGCTCTTGACAAGATCGCAGCGTTCCTGATCGAGAGAGAGACGATCACAGGAAAAGAATTTATGAAGATCTTCCGTGAGGTGAAGGGAATTCCGGAGCCTGAATCAGATTCGGAAGGAGAAGCGCGCAGGGAAGAGCGAATCGCGATGAAGCCGGTGGAGGACAGACCGGGAACGGATACAGAAGAGACTGCCGGTGAGATCCGGGAGGAGAACGTTCGTCCGGCGGCCGGAGAAGAGAGCGGGAACCCGGCGGTGCAGGATGAAAATGCACAGAATTAAATAGAGATGTGATAAGAGGATGCCGTCAGGACAGAAGAGTCCTGGCGGCATCCGTTTGTTTTACAGAATATTGAAAAAAGCACTGATTATACAGATAAAACTGTGTAAAATACATACAAAATAGAAACGAGTATGATAATTGTTGGCAAATATTGACAAAAGATGAGGGGGCATTTACAATAAAATTATCTGTGGGATCATAAGTCAGAAGTTCCACGCTTTGTGATCAAAAAGGAAGCAGAAAAAAGGAGGAAAAAATGAAGAAAAATCTATGCAGAAAGGGGATCTGCGGATGGCTGTCGCTCTCCATGGTGCTGACCGGCATGAGCGGAAGCGCGCTTGCTCTTCATGCGGAAGAAGTGCAGGCAGAAGAGACTGCGTCGGTCACAGCTGACATCTATCCGAAGCCCCAGAACGAGACCTACCTCTCAGATGAGGGAATGAACCTGTCCGGCGAAGTGAACATCGTTGTCCATGGAGACCAGGAGGAAGCGACAATTCCGAAGCTTCAGGAAATGCTGGCAGACAATGGCTATACGTATGTCCAGGGAGACTACGATGCCTCAAAGTCGAATATTATCATCTCCTCGTCAAGAGAGCACTGTGACGAGTGTATGAAGACGGAAAGTGAAGCCCTGGATCATACGGAGGGCTATGTACTCTCGTCCTCAGACGATGAGAACGTGAATGGAGACGTCACGATCGTCGGCAGCGATGCAGACGGCGCATATTACGGAATCATGACGCTTCGGCAGATGCTGGAGCAGAAGAGCAGCGGAGGAAAGATCGCGGAAGTGACTATCGAGGACTATCCGGAGATCGAGTTCCGCGGCTATATCGAAGGTTTCTACGGGTATCCGTGGACTCATGAAGAGCGGATGAGCCTGATGGAGGATACGGCGAAATATAAGATGAATACATACATCTATGCGCCCAAGGATGATCCGTACCACAGGACCAACTGGAAGGAGCTTTATCCGGAGGAACAGGCACAGCAGATCGCGGAACTTGCTCAGGCTGGGCATGACAATAATTTCAACTTCTGCTGGACGATCCATCCCGGCGCGACACTGCAGTTCAACGATACGGATTTCCAGGCTCTGATCAATAAGTATGAGCAGCTCTACGATCTTGGCGTCCGCCAGTTCGGTGTGCTGTTCGACGACACCAATGACTGGTACAACGGATCTGCCCAGGTATCTTTCATCAACCGGATCGACGATGAATTCGTGAAGGCAAAGGGTGACGTGAGGCCGCTGATCGTTGTCTCTGCCCGTTATAATTCGGCGTGGGGACCGACCGTGAGCTACTTCAGGCCTTATATGAGCGATCTTCATAAGGATATCCAGATCATGTGGACCGGCGCGGCAACAATGTCCAACATCTCACATGATGTATATGAGTGGCCGAAGTCATGGACCGGCGTGGACAGAGATCTCGCAGTATGGTGGAACTATCCGGTAAATGACTACTGCGACGGCAAGCTTCTGATGGCTCCGCTCCACAACCTGAACCCGGATCTTGACAATGTGACCGGATTCTTCTCGAATCCGATGCAGCAGGCTGACGCTTCCAAAGTAGCGCTGTACAGTATTGCCGATTACACGTGGAATACGGATGCGTTTGACTATAAGAGCAGCTGGGAGCGCTCCATTGAAGAACTGGTGCCGGAGGCGAGCGATGCCTTCAAGCATTTCGCGGAAGATACATCCTATCTGAAGGATGACGGCGGAAGCAGCGGCGAATTCCTGTACAATGAGTCTTGGAACAGCGTTGACCTGATCAATAACCTGAACGCTGCGATCACGGCAGGAACAGATATCAGTGCGCCCGCTCAGGCGCTGATGGACAAGTTTGTCCAGATCCAGGAAGATGCGGCTGCGCTGGCAGACATCAGCAATGCGAATCTCCTGGAAGAGATCAATGAACACAGAGAGGCTTACGCATCTCTTGGCGTGGCAGGAGAGAATGCCGTCAAGGCACTCCTCGCAGCGACAGACGGAGATCTGGCGGGCTGGGTGAGCTGCAATGCAGAAGCGCTGGAAGCGCTGGATGATTCCAACAGCCACATTATCGTCAGCCTGGAAGACAGCGGAATAAAGCAGAGCGCGGCAGAGGTCGGAACACAGTATCTTAAGCCGGCGGTTACCAATATCCTCAATGAGGCAGAATCCAGGATCGGCGGTTCCGCATTTGAGCAGCTGGAGACAGAGGTCACAGATGCGGACGGCGTGATCGAGTGCAGTGTGAGCCAGGATCAGGGCAGATACACGATCACCGACGCGTCAGCGTCTCTGGATCCGGATGAGGCGGTACAGATCGCGCTGCCGAAGGCAATGCAGATCAGCAGCATCGTGATGCAGGCAGATATCACAGAAGGACTTGTTATGGAGACAAGCCTGAACGGGATCGACTGGACTGCGGCCGAGACGTCCACAGAAGACGGTGTGATGACGATGAGCACACAGACAGCAGCTGCGTTTATCAGGATCGTCAACACAGGAGAGTCTGCGATTGAGCTGAACATCAGCAGCCTGGCAGTATCGCCGGTGTATAAGGCAAGCCCGAGTATTTCCACGTCGATGGGAACTTATGAAAACTATGTGATCGGAAACGGACTGGACGGAAACATGGATACAAAGTACTGGTCCAATGCGGCTCCGTCAGTGGGAAGCTATATCCAGGTGGATCTTGGAAAAGTCATGCCTCTGTATGATATCAAGGGATATTTCGACATGACAGACACCTTTAACAGTGGAAAAGTAGAGATCTCCCAGGACGGCATTCAGTGGACGGATATCGGAGCGATCGCATACGAGACCGTCAACGGCAAATATGTGACTACGAACAATGCAGAGGGCGCGATGACAAGATATTTCCGCTTTACGAACACTGCCAGCCAGAACAGCTGGATCCAGCTCTTTGATGTAGAGTTCAATACAACAGTGGCGGCGGGAGATGACACGGTGGTCGTCACGGAGGCGAGCAAAGGTGATAATCACGTCTATGCGGCGGACGGCAGTCTCTCTACGGCATACACGCCGGAGACAGTGGAAGAGGGAGATTACCTGATCTACCATACGTCCCGCATCACAACCATCGGAACTCTCCGTATCCTGCAGGACAGCGCGTCAATCTGTAATGCGACAGTGTCTATCCTGACCGCAGATTCTGATGAGTGGAAGGAGATCGGTACTCTGGATTCTGCTCTTGCGGAATTCGAGATCAACGATACAGTGCTGGAAGTGAAGCTGACATTCCATGAAGGAAATCCGGCACCGGTGATCTATGAGATCATTCCGTCCGCCGGCGAAAAGAAACCGGAAGAGCCGGAGCCGGCGGAAGAGATTTCCACAGCGGTTCTGGAATATTCGATCGATCTCGCAGAAAGCGTGGATGTAGATGCGGATGTAGCGGATGTGGTGAAGGCAAACTTTGAAAATGCTCTTCAGAATGCGAAAGATATCCTTGAAAAAGTACAGGCGGGAGACGCCGGGGTGACACAGGCGGATGTTGACAGTGCATGGCAGAACCTGATCAAGGCGATCCAGTATCTGGAGTTCAAACAGGTGGACAAGACCGATCTTGAGAAAGTGATCGCGCTGGCAGAGGAGATGAACAACAATCTGGATGCATATCTGGATGCCGGAAAAGAAGCGTTCACAACAGCTCTGGCAGCAGCGAAGGATGTTTACGAAGATGCCAATGTAGTGGATCAGGAAGAGGTCAGCGCAGCATGGCAGAACCTTCTGGATGCGATGGCGAACCTGATGCTCAAACCGGATAAGGGGCTCCTGGAAGATCTGATCGCACAGGCGGAAAGCCTGAATGAGGCGGACTACGAAGCGCAGAGCTTCGCGCTGATGCGTACTGCTCTTGCAGCAGCAAAGGAAGCGGCGGCAGATGAAAATGCAACACAGGAAGACGTGGATGCATCTGCGGCAGCCCTTAAGGATGCGATCGCAAATCTGACTGCTTCTGTCAGCACTGACGGACAGCAGACCGGAGAGAGCCAGCCGGCAGGAAACAGTGGAAGCGGTACTCAGACAGGATCTGACATCAAGATCCAGGGACAGACAGCCGGCGCTTCAGGTAAGACAGGTTCTTCGTCCGCGGGCACGGCATCAGCTTCCAAGACATCTGTTTCTTCCGGAGCGAGTGCTGTAAAGACAGGCGACTCTGCCAATGTACTTCCGATCGCGGCGGCTGCGGCAGCAGCGCTTACGGCCGGAGCGGCAGTGGTGCTTCTCAGGAAGAAAGAGAACAATTAAGTGATTTTCCGTTCCGTTTTTTCTGAAACGAGGACAGTCTCTCCACAGAGAGCGTATGGGCAGGATGCTTGAACAGGCATCCAGCCCTCTTTTTTTCTTGTTCTTTCTGAGAGAAGACAGTATAATAGTTAGCATGGAAAATAATAATTTTGATATACAGGAAGAATTGAAAAAACTGCCGGGGAGACCCGGCGTCTATATCATGCATGACGAGAAGGATAACATCATCTATGTGGGGAAGGCGATCAGTCTGAAGAACCGTGTCAGACAGTATTTTCAGAGCAGCCGGAACAAAGGAGTCAAGATTGAACAGATGGTGACGCATATCCGGCGTTTTGAGTATATCGTGACGGACTCAGAGCTTGAGGCGCTGGTCCTGGAGTGTAATCTGATCAAGGAACACCGGCCGAAATACAATACCATGCTCATGGATGATAAGACATATCCGTTCATCAAAGTGACGACTAATGAACCATTTCCCAGAGTCATCCTTTCGCGGAAGATGCTGAAGGACAAGGCAAAATATTTCGGACCCTACACCAGTGCGCAGGCAGTCAGGGATACGATCGATCTGATCCATAAGCTGTATCATGTCAGGAGCTGCAACAGGAATCTGCCCAGGGACACCGGGAAAGAGAGACCCTGCCTGAACTATCATATCAAGCAGTGCGATGCGCCCTGTCAGGGATATATCTCCCAGGAAGAGTACGGAAAATCGATCAATGAGGTGATCCGTTTCCTGAACGGGCACTATGACAGTATACTCAGCGAGCTGGAGAAAAAGATGAACGAGGCATCAGAGGCGCTGGAGTTTGAACGTGCGATCGAGTATCGGGAACTGCTGAACAGTGTGAAAAAAGTAGCGCAGAAGCAGAAGATAACGGACTCCAGCGGCGAGGACAGGGATGTACTGGCAGTGGCGTCAGGAGAGGAAGATGCGGTCGTACAGGTATTCTTTATCCGGGGAGGACGTCTGATCGGCAGGGATCACTTTTATCTGCGGATCTCGAAAGGAGAGTCAAAGGGCAGTATTCTGGACAGCTTTATCAAACAGTATTATGCCGGTACGCCTTACATCCCGGGAGAACTGATGCTTCAGGAAGATGTGGAAGAGCGGGAACTCCTGGAGACGTGGCTCACAGCGAAGCGGGGACAGAAGGTTACGCTGCGGATACCGAAAAAAGGCACGAAGGAAAAGCTTGTGGAGCTGGCAGCGGAGAACGCCAGGCTTGTCCTTACCAAGGATAAGGAGCGCCTGAAGCGTGAAGAGGGGAGGACGATCGGAGCGGTGAAGGAGATCGCTTCGCTCCTCGGACTGGATGAGATCACAAGGATGGAGGCATATGATATCTCCAACACAAACGGCTTTGAATCCGTCGGTTCCATGGTCGTGTATGAAAGAGGAAGACCGAAGCGGAATGATTACAGAAAATTTAAGATCAAGGGGATCAAGGGCGCCGATGATTACGGCAGCATGAGAGAAGTGCTGACACGCAGATTTACCCACGGGCTGAAGGAGCGCCGGGAAAATAAGGAGCTGGGCAAATTTACGGTTTTCCCGGATCTGATCCTTATGGATGGAGGAAAAGGCCAGGTGAACGTAGCGCTTCAGGTGCTGGATGAGCTGCATCTGAACATTCCCGTATGCGGCATGGTGAAGGATGATTATCACAGGACAAGAGGGTTATACTACCATAATGAGGAGATCCCCATTGACAAGTCGTCGGAAGCGTTCCGCCTGATCACCAGGATCCAGGATGAGGCGCACCGTTTTGCCATTGAATATCACAGGCAGCTCCGCAGCAAAGGCCAGGTACACTCTATACTGGATGATATCGACGGGATCGGCCCGGCCAGGAGAAAGGCGCTTATGCGCAGCTACTCAAGCCTTGACGCGATCCGGGAAGCGAGCGTGGAAGAGCTGGCAAAAATCCCTTCCATGAACGAAAAAGCCGCTGAATCGGTATACAACTTTTTTCATTAGTGATATAATGAACGCATAGCGTCGAACACAGAATTTTCGGAGCACATAAGCAGAAAAATCAAGAAAAGGAGAAAGATAGATGGAGCATGGCGTAACACTTACAGAAATGGTTCAGAAAATGAATTTGAAAAATCTGACGCCGAATGTTGAGCTGGTCGGGAAAGAAGTGAATATTCCGGATGTGAACAGACCGGCCCTGCAGCTTGCAGGTTTTTTTGAACATTTTGATTCGGACCGGGTCCAGATCATCGGATACGTGGAGTATACCTATCTGCAGACTCTTACGGAGGAGAGAAAAACAGAGATTTATGAGAAGATGCTGAAGCGCAAGGTACCCTGCGTCGTGTTCAGCAGGAGCCTTCCGCCGGAGGAGAGCTTCCTGAGGATCGCACAGGAGAGGGACGTGCCGGTGTTCAGCACGGAGAAGAAGACCTCTTCTTTCATGAGCGAGCTGATCCGCTGGCTGAATGTAAAGCTTGCACCCTGTATCTCCATTCATGGAGTCCTGGTCGATGTTTACGGCGTCGGCGTCCTTATCATGGGAGAGAGCGGGATCGGAAAGAGCGAGGCGGCACTTGAGCTGATCAAGAGAGGACACAGACTTGTAACGGATGATGTTGTTGAGATCAGGAAAGTCAGTGACGAGACACTGGTCGGTTCAGCGCCGGATATCACAAAACATTTTATCGAGCTTCGCGGTATCGGTATCGTGGATGTAAAATCCATGTTCGGTGTTCAGAGCGTAAGAGAGACGCAGAACATTGATCTTGTCATCACTCTGGAAGACTGGAGCCGTGATAAGGAGTACGACAGACTCGGACTGGAAGAAGAGTATACAGAATTTCTCGGAAATAAGGTGGTCTGCCACAGTATTCCGATCCGTCCGGGAAGAAATCTTGCAATCATTGTGGAATCAGCTGCTGTCAACCACAGACAGAAGCAGATGGGATATAATGCGGCACAGGAACTCTATAAGAGAGTCCAGGAGAACCTTGCCAAGAGAAGTAATTAAAGAGAGGAGAACGGAAAATGAAATACTGTTTTGGAGTGGACATCGGCGGAACGACCGTCAAAATGGGCCTGCTGGAAGAAGGGGGAAGAATCGTTGAAAAGTGGGAGATCACCACAGATACTTCAGAGGAAGGCAGGGCAATCCTCCCCAATGTGGCAGCGTCAATAGAGAAAAAGATGGAGGAGCACAATCTTGACAAGAGCGATGTCATCGGTATCGGCGCAGGTGTTCCGGCTCCGGTGACCGCAGAGGGCGTTGTGAACGGAAGCGCCAATCTGGGATGGAATTATAAAGAAGTGAAGAAAGAACTGGAAGAGCTTACCGGTATGAAGGCATGCATCGGAAACGACGCGAATGTTGCGGCTCTGGGAGAAATGTGGAAAGGCGGCGGAGCCGGTGAGAAGAATGTGATCATGGTGACGCTCGGAACAGGTGTCGGCGGAGGCGTTATCATTGACGGAAGAGTTCTTGTAGGTGCCAATGGAGCCGGAGGAGAGATCGGTCATCTCTGTGTAAATTATGAAGAGACAGACAAGTGCGGATGCGGCAACTGCGGCTGCCTGGAGCAGTACGCGTCAGCTACCGGGATCGTCCGCCTTGCGAAGAAAAAACTGGGACAGGAACTGCGCCCGACAATCCTGAAAAAAGAGGATGTAACCGCAAAGGATGTGTTTGATGCGGTTAAGGCCGGAGATGAGACGGCGAAAGAGATCGCTGTAGAATTCGGAAGATATCTCGGATATGCGCTTGCAAATCTTGCGGCTGTTCTGGATCCGGCAGTGATCGTGATCGGCGGAGGCGTATCCAAGGCCGGAGAAGTGCTTATTCCGTACATAAGAGAGCCATTCATGGAGCGAGCTTTTTTCGCAAATAAAAATGTGAAGTTTGCTCTTGCTACGCTGGAAAATGACGCCGGAATCTGCGGCGCGGCAAAGCTGGTCCTGGAGGACTGAGAACAGGGGCCTGTAAGGCGGCAGCATGACCTGCGGCCGTATAACCGATAGGGAAAAAGAAGAATAGAGGATAAGAATAAGGAGGCTGTGCACCGCTGAAGATCTAAGATCTTTCGAGGCGGTGCGCAGCCTCCTTTATTCTTTGCTATGCCTTATAGAGACAAAAGCAGGCGGCATATGTGTATGCCGCCTGCCTTGAATATTGACCCTACTGCCCGGAAGCAGGAGGAGTGGATGAATCAGTTCCGGAAGAACCGGAAGAATCTGACGAACCGGATGGTGCCGCCGGTTCTGTATCAGAGGAACCGCTGCCGCTGTTATCGGATCTGTTCGGACTATCCGCTGTGTCCGACGGATTATCGGAAGTATCGTCATCGTCGTCATCATCATCAGGATCCCTGTAGCTGTAATGGCCTGTGCAGCTCTGCGTCGGTACGTTATCCTCTGCGAAATATTCTGTCCTGGAAGGACAGCTGCTCGTTGCAAGGAGCCCTGTTGTGGTACATATAGATTTCTGTACGACAGAAGTCGGAATCGTGAAATCTTTGTAAGCAAGATTCTCATGGATCCGTTCCATAATATTTTTCCACAGCCTCTGGTGCCAGCTCTGGCTCTGTCCGGACATTGCCTTGTTGCTGTCGTATCCGCCCCAGACAGAGGCTGTATAATACGGTGTGAAAGCAGAGATCCAAAGGTCGTTGCTCTCCTGGGAGGTACCGGTCTTCGCTGCGACGGGCATATTGCTCATCCTTGCAGTGCCTCCTGTTCCGCCGCTGCCTGTTACAACATCCTCCATGGCGCTGGTCAGGAGATAAGCTGAAGAATCCTTGAGAACCTGGCGTGTGTCAGGAGTTGTATTGTCAAGGAGTACATTTCCGTCGTGATCCAGGACCTGTGTATAGAGGATCGGCTCGATATATTCTCCGCCATTTGCGATGGCAGCATATGCGGCTGTCATCTCCAGGTTATAGACACCGCGGGTGATTCCGCCGAGCGCCATGGACTGGATGATATCGGTCTTGCCCGGATAGTT
The DNA here is from genome assembly GCA_904419285.1 of Lachnospiraceae bacterium UBA1818. Classification (GTDB taxonomy): domain Bacteria; phylum Bacillota; class Clostridia; order Lachnospirales; family Lachnospiraceae; genus Mediterraneibacter; species Mediterraneibacter caccogallinarum. The sequence continues at coordinate 19,358 of CAJFQZ010000013.1, forward strand.
CTCGTCAGTTCCGTCCACCAGGGTAGTGAAACCGAAATCAAGAAGATACTGATATCCCAGTTCCGGAGTGACTACCTCAGTCAGTGTCCTGACTGCGCAGACATTCATGGAATGCTCGATCGCGTAGCGGAGAGGCGTTGAACCGATATATTTGTGATCCCAGTTGTTCACCGGCTGACCGTTGCTGTACGTATAAGGCTCGTCCTCGATCTTGCTCGCGAGAGTAAGTCCGCACTCGTTCAGCCCGGGTGCATAAGTGGACAGGATCTTGAAACAGGAACCCGGCTGTCTCGGTGAATCGGTTGCGCGGTTGAGAGAAAGGCTTGAAGTCTTCTCACCGCGTCCTCCGACAATGGCTTTTACCTGGCCGGTGTACTGATCCATAACGACCACAGATGTCTGCGGCTGCAGAGTGATGTTGATGTTCTCGTCCACTGTGTCATTCTCGGTGATGCCAAGAGTGCTCTTGTAATTCTCGATGGCCTGATGCGCCTCATCTTCAGTTGAGAAGATCAGCGGGTACTGTTTCCCTTCGGAAGCTTCGAGATACTCGGAGAGCATTTCCTGACTGTAGTTTTCTGATGTTCCGTCTGCACGGTGGATCGTGAGAGCATATTCAAGTCCGTATTCGGTGACGGTGAGATAATCGGCAATATTGACGACCTCCTCGTCACAGATCTGCTGGATCCAGCTGTCCTGAGTGGAGATGATAGTGAGTCCTCCGGTGTACAGCAGATTGTAAGCCTGTGTCTCGGTATACCCTTTCTCGTCGCAGAGATCCTGCACCACCTGTTTGATCAATGCATCCGTAAAATAGGAATACGGAGTATCTGTGGTCGTGGCGGAAGCAGTCTGAAGGATTCGGTCATATACCGGATCTGCGACAGCATCATCATACTCTTCCTGACTGATGTATCCCTGCTCCAGCATATTGTCGAGCACTCTCTGGCGCCTCTTTGCATTATCCTCCGGATGTTTTACCGGATCATAGCCGGAAGGATTCTGAGTAATGGCCGCAATGACAGCACACTCGGAGAGCGTGAGATCAGAGACGTCTTTGTTAAAATACCGGAGAGAAGCAGTCTGCACGCCCAGGCAGCCCTGGCCGAGATTGATGGTGTTCATGTATGCTTCCAGGATATCATCCTTGCTCATCTCTTTCTCGATCTGCAGTGCAAGATACATTTCCTGCAGCTTTCTCTCTACTTTGTCATAAAATGTATTTTCATTTACGAAATTCGGAAATACATTATTCTTGATCAGCTGCTGGGTGATCGTGCTGGCTCCTTCCGAGAAGGATCCGCTTGTAATGCCCACGACCCCGGCCCTGATGATTCCCTGAAGGTCAATACCTTTGTGCTTATAGAAACGCTCGTCCTCGATAGCGACAAATGCGTCTGCCATATACTTGGGGATCTCGTCAAAATTTTTATAGATCCTGTTGGAATTCGAGTCGTTCAGTGATTCCAGCTCCGTGCCGTTCAGATCAACGATAGAACTGGAAAATCCCTGGGGCATGATATCCTCTGCCGTAACTTCAGGAGTATTATCAATGATCCTCTTGGCGAGGATCGCGGCACCGGTGATCCCGAAAACGACCAGCAGGATGCAGCATACGATCAAAGCTTTAAAAAAGCGGACGCCGACGCGCTTTTTTTTCATCTTCTTTTTCGATGAAATGGATTGCTTCCTTTTGGAAACGTTTGATTTTCCGTAATTCACGAATAACATCCTCCTTTATCAACTCTTATGATTATAGCAAATTTACTATTTTAAATAAAGTAAAAAAATACAAACTTCATATTTAAAGCGAAATCTTAAGAAAAACTTGAAGTTTCCGGCATGTCTGGTATAGTTAAAGCAGTTTACATACGGGAGGAAGAAAGCATGGAGGCTTATAATACAGTATATTCAGGCGGCTCCGGTGAGATCGTTGAGAAGAAGTCAAGGTTCATTGCGGACGTGTTTCCGGTCACGTCAGAGGATGAGGCAATGGAATATCTGGAGGAGATCAGAAAACGATACTGGGACGCAAGACATCACTGCTGGGCATATGTAATCGGAAGGAACCCGGCGGCGGAGCGGATGAGCGACGACGGGGAACCGGCGGGCACGGCAGGAAAACCGATCCTGGAGGTGATCCGGGGGCGGGGGCTCACAGATGTGCTGGTAGTTGTCACCAGATATTTCGGAGGGACGCTGCTCGGCACGGGCGGGCTTGTGCGCGCCTACACGGCTTCCGCGGCAGAGGGACTGAAGCACAGTGAGATTATTACCAGATTCCACGGTTTCAAACTGAAGATCTCCGCAGATTATACAGCACTGGGAAAAATCCAGTATCTGCTGGCTCAGAAGAAGATAAGTATACTTGAATCCGTGTATACAGACAGGGTGGAGCTCACGGCTCTGGTCCCTGATGAGGAGGAGAGGGAGCTTTACAAGGAGATCATGGACGGAACGAACGGCCAGGCGGAGCTTTATAAGGAGATGGAGTGCTGGTTCGCACAGACCGGGGAAGGCCTGAAGGTCTTCGAGGACCAGGCGAAAGGCAAATAGAGAAGACGAAAAAAGAGGATGCCGAAAGCATCCTCTTGTTCATTTTACATTCCGTCCATCTGAAATCTACGAAAATTCCGGCTCGATCAGACCAAAGGAACCGTCCTTTCTCTTATAGACTACATTAACTTCATCTGTCTCGGCATTGGAGAAGACGAAAAAGCTGTGTCCGAGAAGTTCCATCTGGATACATGCATCTTCCGGGTACATCGGTTTGATGCCGAACTTCTTGGTGCGGACGATCCGTATCTCGTCGTCCTCCGGAGATTCATCCTCCGACTCAAAGAATTCCTTCTTGAAGCTGCTGCCTCCGGGTGCAGAAGCGGTGGGGTGTCCCTGGCTCCTGGCTACCAGCTTGTTTTTGTATTTGCGGAGCTGACGTTCGATGACCTCCTCGACAAGATCGATGGAGACATACATATCATTGCTTGTCTGCTCGGAACGGATGATATTTCCCTTTACGGGGATCGTCACCTCGATCTTCTGACGTTCCTTCTCCACACTGAGGGTTACGATGATTTCTGTTTCAGGAGTGAAGTACCTTTCAAGTTTTCCCAATTTCTGTTCGATAGCATCCTTTAATCCGGCTGTTACTTCAATGTTTTTTCCGCTGATAATAAAATTCATGCTGCTCAACTCCTTTGTTCATATTATACAGGAAGAATACGGATTCCCGCCTGTATTATGTTCATATTATAGCATGAAACAGCGGCAATGTATAGAATCAATTGGATTTTAGATTGCTTCGTTTCCGCATCCTTGAGTCCAGGATCTTCTTCCGGATGCGCAGTGATTTCGGGGTCACTTCAAGCAGCTCATCCGTGTCGATAAAGTCCAGTGCCTGCTCCAGGCTGAGGATCCTAGGAGGCGTGAGCCTGAGGGCTTCATCCGCGCTCGAGGAACGGGTGTTGGTCAGATGCTTGGTCTTGCACACGTTCAGCTCGATGTCCTCTGTCTTCGCGTTCTGCCCGATGACCATGCCGGCATAGACGCGCTCGCCGGGACCGATGAACAGTGTGCCTCGTTCCTGGGCGCTGTAAAGTCCGTAAGTCACGGATTCGCCTGTCTCGAAGGCGATGAGAGACCCCTGCTTTCGGTACTGGATATCGCCCTTGTACGGCGCGTATCCGTCGAAGCTTGTGTTCAGGATCCCGTTTCCTTTTGTATCAGTGAGGAATTCACCTCTGTATCCGATCAGTCCTCTGGAAGGGATGGAAAATTCCAGACGTGTGTATCCCCCGTTGGAAGTCCCCATGTTCCGGAGTTCGCCCTTGCGCTGCCCCAGCTTTTCTATTACAACTCCGGTGAATTCATCCGGGACATCAATGTAGGCGAGCTCCATCGGCTCAAGTTTCTTTCCGTTTTCATCTGTCTTGTAGAGCACCTCTGCCTTGCTGACAGCGAACTCATAGCCTTCCCTGCGCATGTTCTCGATCAGGACGGAGAGGTGAAGCTCGCCGCGGCCCGATACCTTAAAGCTGTCGGTGTTGTCTGTCTCCTCGACTCTGAGGCTGACGTCTGTGTTCAGCTCCCGGAACAGCCGTTCACGCAGATGGCGGGAGGTGACATATTTTCCTTCCTGGCCTGCAAAGGGGCTGTCGTTGACGAGGAACTGCATGGAGATCGTCGGCTCGGAGATCTTCTGGAACGGGATCGCCTCCGGTTTCTCGGGAGAGCAGAGTGTGTCCCCGATGGAGATGTCAGAGATTCCGGAGATAGCGACGATGGAGCCGATCGTAGCCTCCCTGACTTCAATTTTGTCCAGTCCGTCAAATTCGTAAAGCTTGCTGATCTTTACTTTCTCCTGCTTGTCCGGATCGTGGTGGTTTACAAGCACCATCTCCTGATTGACCGCGATGGTGCCGTTATCTACTTTGCCGATCCCGATCCGTCCGACATATTCGTTGTAGTCGATGGTGCTGATCAGGACCTGGGTCGGAGCTTCCGGGTCGCCCTCCGGAGCCGGGATATAGTTCAGGATCGTCTCAAAGAGAGGTTTCATGTCTCTCTCTTCATCTGAGAGGTCCAGTACGGCTACGCCGGCTTTGGCGGAGGCGTATACAAACGGGCATTCCAGCTGCTCGTCGGATGCACCCAGGTCGATGAACAGTTCCAGAACTTCGTCGATCACTGCGTCCGGGCGCGCCTCGGGGCGGTCGATCTTATTGATGCACACGATGACCGGGAGATCCAGCTCAAGCGCCTTGCGCAGGACGAACTTGGTCTGGGGCATGGCGCCCTCGAAAGCGTCTACCACGAGGATGACGCCGTTTACCATCTTGAGCACACGCTCCACCTCGCCGCCGAAATCGGCATGCCCCGGGGTGTCGATGATGTTGATCTTGGTTCCTTTATAATGTACGGCGGTATTCTTGGACAGAATGGTGATGCCGCGCTCGCGCTCGATATCGTTGGAGTCCATGACACGTTCCGCCACTTCCTGGTTCTCACGGAAAACACCGCTCTGTTTCAGAAGTTCGTCTACAAGAGTCGTTTTGCCGTGATCGACATGGGCGATGATCGCAATATTTCTTACATCTTCACGTTTTGTCTTCATAATATCCTACACTCTTTCCTTATAACAAATCATTTCTATTGCTGCAACTTTTTTATTTTATCACAAAATCTTGTTTTGACAAGAGGTGAAAGCGCCAGATTCGGGCCGGAGGAGTGCGCTGACGCAGAATATGTCGAACGATTTCAGGACATTCCTGTTCTAAGAGGTACTGTCCGCACATAAATTTAGTAGTGACTCAAAAATACCAGTAAGAGGAAGGGAGAACTACAGATTATGTCAGATAAGGTTATTGAGAACAATCAGGTGACGGTGATCGGAGAGGTGGTTTCGGAGTTTACATACAGCCACGAAGTCTTCGGAGAGGGATTTTATATGGTGGATATCCTGGTGAGAAGGCTGAGCAATTCCAATGACAGGATCCCTGTCATGGTGTCGGAACGACTCATCGATGTGACGCAGGACTACAGAGGGATGTGCATGATGATCTCGGGCCAGTTCCGGTCATACAACCGCCATGAGGAACAGAAAAACCGTCTGGTGCTGTCCGTGTTTGCAAGAGAGATCGAGTTCATCGAGGAAGAACCGGACGGGGCGAAGACAAATCATATCCTGCTGGAAGGATATATGTGCAAGAAGCCGGTATACAGGAAGACGCCGCTGGGGCGCGAGATCGCGGACCTGCTGCTGGCGGTGAACCGGCCCTACGGGAAATCGGACTATATCCCATGCATCTGCTGGGGGAGGAATGCCCGCTATGCATCCGGCTTTGAGGTGGGAGAACATGTGCGGATCCTGGGACGCATACAGAGCCGGGAATATGTAAAGAAGCTTTCCGAGACAGAGACTGAGACGCGGACCGCGTATGAGGTCTCCGTGAGCAAGCTGGAATGTATTGAATCGTGATCGAAGCCGGCTGCATCTGTGGCGATGCGGCCGGCTTTTCTGATGCCTGTCCATACCGGGCTGCCTCCTGGGATCCTGCTCTCTGGGCTCCGGTTCCCCGCAGCAGCGTGTTTTCAGATTCATGTGTTGTGATAAAGTTTTAAATGTGATATTCTTTTTATGATCGAGGAATTTACGAACAGGAGGACAAAAGAATGACAAGAATATTGATGCATGGATGCAACGGTAAAATGGGAAGAATGATAACAGAGCTTGTGAAAAACGATGACAGTGCCGTGATTGCGGCCGGTGTCGATACATATACAGGGGTTCCGAACGATTACCCGGTTTTCGAGTCTGTCGGACAGTGTGATGTGGACGTAGATGTGGTAATCGATTTTTCCAATGCGGGGGCAGTGGACGGGCTTCTTGACTACTGTGTGGAGAAGAACCTTCCGGTCGTTCTGTGTACGACGGGGCTTTCCGATGAGCAGCTTGAGAAAGTGCAGAAGACGGCAGAGAAAGTGCCTGTCCTGAAGTCTGCGAACATGTCCCTGGGAGTCAACCTTCTCCTGAAACTCCTGAAGGATGCGGCGAAGGTCCTCGGAAATGCCGGATATGACATTGAGCTGGTAGAGCGCCATCACAATCAGAAGGTGGATGCGCCCAGCGGCACGGCCCTGGCGCTGGCAGATTCGATCAATGAGGCGCTGGGCGGCGCGTATCATTATGTATATGACAGAAGCCAGGTGAGACAGAAGAGGGACAGCAGAGAGATCGGAATCTCGGCTGTGCGCGGCGGCACCATCGTGGGTGAGCATGAGGTTATTTTCGCCGGCACGGACGAGGTTATCGAGTTCAAGCACACGGCTTATTCAAGAAATGTATTTGCCAAAGGTGCTGTCGAGGCTGCAAAGTTCCTGAAAGGAAAAACGCCGGGAATGTATGACATGGGAGATGTGATTCAGTTTTAAGGGAGACAGTATGGAGAAAGAACTTGATATGGCTGAAGGGACGATGACAGAGCCTCTGAAGATCTATCTGAATGAGATCGGGCAGATCCCGCTTCTCTCGGAAGAGGAAGAACGTGAGCTGGGGAAAAGGAGCGCCCAGGGCGATGAGTCCGCCCGGAGGAAACTGGCGGAGGGGAATCTCCGGCTTGTCGTCTCTCTGGCCAAGCATTATACGGGACGCGGCATACAGCTGATGGACCTGATACAGGAAGGCAACATGGGGCTCATGCGCGCAGCGGAAAAGTATGATTACACGATGGAGAACCGGTTCTCCACTTATGCTTCATGGTGGATCAAGGAGGCGATGCAGCGCGCGATCGATCAGCAGTCCCGGGAGATCCGGGTTCCGGTCCACGTGGCGGAAAATATGAAAAAGGTGCAGAAGATCTCGAAAGAACTCCAGCAGGAGCTGGGGCGGGATCCCCTCCCGAAGGAGATTGCCGAGAAGCTGGGAAATAAGACAGAGGCGGAGGTAAAGGATATTCTTTCCTACCTTCAGAATCCGGTGTCCCTGGAGACACCCGTCGGTGAGGACGGAGAGAACAGCCTCGGCGATATGGTGGAGGACAGGCGTGAAGCCACTCCGGAGGAAGCGATGAACACGCTGGTCCAGAAGGAGGAAGTGAGTGAACTCCTCTCCAAGCTCACTGACCGCGAGCGCCAGGTGATCGGGCTGCGCTACGGTCTGGAGGACGGAAAGACGCATACCCTGGAAGAAATCGGGGGAATGCTCAATGTCACAAGAGAACGGGTCCGCCAGATCGAGGCAAGAGCGATGGAAAAGCTTCGCGAAAATGCAAAAAAATAGAACTCCTGCGCATAAATACTGTTGGTTGTGCAGATAGTAGATATGCAACAATATTTGTGGAAAGGGAGACATTCTTATGAAAAAAATGAAACAGATTCTTCTGCTGATGACCTGTGTTTTCGTTCTGCTCGGCACGGCTGCGTGCAGCAGCAGGGACAAAGCGGATAACGGGGCGGACCAGTCATCGGAGAGCGGCACGGACGGCGGCGATGTGAACGATGCCACGGACGGCGGCAAGGATGATAACAGCAATGTGAATGACGCGACTTCCGGGGACGGGATCCTGGACGATGCAGTGGACGATGTGACCGACGGCGTGGATGACGTGACGGACGACATTACAGACGGCGTGGATAAAGCAGCGGATGAGATGACAGAGGATAACGGAGCCGACAGCAGTACGCAGAGGAACAGATAGGAGATTCATGGATTTTCATACAGGATGCCGCAAAACCGGAAGAGTCCGGCTTTGCGGCATTGCTGTGCCGGGAATCGGAAAAATGCATGCGGCACGTCCGCGGCAGAGGACAAAGGAGAAGAGCATGAGATTCAGACCTTGTATCGATATACATAACGGTAAGGTGAAACAGATCGTGGGCGGAAGCCTGCGGGATGAAGGCAACCGCGCTGCGGCGAACTTCTCGTCGGAGCTGGGAGCAGAGTACTATGCAGATTTATATAGAAGGGACGGACTTAAGGGAGGACATGTGATCCTTCTGAACCCTGAAGGTTCAGAGTACTATGAAGCCACGCGCAGACAGGCGCTTGCCGCGCTCGCGGCCTGCCCGGGAGGACTTCAGGTCGGAGGCGGGATCAATGCAGAGAACGCGACGCAGTTCCTCGATGCGGGGGCGAGCCATGTGATCGTTACATCCTATGTCTTCCGAGGAGGCGTCTTCCGCAGAGAGAATCTGAAGGCACTGGTGGACGCGGCGGGGCGGGAGCATATTGTCCTGGACCTGAGCTGCCGGAAAAAGGAAGGAAGCTATTATGTTGTGACAGACCGGTGGCAGAAATTTACGGAAGTGAAGCTCTCGACGGAGATTCTTGACGAACTGTCAGAGTACTGCGATGAGTTCCTGATCCACGGGGTGGATGTGGAAGGAAGATCAGCAGGCATGGAGACAGAGCTGGTCGAGATGCTCGCGGGCTGGGACGGGATCCCGGTGACATATGCGGGCGGCATCGGTTCGCTCGAGGATCTGGAAAAGTTCCGTGCTGTGAGCGGAGGAAGACTGGATTTTACGATCGGGAGCGCGCTGGACCTGTTCGGGGGAAAGATTCCCTATGAGACAGTGAAAGCTTACACCTGACAGAGGTGAAATCTAACAGTTCAGCCCGCGCCATTCGCAAAGCCGCACATACGTGCTTCTGCGGCTGCGCCGCTCCTTTGCTCATATACGGGCGCTCTGCTCATAGGGTAAGGGACAGGCTGATCCTTATGCCAGCATAAATCAGCCTGTCCCTTACCCTATGGCTGAATTGAAATGTAAACAAGTTATGAACTTGTTGAATTCGCGGGAGGTTAGTGTTAGAATGGAACACAGAGTGGCGTCGTCTATCAACTGTCGCCAAATTTAGTTTTAAGGAGTTAGTTACGGAATATGGGCATAATAGAGAAGATTTTCGGAACCCACAGCGAGAACGAGCTGAAGCGGATCTATCCGATCGTGGACCGGATCGAGGCGCTGGGCCCCGAGATGGAGGCATTGAGCGATGAAGAACTGCGCGGCAAGACAAGAGAGTTCAAGAAACGTCTGGAGGACGGCGAGACGCTGGACGATATCCTCCCGGAGGCATATGCAGTCGTGCGTGAAGGCGCATCGAGAGCGATCGGCATGAGACACTACAGAGTTCAGCTGATCGGTGGTATCATCCTGCACCAGGGACGTATCGCTGAGATGAAGACCGGTGAAGGAAAGACGCTTGTGTCAACGCTGCCGGCATATCTGAACGCGCTGGAAGGAAAGGGCGTCCACATCGTCACGGTCAATGACTATCTGGCAAAGCGTGACGCCGAGTGGATGGGAAAGGTACATGAATTCCTCGGGCTTACCGTTGGAGTAGTGCTGAACAGCATGAACAACGATGAGCGCCGCGCCGCATATAACTGCGATATCACATATGTGACGAACAATGAACTCGGATTTGATTATCTGAGGGACAACATGGTCATCTACAAAGAACAGCTGGTACAGAGAGGGCTGCACTTCGCGATCATCGACGAGGTCGATTCCGTCCTGATCGATGAGGCAAGGACACCGCTGATCATTTCCGGACAGAGCGGAAAGTCAACCAAGCTCTATGAGGCGTGCGATATCCTCGCGCGTCAGCTTGAGCGGGGCGAGGCGAGCGGAGAGTTCTCAAAGATGAACGCCATCATGGGCGAGGATATTGAAGAGACCGGCGATTTTATCGTGAATGAGAAGGAAAAGACAGTGAACCTGACTGAGGACGGTGTGAAGAAGGTGGAAAAGTTCTTCCACATCGAGAATCTTGCAGACCCGGAGAATCTGGAGATCCAGCACAATATCATCCTGGCGCTGCGGGCGCACAATCTGATGTTCCGCGATCAGGATTATGTCGTGACGCCGGACGGCGAGGTTATGATCGTCGACGAGTTTACCGGACGTATCATGCCGGGACGCCGTTATTCGGACGGCCTTCATCAGGCGATCGAGGCGAAGGAGCACGTGAAGGTGAAGAGGGAGAGCAAGACCCTTGCGACGATCACGTTCCAGAACCTGTTCAACAAGTTTGACAAAAAGAGCGGTATGACAGGTACTGCGCTGACAGAGGAAAAAGAGTTCCGCGATATTTACGGAATGGATGTCGTTGAGATCCCGACCAATGTACCTGTACAGAGAGTGGATCTGGAGGATGCCGTATACAAGACAAAAGAAGAAAAATATAAGGCTGTCGTTCAGGCAGTCAAGGAAGCGCACGCTACCGGGCAGCCGGTGCTCGTCGGTACCATCACCATCGAGGTATCGGAGCTCCTGAGCAGGATGCTGAAGAAAGAAGGCATCCCGCATAATGTCCTGAATGCCAAATACCATGAGCTTGAGGCGGAGATCGTCGCGGACGCAGGTATTCACGGCGCTGTGACGATCGCCACGAACATGGCAGGACGTGGTACGGACATTAAGCTGGATGATGCTGCAAGGGCTGCAGGCGGCCTGAAGATCATCGGTACAGAACGACATGAATCACGCCGTATCGACAACCAGCTCCGCGGCCGTTCCGGACGTCAGGGAGATCCGGGTGAATCCCGTTTCTATATTTCCCTTGAAGATGACCTGCTGAGACTGTTCGGTTCGGAAAAACTGATGGGTGTGTTCAATACGCTTGGCGTGGAGGACGGAGAGCAGATCGAGCACAGGATGCTCTCGAGTGCGATCGAAAAAGCGCAGAAGAAGATTGAAAACAATAACTTTGGTATCCGCAAGAACCTGCTTGAGTATGATCAGGTCATGAACGAGCAGAGAGAGATCATCTACGGCGAGAGGCGCCGTGTGCTGGACGGCGAGAGCATGCGCGATACGATCTACAGCATGATCACGGAATATGTGGAGAATATGACGGACCGGTTTGCTTCCCCGGATGCCGCATCGGAAGACTGGGATCTGCAGGGGCTGGAAGTGAACCTGCACAATGTGATCCCCCAGCTTGAGCTGCCGGCTCCGGAGGAATGCCAGGATATGAGGCAGAAGGAGCTCAAACACCTGCTCAAGGAAAGAGCGGTCAAGGCCTATGAGGCGAAGGAGGCAGAATTCCCGGAGGCAGAGCAGATCAGGGAAGTAGAGCGTGTCGTTCTCCTGAAAGTGATCGATGCGAGATGGATGGATCACATCGATGATATGGAGCAGCTCCGCCAGGGAATCGGACTCCAGGCATACGGCCAGAGAGATCCGCTGGTTGAGTATAAGATGATGGGATACGATATGTTTGGAGAGATGACGAATCAGATCGCAGAGTCAACCCTGCGCACCCTCTTCCATATCCGCGTGGAGCAGAAGGTGGAGAGAGAAGAAGTGGCCAAGGTGACAGGTACGAACAAGGACGACAGCGCTGTCAGGGCTCCGAAGAAGCGGGAGGAGAAGAAAATCTATCCGAACGATCCGTGTCCGTGCGGAAGCGGCAAGAAGTACAAACAGTGCTGCGGGCGCAAAAAAGGCGCATAGGCGGCAGAAAAATAAAATGATTTGAAAGAGGTGATCAAGGTGGTTTTATTAGACGAGTTAAAATCCAGACTCAGTGCATATGAAGAACCGCTGAAAGATTTGAGGGATTCACTTTGACCTGGCTTCAAAGAAGTTAAGGATCGAAGAACTGCAGAAAAGGCTGGAGGAACCGGGATTCTGGGATGACCCGGAGACCTCCCAGCAGGTGATGAAGGAACTGAAGGGGCTTCAGGATTCTGTCGAGCAGATCGAGAAGCTGTACTCGGATTACGAGGATCTTTCGCTCCTGATCGAGATGAGCGAGGAAGATGCGGATGAAGAGACAGTGTCCGGAATCGAGGAAGAACTGAAACAGTTTGAGGATACGTTTGAGGAACTCAGGATCGGAACCCTTCTGACAGGCCCTTACGACCGGGACAATGCGATCGTTACGCTCCATGCAGGGGCAGGCGGGACAGAGTCCTGCGACTGGACGAACATGCTGTACCGTATGTATACCAGATGGGCGGAAAAGAAAGGATACCATGTGGAGGTCCTGGATTATCTGGAGGGAGATGTGGCCGGCATCAAGGGAGTGACCTTTGAGGTGAGCGGAGAGAATGCCTACGGATATCTGCGCTCCGAGAAGGGCGTCCACCGCCTGGTGCGTATTTCTCCTTTTAACGCGGCTGGCAAGAGACAGACGTCCTTTGCTTCCTGCGACGTCATCCCGGATATCGAGGAGGATATCGACATTGAGATCAATGACGATGACCTGAAGATCGACACATACCGTTCCAGCGGCGCCGGCGGACAGCACATCAACAAGACGTCATCGGCGGTCCGGATCACACATCTGCCGACCGGGATCGTTGTACAGTGCCAGAATGAGAGATCACAGCACATGAACAAGGACAAGGCGATGCAGATGCTCAGATCCAAGCTGTATCTTATGAAGCAGCAGGAACAGGCGGAGAAGATGTCGGACATCAGGGGCGAGGTCAAGGATATTAATTTCGGAAATCAGATCCGTTCCTATGTCATGCAGCCGTATACGCTGGTGAAGGACCACAGGACAAATGAAGAGATCAGTAATGTAGGCAGTGTTATGGATGGAAATATCGACCCGTTCATCAATGCATACCTCAGCATGACTTCAGAGGCACAGAAAGGGAGGAAGTAATGGTAAATATAGCAGTAATGGGATATGGCACAGTGGGGTCAGGTGTAGTGGAAGTCCTCAACCTGAACCACAGTGTGATCACACAGAGAGCAGGGGATGCGATCAATGTAAAATATGTACTGGATCTGAGAGATTTCCCGGGAGATCCGATCCAGGAGAAGATCATCCATGATTTTGAGACGATCGTAAACGACCCGGAGATCCGGATCGTGGTAGAGGTCATGGGCGGCATCGAGCCGGCATACACTTTTGTAAAGCGCTGTCTTGAGGCGGGCAAGAGTGTGGCTACATCCAACAAAGCGCTTGTTGCAAAACACGGGGCGGAGCTTCTGTCCATCGCGAGAGAGAGGAACATCAATTTCCTCTTCGAGGCCAGCGTGGGCGGCGGGATCCCGATCATCCGTGCGCTGAACTCCTCTATGACGGCGGATGTGATCGAGGAGATCACGGGAATCCTGAACGGAACGACAAATTATATGCTCACAAAGATGTTCTACGAGGGCGCGGACTATGACGAGGTCCTCAAAGAGGCGCAGGATAAAGGGTATGCGGAGCGCAATCCGGAGGCGGATGTGGAAGGCTATGACGCCTGCAGGAAGATCGCGATCCTTTCTTCGCTGATCTCCGGCCAGCAGGTGGACTTCGAAGATATCTATACAGAAGGCATTACAAAAGTGTCGAGAAAAGATATGATGTACGCAAAGAAAATGGGAATGACCATCAAACTTCTGGCGTCCAGCAAACGCCATGGAAATCATCTCCATGCGATCGTGTCTCCGGCACTTCTCGGAAAAGAGCATCCGCTGTACAATGTGGACGACGTGTTCAACGCGGTCTTTGTCAGAGGCAATGTGCTCGGAGACGCCATGTTCTATGGAAGCGGAGCAGGAAAGCTCCCTACTGCCAGTGCAGTTGTGGCTGATGTCGTGGATGAGGTCAAACATCTCCACAGGAATATCATGACTATGTGGAAGAGCGAGAAGCTTGAGCTCCTTCCGATCGAAGATACAAGCAGACGGTTCTTCATCAGATTCCGCGGAACTCTGCAGGATCTTCAGGAAAAAGTGGAGAACTGTTTCGGTCCGGGAAAAGTCGTCAGTGTTCCGGAGCTGGAGGATGAATTTGGCTATATGACGGAGCTGATGACAGAGGGAGAATACCTGAAGAAGGCAGAAGAATTCCCGGAGATCATCCATATGATCCGCGCGGAGGACTGAGAGGCAGAGAAGATGAAATATATTGTGATTTTGTGTGACGGAATGGCGGATGAGCCGCTGGAGGAGCTGGGAGGAAGAACACCGCTTGAAGCTGCGCGGACAGAAAATATGGACCGCCTTGCCAAAAGCTCCGAAATCGGCATGGTGCAGACCGTGCCTGACGGAATGGCTCCGGGAAGCGACACGGCGAATCTCTCCGTGATCGGATATGATCCGCGGAAGTATTATACAGGGCGTTCTCCTCTGGAGGCGCTTAGCATCGGCGCCCCGATGGAGCCCTCAGACGTATCCTTCCGCTGCAATCTTGTTACATTGTCGGAAGAAGAGGAGAACTATGAAGACCGGCACATACTGGACCACAGCTCTGATGAGATCAGCACAGAGGAAGCGGCGGAACTGATCCGGGCTCTCAGCGAAGGGCTGAAGAGAGACGGGTATACCTTTTATGTCGGCACCAGCTACCGTCATCTTCTGATCCAGAAGAATGGGACTGTCGTGGAGCTGACTGCTCCCCATGATATCCTGACAAAGCGGATCGGAGAGTATCTTCCGGAGGATGAAGTGCTCCGTGAAATGATGATAAAGAGCTACGATATCCTGAAGGACCATCCGATCAATGTAAAGCGGAGGGCTGAGGGAAAGAATCCCGCCAACTCTGCATGGTTCTGGGGAGCAGGAACGCGTCCTATGCTTACATCCTTCGAAGAGAAGAACGGTGTGAAGGGAGCTATGATCTCGGCAGTCGACCTGCTCAAGGGGATCGCTGCAGGCGCCGGAATGCACAATATCATTGTGGAGGGCGCAAACGGCGGACTGAACACAAATTATTCGGGCAAAGCCGAGGCCGCGGTAAAGGCTCTGACAGAGGACGGGTTTGATTTTGTGTATGTCCATATCGAAGCACCTGACGAGATGGGGCATCAGGGAAGTGTGGAGCGAAAGATCCAGGCGATCGAGAATATCGACGAAAAGATCATCGGACCTGTAAACCGCGCGCTGGACGCAGAGGGGACTGCTTACAGGATGCTGATCCTTCCGGATCATCCCACACCGATCCGCGTGCGCACCCATACATCGGATCCGGTCCCGTATCTTCTGTACGACAGTACAAAGGCCATGGATGGCATGGATACTTACAGCGAAAAGACCGGCAGGGAAACAGGAATCTTTGAAAAAGAAGGATATCACCTGATCGATCATCTGCTTTCCGCAAAATAGGATGATCGTCCTTCCGGATTCGGAAGATTCAGATATAGGCGGACACAGAGAAACCGCCGCACGTGAAAAAAACAAGCCACAGAATACTGCGCATGACGCAGCACTCTGTGGCTTGAAGTGATTCGGGGGCCCGGTTGTCATGAATATCAGCTGTCCGGAAGATTAAGGACTTTCCGCGCCAGCCGGCGGTCATCTTCCGATGCGTTCCGGTAATGCAGGAGCAGCGACACTTCTTCCTTTGTCAGATAGATCGTGTCCCCGTTCTCGATCAGCATTCCGGTAAAATACGGACCGGCACCTTCGCTGACCGTCTCGTCCTCAGAGCAGGGGAGCGCGATCAGCTGTTCCAGAGAGAGCCCGTAGATATCTGCCAGCCGGATGAGTATATCGATATCAGGAATCCGTTTGCCTGTCTCGTAGTTGGAGTATGCCTGACGGGAAATGTTCAGCCGGCTGCTGATCTGCTGCTGTGTGTAGTTGTGCCTGTGCCTGAGGTTGCGCAGATTTTCTTTCAGTTGGACATTCGCCACAGAAACACCTCCATTTACAAGAACTTGTTTTAATATTCCATCATTATAACAATTTTTCCTGTAAATAAAGGGATATGCAACGGATTGAAAATTATACTGAAAAAGCAACAAAACGTTGCTAATGCGGAACTCCGGCTTCCGCAGGCGTTATATGCGGCTCAGAGAGCTGTTGTGATACTCAGTGGAAAACGTGACATCCCTGCCCAGCCACCGGGGAGCCTGATAGGCCTCTGCAGATTCCCGGCTGGGAAATTCGATCTCCGCGAGAATGAGCGGAGCCAGGTCTCCGTGAAAGATGTCGAGCTCAAGGGAGAGTCCGTTCTCGAGAGGGATCACATATCTTGTCTTGGTGATCAGACGTCCGTCCGCTTTTTCTCTGAGGTGTTCATAGCTGTCTCTGGTCAGCGGAAGATTATATTCTTCCCGGGCCATGAGTCCTTTGGACTTGTAGGTGAGAAAATAGCTGTTCCCGTCCCTGCGCACGCGGACCACGGGATCAGTGCACAGGTAACCCTGCTCGATCTCACGGGAAGGATAGTCTTCCGGGCGGAAAGGGAGCTCCGCCAGTTCTTTTATAAGATATTTGCGCTCAATTTCCATAGTTATCTGCCTCCTTTGCTTACTCCATAATAATACGCGGAGAAAAGATTGTAAACCATTGCAATTGACGAGTTATTTTGCTAAACTGTTATACAGTTGCTACTGTTCATGCCGTACTCAGAGGCAGAAAACTGCAGAGTTATGCCTGCATATAAGGGCGGACAGGTATGAACAGCTGCATACAGTTCGAAAGAAATCTCCGCCCTTTGACCGCGGAAGAGCGGGCAGGGGACAGAGCGGTAAGGAGGAAGATATATGAAGACCTGTGTTTTTTTGGCGGATGGTTTTGAAGAGATTGAAGGACTGACGGTTGTAGATATCCTGCGCAGAGCGGGAGTTGAAGTAAAGACAGTTTCGGTCATGGGGAGAAAGAGGATCCATGGCTCCCACGGCATTGAAGTGGAGGCGGACTGCCTGTTTGAAGAGGCTGAAGCCGAGAAAGCGGACCTTCTCGTGCTCCCGGGAGGCATGCCGGGAACGCTGAACCTGAAACAGCATGAGGGGCTGATCCGGCTTTTGAAGGAATTTGACAGAGAAGGCAGAAAGATCGCGGCGATCTGTGCTGCACCGAGTATTCTCGGAGGCCTGGGGATGCTGGACGGCAGAGATGCATGTTCTTATCCTTCCTTTGAGGATCAGCTGGGCGGAGCGAATGTGCTGCAGGTCCCGGTCGTGACGGATGGACATATCACGACCGGCAGGGGAATGGGGGCTGCGATCCCGTTCGCGCTCAGGCTGACAGCGATCCTCTGCGGGGAGGAAAAGGCAGAGGAAGTCAGAAAATCCATTGTCTATGGAGATTAGGACGAAACGTGGAAAAAATACTGGAAATATGAAGGCTTGTGTGCTATACTGTTTCAATGACTGCGAGTGTTTATTTGTTGAACAGCTGCAGTTCACTGAGGACTCCCGGTGATCTACGGAAGTTCAATATATAACAATCTGCGTAATCAAGGAGGAAGAAAATGAGTTTACAGGTAGAAAATTTAGAACATAATATGGCGAAACTGACGATCGAGGTATCGGCAGAGGATGTGGAGAAGGCGCTTCAGCAGGCTTACCTGAAAGAGCGTAAAAGAATCAGCCTTCCGGGCTTCCGCAAGGGCAAAGTGCCGCGTCAGGTCATCGAGAAAATGTACGGACCGGAAGTGTTCTATGATGAAGCGGCGAATCATATGATATCAGAGGCATATGGAAAAGCATATGACGAGTGCGAGCTTGAGATCGCATCCCAGCCGAAGGTTGAGATCGTTCAGCTTGAGAAAGGCAAACCGTTCATCTTTACCGCTGAAGTTGCAGTGAAGCCGGAGGTTGCACTCGGTGAATATAAAGGGCTGAAAGTGGATAAAGTCTCTGCAGAGGTGACAGACGAGGAAGTTGATGCAGAGATCGAGAAAGAGCGCGAGCGCAATGCAAGAACAGTGGATGTGACAGACAGGGCTGTTCAGGACAAGGATCAGATTACCCTTGATTTTGAGGGATTTGTAGATGGAACTGCATTTGAAGGCGGGAAGGGAGAGGACTATCCGCTGACGATCGGATCCGGCGCGTTTATCCCGGGCTTTGAGGATCAGCTGATCGGTGCCGAGATCGGAAAAGAGACTGAAGTGAAAGTGACATTCCCTGAGGAATACCAGGCGAAAGAGCTTGCAGGCAAAGAGGCTGTCTTCAAATGTACTGTGAAGACGATCAAAGTGAAAGAGCTTCCGGAGCTTGACGATGAGTTCGCTTCCGACGTTTCCGAGGAAGGCGAGACGATGGAAGAATATAAGGCTGAAGTGAGAGGAAAGCTCAAAGAGCGCAAAGAGCGCGAGGCAAAAGAAAAGAAAGAGAATCAGGTTGTAGAGCAGGCAGTTGCAAATGCAGAGATCGATCTTCCGGAACCGATGGTAGATCTGCAGGCAAGACAGATGGCTGATGATTTTGCACGCCGCATCATGCAGCAGGGCATGACACTTGAGCAGTACTTCCAGTTCACAGGACTGTCTGAAGAGAAGATGATGGAAGAACTGAAGCCGCAGGCTGAGAAGCGCATCCGTACAAGACTTGTGCTCGAGGCGATCGTGGCTGCAGAGAACATCGAAGTGTCTGACGAGCGTCTTGAGGAAGAACTCAAGAAGATGGCTGAGGCATATCAGATGGAAGTTGACAAGCTGAAAGAGTTCATGGGAGAAAACGAGAAGAAACAGATGAAGGAAGACATTGCCGTTCAGGAGGCGGTGACTCTCATCACAGAGGCAGCAGTAGAAGAGTAAACAGATTCATAAAAGGTGTGCCGCTCATGGTGCACCTTTTGTCAGAAAATTGAGAAGGAAGGAAGATATATGAGTTTAGTACCTTATGTCATTGAACAGACGAGCCGCGGAGAACGTTCCTACGACATTTATTCCAGACTGTTGAAGGAAAGGATCATTTTCCTCGGGGAGGAAGTGAACGATGTCTCCGCCAGCGTGATCGTAGCACAGCTCCTTTTCCTGGAGGCAGACGATCCGGAGAAGGATATCCAGCTTTATATCAACAGCCCGGGAGGGTCTGTTACAGCAGGACTGGCGATCTACGATACGATGCAGTACATCAAGTGTGATGTCTCTACAGTATGCATCGGAATGGCGGCAAGCATGGGTGCATTTCTGCTCTCGGGAGGCAAGAAAGGCAAGCGCTTTGCCCTTCCGAATGCGGAGATCATGATCCATCAGCCTTCCGGCGGAGCGCAGGGACAGGCGACAGAGATCCAGATCGCTGCAGAGCATATCCTGCGCACGAAGCAGAAACTGAATGAGATCCTGGCCGCCAATACAGGCAAGCCGATCGAGGTTATCAAGGCTGATACAGAGCGTGATAATTTCATGTCTGCGGAAGAGGCAAAGGCATATGGATTGATCGATGAGGTAATTACAAGCCACTGAGGCAGTATGAGGTGACATTATGGCAGGAAAAATGATGGATGATATTGTGAGGTGCTCTTTCTGCAATAAGACACAGGCACAGGTGCGCAAACTCATCGCGGGACCGAACGGTACCTATATCTGTGATGAGTGCATCGGGATCTGTTCGGAGATCATCGAGGAAGAACTGGATTATGACGACAGAACAGCCCTGAACGATATCAATCTTCTGACGCCCGAGGAGATCAAGGCTTTTCTTGACGATTATGTGATCGGACAGGACGAGGCGAAGAAGGTCCTCTCTGTGGCGGTATATAACCATTATAAGAGGATCCTGGCAGGCCAGGATCTTGGGGTCGAGCTTCAGAAGAGCAATATCCTGATGCTCGGGCCGACAGGCTGCGGCAAGACGCTGCTTGCCCAGACTCTTGCGAAGATCCTGAACGTTCCGTTTGCGATCGCGGACGCGACGGCGCTCACAGAGGCCGGATACGTTGGAGAAGATGTGGAGAATATCCTACTGAAAGTCATCCAGGCGGCAGACGGCGATATTGAGCGGGCAGAGCACGGCATTATTTATATTGATGAGATAGACAAGATCACCAGAAAATCCGAGAACCCTTCGATCACCCGTGACGTGTCCGGCGAGGGAGTCCAGCAGGCACTCCTGAAGATCATTGAAGGAACGGTCGCTTCGGTCCCTCCGCAGGGAGGAAGAAAGCATCCCCATCAGGAGCTGATCCAGATCGATACGACGAATATCCTGTTTATCTGCGGCGGTGCGTTTGAGGGAATCGACAAGATCATCGAGACGCGGCTGGACAGAAAGTCCATAGGATTCAATGCGGAGATCGCGTCAAAGCATGAATACGACATGGATGTCCTGCTTCATCAGGCGCTGCCCCAGGATCTTGTAAAATACGGACTGATCCCGGAGCTTGTGGGAAGACTTCCGGTGACTGTTTCGCTTGATCTGCTTGATAAGGAGGCACTGATCCGCATCCTTACTGAGCCGAAGAGCGCGATCGTAAAGCAGTATCAGAAGCTTCTCGAACTTGACGGCGTAAAGCTCGAGTTTGACAGGGATGCCCTCACGGCTATCGCTGAGACAACGCTGGCGAGAAAGACAGGAGCCAGAGGACTGAGAGCGATCATGGAAAATATCATGATGGACACAATGTTCACAGTACCGTCGGACGAGACGATCAAGGAATGCCGGATCACAAAAGATGTTGTGTTGGGAAAGGGAAAACCGCTTTATCTGCGGGATGGTGAAGAACGCCATTCTTTCCTGACATCTGAGAGCGCATAGGAGAGCAGGAACGAGTTCCGCTTTTCAGGGCGGGTGCAATGGGTAAGTACCATCGTACCCGCCTGTTTAATATCAGGTGGGAGGAAAACAGATGGACAACGAGAGAAAGAGTCTTCCTATGGTGGCACTTCGGGGCATGACGATCATGCCGGAGATGGTGGTTCACTTTGACGTGAGCAGGGAACGCTCCATTGCTGCGATACAGGAAGCGATGGTGGAAGAACAGAAGATATTTCTGGCAGCTCAGAAGTCGATCGAGACAGAGGATCCCGGACAGGAGGATGTGTACGATGTCGGTACGGTCGGCACGATCAAACAGCTGATCAAGCTTCCGAAGCATATCGTGCGTGTCCTGGTCTCGGGGGAGAACAGAGGAATACTCAGGAGGATCGAGCAGAAGGATCCGTATCTGCGCGCAGAGGTCGAGGTGATCGACGAATCCGGGCTTGTGATCCCGGACGATCCGAAAAACCAGGCGATGGAGCGCAGCCTGAAAGACATGTTTGTGGAATATGCGTCGAAGAACGGCAAGATGTCAAAAGAAGCGGTGGCGCAGCTGGCTGATATCAAAGGTCTGAAAAAACTTGTAGATGAGATCGCCGCAAATATCCCGCTGTCCTACACGGACCAGCAGGAACTGCTGAGCGAGACAGATTTCTGGAAGCGCTATGAGAAACTCGCCTTCAGGCTGGTCAATGAAGTCCAGATCATGGATATCAAGGAGGAGATCCAGCGGAAGGTAAAGGAGCGCGTGGATAAGCATCAGAGGGAATATATCCTCCGAGAGCAGCTGAAGCTGATCCGGGAGGAACTGGGCGAGGATTCTACGGTGTCGGATGCGGAAGAATTCGAGGCTGAGCTGAAGAAGCTGAAAGCGCCGAAAGAAGTGAAAGAAAAATTGAAGAAGGAGATCAGCCGTTTCAAGAGTTCTCTGAATTCTCCTTCGGAAAATGCGGTGATCCGGACCTATATCGAGACACTTCTGGAGATGCCATGGGATAAGGCGTCAAAGGATAATGAAGATATCGCATATGCGAAGCAGGTGCTGGACGAGGATCACTACGGACTGGAGCAGGTGAAGGAGAGAATCCTGGAATTCCTGGCGGTGAGGACTCTTACAAAGAAGGGGGACAGCCCGATCCTCTGCCTCGTGGGACCTCCGGGAACCGGAAAGACGTCGATCGCTAAATCACTTGCGAGGGCAATGAAGAAGAAATATGTGAGGATCTCCCTCGGCGGCGTAAGAGATGAGGCTGAGATCCGGGGACACAGGAAGACCTATGTGGGCGCTATGCCCGGACGGATCGCAAACGGGATCCGCGCGGCGGGTGTAAAAAATCCTGTCATGCTCCTGGATGAGATCGATAAAGTCAGCACAGACTATAAGGGAGACACGTTCTCTGCGCTCCTGGAGGTGCTGGACAGTGAACAGAACAGCAGATTCCGCGATCACTATCTGGAAGTCCCGCTGGATCTGTCCGAGGTGATGTTCATTACCACAGCGAACACACTGCAGACCATTCCCCGGCCGCTCCTGGACCGAATGGAAGTGATCGAGATCAGCAGCTATACGGAAAATGAAAAGCTCCATATCGCTCTTGAACATCTGATCCCGAAGCAGCTGGAGAGGAACGGACTGAGTCCGGAGCAGCTCACATTCAGCCGCCATGCCGTCTGGAAGATGGCGCGCAATTATACGAAGGAAGCCGGCGTCAGACAGCTGGAACGTGAGATCGGAAATGTCTGCAGAAAAGCAGCGAAGGAGCTCCTCACTACAGACCGGAAAAAGATCGCGGTGACGGACCGGAATATACAGAAGTTCCTGGGAAAAGAAAAGTACAGCTATCAGATGGTGAATCCGGAACCGGAAGTGGGAATTGTGCGCGGACTTGCATGGACCAGCGTGGGAGGAGATACGCTCCAGATCGAGGTCAATGTCATGCCGGGCAGCGGTGAGATCATGCTCACAGGCCAGCTTGGCGATGTGATGAAAGAGTCGGCAAGGACGGGGATCAGTTATATCCGTTCTGTCAGCAGAAACTATGGAATCGCGGATGATTTCTTCGAGAAGCATGATATTCATGTACATATTCCGGAGGGGGCGGTGCCGAAAGACGGTCCGTCAGCCGGGATCACGATGGCGACGGCCATGCTGTCGGCTGTCACTGAGAGAAAGGTGCGTGCAGATCTTGCCATGACCGGTGAAGTAACGCTGCGGGGGAGAGTGCTCCCGATCGGCGGGCTGAAGGAAAAGCTCCTTGCAGCTAAGAATGCCGGGATGAAGACAGTGCTCGTGCCGAAGGAGAACAAGGCGGATGTGGAAGAAATTTCCACAGAGATCACAAAAGGGCTGGAGATCCTGTATGTTGAGAACATGGATGAAGTCCTGAGACAGGCTCTGACCGAATGACGCGGACAGCGCCGGAACAGACCGTAAGGAGGGTGGCATGGTAATAAGAAGTATCAACCTTGAAACAGTGTGCGGGATCACAAGTGCTCTGCCGGAGAACGACAAGCCGGAGATCGCCTTCGCGGGGAAATCCAACGTTGGAAAATCCTCCCTGATCAATGCGCTCATGAACCGGAAATCATATGCAAGGATCTCTGCTACTCCGGGAAAGACGCAGACGATCAATTTTTATAATATCAATGATGAGATGTATCTTGTGGATCTTCCGGGATATGGATATGCAAAGGTATCGGAAAGGGAGAAGGCCCGGTGGGGGAAGATGATCGAGGGATACCTGCATGGCTCGGAACAGCTCAGAGCGGTATTTCTTCTGATCGATATCCGCCACGCGCCTTCCGCAAACGACAGGCTGATGTATCACTGGGTGACGGATCAGGGATATTATCCGATCATCATAGCGACCAAGCTGGATAAGATCAAGAGAAGTCAGATCCAGAAGCATCTGAAGATGCTCCGGGAAGGGCTCGAGCTCGTCCCGGGTACAAAGATCATCCCGTTTTCCTCTGTTACAAAACAGGGCAGGGAAGAGATCTGGGAGCTGATCGAGACGGAGTACCTTGAGCCGAAGGCAGAGAATCAGGATCAAGCGAGGTGAGAGAGATGGAAAGCAGACGACCATACTGGCAGGTGGGAATCCGGCTGCTGTTCAGCGTTCTTGCCACGGCGGCCTTCGTCCTGATCGGATTCCGGCTCCTGATCTTTCTGATGCCGTTTGTGATCGGATGGATCATCGCCTCGGTTGCAGCGCCGCTTGTGAACTGGCTTGAGAAAAGACTGAAGATCGTCAAGAAGCTGGGGTCAGCGCTGATCGTTATCCTTGTCCTTGCGCTGATCGTTGTGGCGTTGTATTTTGCCGTCAGCCGTATTGCTGAGGAGATCGCGGATCTGATCCAGGATTTTCCTAGACTGTATGCCCAGCTTGAATCGGGACTGCGGCAGATCGGACAGAATATGTCCGTTGTCTTTAACAGGCTGCCTTCAGGGATCAAGGAAGGCTGGAATACTGTGGTGGAGAATCTGGATCAGTATATGGGGGATCTTGTGTCGCGCATCAGTGAGCCTACTGTAACGGCAGCAGGCAATTTTGCAAAGAGGGTCCCGTATTATTTGATCTCTTTTATCGTTGCAGTCATGTCGGCCTATTTCTTTACAGTGCAGAGGGAAGAAGTGATCCGCTGGTTCAAAAAGACGGCGCCTGAGGCGGTAGAGCGCAGGATGACGCTGGTCATAGACAATCTGAAATATGCGGTAGGGGGATATTTCAAGGCACAGTTCAAGATCATGGGGGTCGTTTTCCTGATCCTTCTCGCCGGACTAGCATTCCTGCAGACGAGGTATTTTGTGCTTGTGGCCTTTCTCATCGCATTTCTGGATTTTCTTCCCTTCTTCGGAACAGGAACAGCGATGATCCCATGGGCAGTGTATACTTTTTTTATGGGAGAATATAAGACGACCGTGGCGCTGGTCGTGATTTATGTCGTGACCCAGGTAGTGCGTCAGCTTCTCCAGCCCAAGCTTGTGGGCGACAGCGTGGGCCTGAATCCGCTTGTGACTCTGATCCTGCTCTATATCGGCTACCGGATCCGTGGAGTGATCGGAATGATCATCGCGGTGCCTGTGGGCATGGTGCTCATCAATATGTGCCAGGCGGGCGCTTTTGATTATATTTTTGATGATGTGAGGATCTTGATCGACGGTATCCTCGGGCTCAGAGAAGAGGGCGGGGACAGAGGAGAAAAGAAGTCTTCTGCAGAGAAAAGCAGGACAGAGGAATGAATTTGCCAATCCCTCGTTGAAAAAAGCGGCAGGCTATGCTATGATGTGAGTCGGGGAAGAGGATTCCCCGGAAAATGGAAATGTATGGAATTTATTTCCGAAGATGATAACAGGAGGTGCAGTGTAATGAAAAAATATGTATGTGATGTATGTGGATACATTTATGATGAGGCTGCCGGAGATCCGGATAACGGGATCGAACCGGGAACAGCATGGGAAGATGTACCGGAAGATTTTGTCTGCCCGCTGTGCGGCGTAGGAAAAGACCAGTTTTCCGAAGTTGAGTAAATTTTCAGGCAAAAGAAAAATTGAAGTGGAATTAACTGCCGCTCTGTACAGTATAAAGCTGTATGGAGCGGCAGTTTTTTGTGCAAATTTCGTGCGAATCACGAAAAGAATTTGTACAAAAAGCTCATATATTTGTACGATTAGATTAAAATTAATCTGCAATATTGAAACAATATGGGCAAAATGCTAGAATAGCAGTCAAAAAGAATGACAAAAATATCCAATTTGTCAAAAGGAGAGGAGAAAGAGTATGAAGAAGCGCAGACTCAAACTGCTGTGCCTGTTTCTGACAGCCAGTATGACAGCACCGACTATACTTCAGTATGTGCCGGGAAGCATGTCACTTCCGTACGAAGTTCAGGCTGCGGGCGCAGAGGACGCCGCTGAAAACGTTCAGGTTTCAGCGAGAGATGCATCAGACGGCATCGATGACGCATGGACCCAGGATCCGGAGAGCGTATCCGGTTCCGGCGCGGTCTGTGCAGTGGAAGACGGATGGCTCCACCTGAAGTCCGATCCGTCCAACGGGAACAATCCCGGTACAAAGCCGGCGATCTTTGTGAACCCGAACACCTTTGATTTCAGCCAGGAGGGATTCTTTGACTTTACGCTGAAATCCAACAACGGAAACACAGGCCAGAATGACAGCGACCGGTTCGGCGTTTATCTCGGGTATGACACGGATCAGAACGGCATGTTTGTCGGCTATGACAATGGCGGATGGTTCTGGCAGAAGTACACCGGAGGAAGCGGAGACTGGTATCAGGGCTCCAGACACGCCGCTCCCGCACAGGGAGAAGAGGCAGCGGTACATATTGAGTGGACTGCGGACCACAAGATGACGCTCACGCTGGATGGAGAGACCGTCTTTGAAAATGAGGACTTCTCCGGTATCGCAGACGTGCTCGGCACCCAGATCGCATTCAAGTGTGGAAGCTGGAACCAGAATACGACAGACGTTCTGGTGAAGGACATCCATTATACGGGACAGGCACAGGCAGCCGTCTATCCGGTGACCGGAAAAGTCCTGGATACACAGGGCAGCCCGATCGAGGGGGCAAAGGTGACCATAGGCGATACGACGGTTGAGACGGACGCAGAGGGAACCTATACCGTGGAGCTCCCTGACGGCACCTACACTGTCACAGTTGTAAAAGACGGCTATATGAACGGCAGCGGAAGCATCACTGTGAGCGGGCAGGAGGCATCCGTGGGCGATATCACACTGGACGTGGAGCCGGATATTGAGACTGAGACGCTGTCCACGGAGGACATGGATGTCTATGTATCCAAGACCTTCCCGAGTGTTGTGAAGTATGAGATGAAGGGCGGTCTGGAAGGAAAGACCTTCTACGGACAGACGGAAGCCATCAATACGGTTCGGATCAACGGCGTGGATATCCAGGTCGCACCGGAGGATGTGAAAGCAGAGTTCGACGGAACGACAGCGACCTATGTCATGACAGTGAAGAATGAGAAGAAACACATTGACGCTGAGATCACTGCAGAGCTGAAGGCAGAGGCGAACCAGCTGGCGTTCAATATCACGAAGATCGAAAATAAGCTTCAGGATCAGACGACCACCAACAAGTACGGGGACAAGGTGGAGACTTATCCGCTCCAGACGATCGGGATCCCGAACCACAGCCTGATCTCTGTCAGGAGTACGCAGAGCGGCGCCAACTTAAAGGGCGCGGTCATGTCCTCCAATACACACAAGAGCGGAGATGAACTGATCCAGGTCAACGGAGACATGGGCTCTTATAATAATAGAGACTACATGTACGCGTTCCTTTCTACAGATGAGATGAGCGCCGGCATGTGGAGCAACTCCGAGCATGAGGGACGTACTGTTGCGGCGCCGGTATACGGCGGAAGCCAGAATACCCGTATCTATGCAACATCGGAAGAGCGGGACGGCTATAAGACTATGGGACTTGCCAGCGCGGAGTGGTACTATCACCGCAACGTGACAGATTCCAAGGGCGTGCAGTACACAGTGACAGAGACAGAGATGCCTCAGTCCAAGATCGTGATCGCGGGAGACACGAACGAGGACGCCCAGGTCAACTGGCAGGACGGCGCCATCGCATTCCGTGATATCATGAACAATCCGTATAAGTCGGAGGAGGTGCCGGAACTGGTGGCATGGCGCATCGCCATGAATTTCGGCGGACAGGCACAGAACCCGTTCCTGACTACGCTGGATAACGTAAAGCGCGTGGCTCAGCATACAGACGGTCTGGGACAGTCCATTCTTCTGAAGGGATATGCAAGTGAAGGACATGACTCCGGGCATCCGGATTACGATAACATCGGCGAACGGATGGGCGGAGCCGAAGATATGAACACTCTGATGGAGAAAGGCGCGGAGTACGGCGCACGGTTCGGCATCCATGTAAATGCCAGCGAGATGTATCCCGAGGCGAAGGCGTTCAGCGAGGAGCTGGTGAGAAGGAATTCCGCCGGAGCGCTGAGCTACGGCTGGAACTGGCTGGACCAGGGCATCGGCATCGATGGTATCTATGACCTGGCAAGCGGCGAGAGACAGGCACGTTTCGACGCCCTGAAGGAGAAGGTCGGAGACAATATGGATTTTGTCTATGTGGATGTATGGGGCAACCTGACTTCAGGAAACAGTGAAGACTCCTGGGAGACAAGAAAGCTGTCTGATATGATCACGGACAATGGATGGCGGATGACCACTGAGTGGGGTTCCGGAAATGAATATGATTCTACCTTCCAGCACTGGGCGTGCGACCTGACCTACGGCGGCTATACCTCCAAGGGTGAGAACAGTGAGGTCATGCGCTTCCTGAGAAACCACCAGAAAGACTCCTGGGTAGGCGATTACCCGAGCTACGGCGGCGTTGCCAACGCACCGCTCCTGGGCGGCTATAACATGAAAGACTTCGAGGGATGGCAGGGAAGGAACGACTACGACGCATACATCACGAACCTGTACACCCATGACCTGATGACCAAGTTCCTGCAGCACTACCAGGTAGTGAAGTGGGAGGACGGCGATCCGGTCCAGATGACAGATAATGGAGAAACATATGCCTGGACCCCGGAGAAAGAGATCACGCTGAAGGCAGATCCGAAGAAATCTTCCGCTGAGACGGACACAGTCGTTGTCACAAGAGGAAGCACGGATCCGAGCGACGTGGCATACCGCGACAGGACAGTGACCCTGAACGGCATCGTGATCTCCCAGGGATCTGTGACCCAGGGCGACAACACGAACGCCAAGGGAACCGAATCTTATCTGATCCCGTGGAACTGGGATTCTGAGACGGGTGACCAGGTGGCTTCCGAGGAAGAGAAGCTGTACCACTGGAACACACAGGGCGGCGAGACGACCTGGGAGCTTCAGGACAGCTGGAAGAACCTGACGGATGTGAAGGTGTACAAGCTGACAGATCTCGGAAAGACCGAGGAGCAGACCATACCGGTGGTGGACGGCACGATCACCCTGACCGCAGAGGCGGAGACTCCGTATGTGGTATGCAAGGGCGATGAGGCGAACCTGGAGATCACCTGGAGCGAAGGCATGCATATCGTGGATGCGGGCTTCAACTCCGGAAACGACGGGCTGAACGAGTACTGGGAGAAATCCGGGGAAGGCACCGCGGAGATCGCAAAGAGCCAGTACAGCAATCCGATGCTGAAGATGGACGGCGAAGTTTCCATGACCCAGGAACTGACAGACCTCAAAGCAGGAGAGGAATACGCGGTATATGTGGGTGTGGACAACCGAAGCGGGGCGAAAGCATCCATGACGGTCAAAGCTGACGATAAAGTTCTTGATTCCAACTATACAGAAGAATCTATCGCAAAGAACTATGTCAAGGCTTACACACACAGCAATTCCAGCGCAACTGTGGATGGAACCAGCTATTTCCAGAACATGTACGTCTTCTTCACCGCACCGGAGAGCGGAACAGTGACGCTGACGCTTTCCAGAGAAGCGGGAGAAGGAAGCACCTATTTTGACGATATCCGTGTAGTTGAGTCCGAGATGGATGTCGTGAAGAAGGACGAGGACGGAAACGTTGTCGGAATGGAACAGGATTTCGAGAACAACGCACAGGGTATCTACCCGTTCGTGGTCGGCGGGATCGAGGGTGTGGAAGATAACCGTACCCACCTGTCCGAACTGCATGATCCGTATACGCAGGCAGGCTGGGATGTAAAGAAGATGGACGACGTACTTGACGGAAACTGGTCCATTAAGACAAACGGGCTTGTACAGCGCAACGCACTTGTTTACCAGACAATCCCGCAGAACTTCCGTTTTGAACCGGGCAGAACTTACAAGGTAAGCTTTGATTATCAGGCGGGAAGCGACGGGACATATGGCGTGACGATAGGAGACGGAGAGTTTGAAGGCGGCACATCGCTTGAGACTCTGGATATGGCAATGGGCGCTGATCAGGACGGACACTATGAGACCACAATCGTCGGCTCTGCTTCCGGGCAGACCTGGTTCGGCATCTATTCTACGGGAACGGCTCCGGATCTTCAGGGAACGAGCGGATCTGCTGCAAACTTCGGCGGATATCAGGACTTTGTACTGGATAATCTCAAGATCGAACTGGTAGACGAAGAGGTTACAGCAGATGCTCTTCAGGCATTGATCGAGGAAGCGGAAACCGGCTATGACAAGACAGAATATCTTGACGCAGACTGGGCAGTATTCCAGAGCGCTCTGACCGATGCGAAGGTTGCCCTGAACAAGGACAAGCAGGATCAGAAACAGATAGAGGATGCTTACTACGCACTGAAAGCTGCCATGATGACCCTGGATACCGCATCCGGAACAGAGGCGGACGATAAATACGATATTGCGTCTGACAAGTATACAGTCGAGGCGGGCAGCGCACAGCCGCAGTCCGGAAATGAGGGACCGGTCGAGTTCGCTCAGGATGGAAACGGAAGCACTCACTGGCATACAAGCTGGGGCGCCGATGTTGTAGAGGCAGACGGCAGCGGAGACGGCTGGTATCAGTTTAACTTCAGCGAACCGATGACCGTGAACGGAATGAGATATCTTCCGAGGTCAGGAGCAGCCAATGCAAACGGAAAGATTATCAAAGCGGATATCCTTGTCAGCAGCGATAATGGCGCATCTTGGGAGACGGCTGTGAAAGACGCGGAATTCAGCACGACGACAATGTGGCAGAAAGTCAGCTTTGATGCAGTCGAGGGCGTTACAAATGTAAGGATCGTGGCGACTGAAACTGCGGGACAGTCGGCGGCAGAGGCGAACAAATATGTCTCAGCGGCAGAACTGCGTGTACTTCAGCCGGTCGAAGATCAGACAGAGACTGCAGACAAATCCGCTCTTGAGGCGGCAGTCAGCGGGGCGGAAGGTCTGAACAGCGGCGATTATACAGAAGAGTCCTGGAAGACAGTAGAAGAAAAGCTGGCAGAGGCAAAGGCTGTGCTTGAAAAAGAGGATGCCACAGCATATGATATCGCACTTGCCCTTGCAAATCTGAACGACGCAGTTGCGGATCTTGAGAAATCCGAAAATCCGCAGCCGGGTGAAGAAATCTCTACGGCGGTCCTGGAATATGCGATCGAGCTTGCCGGCGGCGTCAATACAGACGGTGTCATTGAAACTGTAAAAGAGAACTTTGAGAACGCGCTCCAGAACGCACAGGACATTCTTGCAAAAGTTCAGTCCGGAGATGCGTCTGTGACACAGAACCAGGTGGACAATGCATGGCGGAACCTGATCAAGGCGATGCAGTATATGGAGTTCAAGGAAGCCAACAAGGACGATCTGGCGAAGGTCATCGCTCTGGCGGAAGAGATGAACGGTAAACTGGATAAGTATCTTGACGAAGGAAAAGCAGCGTTTACAACAGCTCTTACAGAAGCAAAAGAGGTTTATGAAAACGAGATCGCGACTCAGGAAGAAGTAACCAGCGCATGGCAGAACCTGCTGGATGCGATGGCGAACATGATGCTCAAACCGGACAAGGGTCTGCTGGAAGATCTGATCGCACAGGCAGAAGGACTGAATGAGGCAGACTACGAGGCACAGAGTTTTGCAGTGATGCGCACAGCCCTGGCAGCGGCGAAAGAAGTATTCGACAATGTGGATGCAGATCAGGAAGAGATCGACGCATCTGCATCAGCACTGAAGGATGCGATCGCAAAACTGACGCCGGCAGTCGGTACAGATCAGTCAGGAAACGGCGGTCAGTCAGACAGCACCGGCGGAAGCAAGACTGAGGGACAGACAGCTGCATCTGCGGACAAGAACAGCAGTACTGCATCTGCAGGAAAGACGTCATCTACACAGAATTCCGGCTCTGCGGCAAAAGCGACAAAGACAGGCGATACTGCAAATGCACTTCCATTTGCGGCAGCGGCGGTAGCAGCGCTTGCAGCAGGAGCGGCGGTCCTTCTGAAGAAGAAAGAGGAAAACTAAATAATAACTGAACAGCCGACGGCGGCATAGGCCGTACGGTGACAGGAAAGACAGGATGCCCGGCATCCTGTCTTTTTTTACATAAATATATTAAAAAAGTGTTTCTTTCTGGTAAAAATTACTATATTATTACAAATAGGGAAACAAAAAAAGACAGGAGGAGAAAGCTTATGAAAAACAGAGCGGTAAAAACAGTCCTTGCCGTGTCCATGGCTGCCGCAGTCGTGATGGGGAACGCATCGCCGGCAGCCCAGGTCCAGGCGGCAGGCACTGAAAGCGCGGGGGCAGAAAGCAGTGCCGAACTGATTCCGGTCCCTAAGGAAATGAGCGCGGACGGCACGGAGCTGACAGTGACCGATGCCGTGAATATCGCAGGAGCAGAGGAAGCGGATGCAGATGCGGTCAGAGATCTCAGAGAGTTCCTAGATGCGAATGGAATCACGGTAAACGAGCAGGCGGATGAGGCGGATACGACTTTTATCCTGGGAGAAGCAGACGATGAGATCCCTGCACTTGAGGATGCCAAGGACAGGCTTTCGATGAGCGGGGCGGACGGTCTCGGAGATGAGGGATATGTCCTGAATGTGGATCCCGGGGATTCTGCAGGCGGAACTATAGTGATCGAGGGAAAAGACGGGGACGGAACTTTCTACGGAGTGCAGACCCTCCGGCAGCTGGCGGAAGTAAGAGACGGGAAAACTGTCATTGCATCTGCAGAGATCACGGATGAGCCCACGATGTCTGTTCGGGGAACGATCGAGGGCTTTTACGGGAATCCGTGGAGCCATGAGGACCGGATCAGCCAGATTGAATTTTACGGCGATATGAAGATGAACACTTATATCTATGCGCCTAAGGATGATCCGTATCACAGGGAGCAGTGGAGAGAGCCCTATCCCTCATCTGAGATGGAGCGCATGCAGGAGCTCATTGATGTGTCAAAGGAAAATAAAGTCGATTTTGTCTTCGCCCTCTCACCGGGGATCGACATCCAGTTTGACGGCGATGCCGGAGAGAGTGACTATCAGGCGCTGGTGGAAAAATGTCAGTCCCTGTACGACATGGGAGTGCGCAGCTTTGCGATCTTCTTTGACGATATCAGTAACAAGGACGGAGTAAAACAGGCAGAACTGCTCAACAGATTTAATAAGGAATTTATCCAGGAAAAGGGCGATATCAAGCCGTTGATCACTGTGCCTACAGAATATGATTCAAACGCTATGGGCGTTGCGAGCACAGTAAGCGCGTATACGACAGATTTTGCAGGCACACTGGATCCCAGTATAAAAGTACTGTGGACAGGCACTGCGGTCGTTCCGGAAGGGATCGATGTGGCAAATGCACAGCAGGTGAAGTCAGTCTACGGCGACAGGATGGGAATCTGGTGGAATTATCCATGTACGGATTACATTCAGAATAAACTGGGGCTGGGTCCGGTCTACGGCCTGGATAAAGGGCTGGAAGACGAGGTGGATTTCCTGGTCCTCAACCCGATGGAGCATGCGGAGCTTTCGAAGATCACGCTTGCTACCGGCGCGGATTTCGGATGGAACACGGCAGCGTACGAGTATCAGGATTCTTTTGCCGCCTCGATCGATGTGCTGTACGGTGAGCTGGCACCATACATGTATACATTTGCAGATCACTCGACCAGACTGGTAGCAGGCTGGGCGTCTACAGGAAGAGCGGACGCACCGGAAGTCAGGGAACTGATGGATCTTATGATGTCCAAAGTGGCGAAAGGCGAGGATGCTTCAGAGGAGATCAGCGCGCTGAACGAAGAATTTGACAGTATGATACTGGCTGCTGATACACTGAAGGCTGAGCTTCCCGCAGACCAGCTCTCTCACTGCAGCGGCAATCTGGATAAGCTGAAAGCTCTCGGAGAGAATGACAAGACGGCGCTCCAGCTCTTTGTAGAAAAGAATGCGGATAACAGAAATGAAGATAAGATACAGACTCTGACAGCTCAGCTTCAGGGAAATCTGTCCTCACTGCAGTCCGGTAAGCTGGTGTCGGAGCAGACGGCGCTTGCATTTATCACGGATGTGCTGGACTATAATATTGAACCGAGCGCAGCGTTCAAAGTGTCTACCACTTTTGCAGCGCCGGGCGAGGAGATTCAGCTTACAAATGAAAGCTCTCTCTCATCCACAAATCTCGAGTGGACCATGAAGGGGGCGGACATTGAAACAAGCACGGAGGAAAATCCGGTCATTTCTTACGCAGAAGAGGGAATCTACACGATCAGCCTCAAAGCCTCCAATAGGAACGGTGAGGATGTGGCAGTGAAAACGAATATCATCACTGTGTCGGAGGAGGCAAAGGCAGAGCAGACGAACCTTGCGCTGAACAAAACGGCGACGGCAAGCGGATATACCGCATCAAACGAGGCTCCGGGAAAAGCGGTCGACGGAATTACCAGCACAAAATGGTGTACTACAAATTATGGCCTTCAGTGGCTTAGGATCGATCTCGGAAAGACAGGAACGATCACGGAGATCATTATCAGTCACGCTGAGATGGGAGGAGAAGGATCCTCGCTGAACACGCAGGCTTACCGCGTAGAGGTGAGCAATGACGGGCAGAACTGGCAGGAAATCTTAAGGGTGGAGAACAATTCTTCAGGTCTGACAGAAGACGCTGTCCCGGTTACTCAGGGAAGATATGTGAGGCTTCTGATCGATGAGCCGACCCAGGGCGGCGACAGTGCAGCGCGTATTTACGAAATGGAAGTCAGAGGACTGGATAAGGAAATCACCCTGCCGCCGGTTTATACGGAAAAGATCTCCACTGCAGTGCTCGAATATGCGATCGAGCTTGCGGAGAGAGCAGATACAGACGGCGTAGTGGCCGCTGTGAAGGAAAACTTTGACACAGCTCTGAAAAATGCCCGGGATGTTCTCGCTCAGGTTGAGTCGGGCAGTGCGGAGGTGACGCAGTCAGACGTGGACCTTGCATGGCAGAATTTGATCAAAGCGATGCAGTATCTGGATTTCAAAGCAGGGGACAAGTCGGACCTTGAAAAAGTGATCGCGCTGGCAGATGAGATGGACAGCAGGCTGGACGACTATCTGGACGCAGGAAAAGAGGCATTTACATCGGCTCTTGCCACTGCCAAAGAAGTATATGCAGATGGAAACGCGATGCAGGAGGAAGTGAACAGTGCATGGCAGAATCTGCTCAATGCGATGGCAAATCTGAGGCTGATGCCGAATAAGGATCTTCTTGAACAGCTGATCATTCAGGCAGAAAATCTGAATGAATCGGATTATGAGGTGCAGAGCTTTGCAGTGATGCGGTTTGCTCTGGCAGCTGCGAAGGAAGTATATGACAATGAGAATGCAACTCAGGATGAGGTGGATGCCTCTGTTTCCACACTGAGGAATGCTGTTGCGAAGCTGACACTGTCCGGCAGCGAACAGGCCGGAACTACCGGCAGCACGGGTACTTCAGGTATCACGCAGAATAGTCAGACGCAGGCTGGCATCACAGCAGATAAGAACAGGACTTCTGACAATACCTCTGCAGCAGGAAAGACAGCTGTATCACAGAATTCTAATGCCAAATCTGTCAAGACAGGAGATACGGCGAATGTACTTCCTCTTGCGGCGGCAGCAGCAGCTGCAGCGGTGCTGGCAGCAGGCGTTCTGGCATTCAGGAGAAAGAGGGGATAGCCGGAGCAGACGGACAGCAGAAGCAAGTTACATAAGATAAGAAGCGGGACGACCGGGCAGGATATTGAAAGATATCCTGCCCGGTTTCGGCGTCTGAGGATAAAACGGGTGGAGGGACTGTCATGTGAGTCTGGAATATGCAGGGAGAAATAGAAAGGACAGCGGCATCATTCTGTGCAGCTGCATGTGAAAGCATAAAAAGTGGAATTGACACGGAAAATAATATGGGATAGAATGATGGGGAACACTTGTTCTTGGAATGATAGTTATACGACTGCGTATATAAGCGGTCACAAGGAAGGATAGAGTCATGGATCATTTTGAATTGGTATCAGAATATAAACCTACCGGCGATCAGCCCGAAGCGATCGAACAGCTGGTCAAAGGGTTCAAGGAAGGCAACCAGTGCCAGACACTTCTCGGTGTCACCGGTTCCGGCAAGACCTTCACGATGGCAAATGTCATCCAGCAGTTAAATAAACCGACGCTGATCATTGCGCACAATAAGACTCTGGCGGCGCAGCTCTACGGCGAGTTCAAGGAATTTTTCCCGAACAATGCCGTAGAGTATTTCGTCTCCTAGTGTGCCGGAGTCGGAAAATGAGGTATATTTAGTGCTTTTTTGTGCTGTTCAGTCCAGATTTTGTGGACAGAATGATACTAAACGGACTGGATGATACCAGGCGGACAAAATGATTTTGTGACTTTTTGAAGAATAAATTCGGCAATAGAAATTTTATTGTATAATGACGGAAAAGCAAGTATAATTATATTAAAATTGTTTAATAAGTAGTAAAATAGGTTTTATAAACAGTATTGACGTATTATATGGAATAGAGAAGATAATATGAGGCATAATGAAAGAGATTTCTAATTTATTGTAGAGCACTATATTACAAAATAGTTGAATGAGAATATTTCAAAACTAGAAGGAACGGTTTTAGTAATCGTAAAGAAAGCATATAACGAGAATAAGGTAGGCTTTTGCATGTAATGTGCAGAGTGCGAAAAACGAGGTATATTTGGTACTTTTCAATGGTTTGTGACCTTTTACAAAGTAAACTCCAAATAGAAGTTGCTTTTAAAAGAATTGATAGTCTTTTATATTCTATTTATGAAACAGTTGTTATAGAATATTAAATAAGCTTTATTTTTTTAATAAATTGAACCATATTATGAATGAAAAGGAGTCAATAGAAATTGAAGAGAAAGTTTTTTTCTGGTAATGTTCCATGCGGAGCAAGTTGTTCATACTGCTTTGCTAAATGGCAAAATGTAGAGTCGAAGCACCCAATATTTGCTGTTGAAAAGCTAATCAAATCAGATGATGATTCTGTGATAATTTACCCATGTTGTGATAGTGAGTTTTTTGAACAAAGTATTCCTTTAAAAGATATTTTAAAATTAAAAAATCGATTTATTTATGTAAGTATTTCTACTAAACAAATGATAAATACGAATCAGTTAAATTATTTAAAATTGTTGGATAATGAATTAAAACGCGAAAATCGAGGTTTTGTAAAATTAAGTGTTTCGTTTTCTAACAAATATTATATTGATAGGTTAGAAAAGGGAACAACAACTTATAGGCAAAGAGTAAATTTGCTTGAACAAGTACAGAATATGGGGATATACACGAGTGCAATTATAAAACCTATTTTGCCGTTTATTACTTTAACAGAGTATAAAGAAATAATAGATGATTTGGCTTTTATAAAAAAGTTTGTGTTGGGAGATTTATATGTCGACATTAACTCCAGATTTTATAAAGAATACATAGAGGGCAAATACGATGTGTCTATAAGAAAAGTTGCTTGGCTTAACGAACCAGAGTATTGGAATGTGATTGAAGACGTTGAAAAGAAACGCCAGCTATATGAATATATAGAAAAAAAAAGTTGTGAATATTTTGAATCGGATAACAATTTAATTTTATCCTATATTCATAAAAAAATGGGGGACTTTATTGATGAGTAGCTTTTTTGATACAGTCATATTGTTTCTTTTAGGTTTAGATTCTGTTAGAATGATAGTCGCTATTTTGGGTATTGTAAAACCAACTTCAAAATATTCATGGCTGATTTATGGGCGTTATGATATTAATATTATGGAAAGGGCTTTATTGCAATTAGGATATAGCGTTGATCTCGCAAAAGAAATTACGGATGATATTTCGGATTTAAGCAGAAAAATTAAGGATAATTCTGGAATTAACGAAGGAAATGCAAGTGAAAAGCTTATCATATTGTTAAGTAGATACTTTACTTATTTTGAAAAACCGATAAATTATGGTGGAAAATCAATCTCAAAAAGTTTATATTATATTAACACAATGGAAATATCACATAATGAAAATGATTTAAATGAATTAACCAGTATCATGCTGAATTTAATGATAGACAATAATATAGATATGCCAGATTTCATTATTGTTCCTAAGGGGGGAAATCTGCTTTTTGCACAAGCAGTGGCTAAATGTCTAAATGCGGAACTAATTGTGGTAAAGGATAGTGAAGATAAGTCATCAGTCATTGCCCCTGGACAAGCCCTTTCTGAAGCGGTAATTCGAGTTAATTTTGAAGGGTCGTATTCAGTATTGAATAAAAGCAAAAATAGTAAGAAAAAACTCATTGGATACCTAGTTGATTGTAACACATCTGGAGGAACACAGTTGTTATCTACATTAAAAAAATTTAATGAAATGATAGATGCGTGTAAAATGAATATTTTAAAACCTCAAAAAGCATTCGTTTTATTTAGAGCAGATAGAGATAAGGGGGATATTGATCAAAAGTTTGGTGAATTAAATTGTAAATTATACAGATATTTTGATCTTGATGAGCAGTCGAAAGGTCAAATTTATAATGCAACTATTGATGCAAAAACTAGGAAAGAAAAAGAAAGTATTGATAAACCTAGTTGTGATGTGTTAAGTTACTACATAAAAGAAGATAGAGAATTGGTTGATAATATTATTGCAGAATTAAAAAGAAATAAGAAATTTTATTATGGAGGTAATACAAATGAGCATTAATGAAGAATGGAGTAAAGTTAAAGAATTTCAAATCAAATTTGGACATCCCGTTTCCGAAAAGCCTATCATGATGGATGAAAGTAGGGCAAAAAAACGATACACATGGATGTTGGAAGAGATCAATGAGTTTATAGAGGCTCCGGATATTGTAGAACAGGCTGATGCGATGATTGACTTGATTTATTTTGCATTAGGTACACTTGTTGAAATGGGAATAAAACCAGAAAAGCTTTTTAGCGTTGTACACAACGCTAATATGAGTAAATTATGGAATGACGGGAAACCGCATTATGGGGTGGATGGAAAAACTATAAAACCTAAAACATGGAAAGATCCTCATTCAGAATTAGAAAACATCATAAATAAAATGTTAGAGGAGAGTGAAAATAGATGAAAAATGTTATAGCCGAAAATTATTTGTGCTTTCCGGCTCTGTTAGAAATGATTATAAATGATGCATTTGATATGAATATTAGTCAATTTGAGATTGCAGAGTATTTTGGAATTGTTGTACCTTGTGGATATAAAAGGATTATTAATAATCAATCGGAGAGTTCATCTTCATTAGATTTTGGCATTCATATTGATCTGGAAAAGATCCAAGAATTTTTTGAAAAAAATAGAATAAAATTTAAAATTAATTATTACGAAATAAATAGAGTTTCCGATATTTGCTTTGCGGATTTTATCAGAAAACATTTAAGGCATAGAGAATATCTTATATGTAGTTATAGTTATGGAATACTATATGGAAAAGAATATGCTAATGAGTTGGGGCATGTTAGTCTAATTAGCGAGGTAAATGTAAATGATGAGGTTATAATATATGATCCAGGACCGGATGGCTATGGGAAGAAACTTGTAAATGAGTTGCATTTATATGATGCCATCCAATATAGACATGGCGGAATTTATACGTTTTCTATTGACTCATAAAATGTTGGATCCACAAAGTTAATTAGAGTTTCCTAGAGTTTTGGCGGGAACATAGGTAGCGGAAAGCATTGAAAATAATTAGGTTTAGAGTAGCTTTATTATTTTGAAGAAAGAATTTGTAATGGGGAAATATTAACTTAATAGAATAATATCTCTTGGATAATATGGCTGGTTGTTTAGATAAAAGGCAACCGGCTTTTCTTATTATAGTGCATAGTTTTGGTTGCTTGTCCATGATATAATAGGACAGGAAGTGAAGAAGTATATGAGGCAAAGTGATGTTATCAACCTAAAGAAAAATGAGAATTACTATTATATAAGTAAACGAGTACTTCTTCTTAACATATTTGAAAAAGTACATTTAGTTAAAATAAGAA
>CAJFQZ010000014.1 GCA_904419285.1 Lachnospiraceae bacterium UBA1818
GAATTTCAAAAAGCTGGAGCGGGCGTTCTACAATTTTATGAAAGAAAGCATTAAGCTGGAAGGTGTGTCTGGCCCGTTTTATCTGATAGCAGTTGCGTTCTTACAGATTGGACTTTCAATGATTAGTATTTCGGTTCATGAAGGGTTTAAGGAACTGCATACAGGCAGATTTACCAATTTGTCAAAGTTTTCATGTAGTTATGTTTACGAAAATCCCCCTGTTCATACAAAATTGTAGACTGTCTCATTCTTTATTATAATCGTATACAGTAAACTATATCTGTAATCTTTATATTTCCCATATAAATTAAAAAATGCTGTGTTAAATATAATATAAAGTGTAAGAGATAAGTATGATAAGATAAAAGGTGCAGAAGCAGCTATGTAAGTTACAATTTTAATCATCGATGAGAAAACGGAAAATGGAGGTATTGTATGCTTACGATCATATATGGAAATGCAGAAAACAGCATTTATAATACAAATGTTTATTTTAAAAATACCTATGAACCGGAATGGATTGAATCTGAACTTGCAAAAAAGATAATAAAAGATGTTGACGACTCTGATGTTTTAAGCGGAGAGTGCATTAAAAGCCCGGTTTTAGGGCAGATTCCACCGGAGAGACTTTCTGGTGGTGTAAAGACGCTTCTATTAATGCTGAACGAGCCGGATAAGATTTTTAATGCATCTACGTGTGGGGACAACTGTGCAAAATGGATCCTGGAAATAGGAAAGCAGAAAGATCTGACGATCAATTTAAGGCATATGATGAGTTTTGAAAAAGATACAGAATTTGAAATTCGGATAGAAAACGGCGGCGAAATTGTGCATTCTATGAAAGAACTGATCCCGGTTGCAAGCAGATACTTGAATCAAATGAAACAGGAGTAGTGCTTATGATAGGGTCACACAGAATAATCGTAGAGTCAAGAAAAGTAAAATATGATTTTACCATAAAAAGGAACATCACTATACTTACAGGAGACATTACTGTAAACAGCGGGGATACAGCATGGCAGATTACACTTTTGAATCCTGAAGGAAATGATGGTTCTTTTAAGTATGCGGTTACGATTGATGATTCTGATACTCCAATTTATACATTAGATCTGATAAATAAAGCAGTCTGGCTTTTTATGAGGGCGCGCTTTAAAATATTTTAAGATGGCAGCAATATAGATAACTCATAGAAACTTAAAAGGAATAAATATAAAATGATCAAACCAAT
Source organism: Lachnospiraceae bacterium UBA1818 (assembly GCA_904419285.1). Classification (GTDB taxonomy): domain Bacteria; phylum Bacillota; class Clostridia; order Lachnospirales; family Lachnospiraceae; genus Mediterraneibacter; species Mediterraneibacter caccogallinarum. Next base: position 1,232 of record CAJFQZ010000014.1, read on the forward strand.
TGTCAAAGACACTTTTTTCCTCTCGCAGAAATCCGCCACTGCCACCAGGGATGACCTTCAGGTCGGGCGGGACCTTCAGGACACCTTAGAGGCGAACCGTGCGGGCTGTGTCGGCATGGCGGCGAATATGATCGGCGTGAGGAAGAGAGTCATTATTGTTAATATGGGAATCCTTGATATCGTTATGTTCAACCCGGTGCTGGTGAAGAAGGACACGCCGTATGAGACGGAGGAAGGATGTCTTTCCCTAACCGGCGTCCGCAGTACGACGCGTTATCAGAATATTGAAGTTGAATACTACGATATGAACTGGAAGAAACAGAGGCAGAAACTCAGTGGATGGACAGCGCAGATCTGTCAGCATGAGCTGGATCATCTGGAAGGGATCCTGATATGAATGAAGAGAAATGGGAACGGCTCCTTCAGATCAGGACTTCCGGCAGGGATGATTCTCATGCGGACCAGTACAGGTATCCTTATGAACCGACGCCGTATTGTGTGCTGGAGCGCCTGGCAGACAGCGGATACTTAAGAAAAGGAAACACGCTTCTGGACTACGGATGCGGCAAAGGACGTGTGGAGTTCTTTTTGTCCTGGCAGACAAGGTGCAGGTCCATAGGGATTGAATATGATGAACGAATCTATGAAAAGGCTGTGGAGAATCAGAAGAGAGCCGCTGCGGCGGGACGGGTAACCTTTGAACTGGTGAATGCAGAGCAGTTTCAGGTCCCTGAGGAGGCTGACAGGGTTTATTTTTTCAACCCGTTTTCGCTGGAAATACTGCAGAAGGTGATCAGCCGGATCATTGATTCGTACTATGCTGCACCGAGAGAAATCCTGCTGTTTTTTTATTATCCGTCGGACGAGTATATCTCCTTTCTCATGACAGTGGATGAATTGACATTTTCTGACGAGATAGACTGCGGTGATCTGTTTCAGGGGAAGGATTCCCGTGAGAGGATCATAATATTTGAGACTGGTTAATATGCGGAACTATGGCGTTCGGAAAGCAGAGGTGAAAGCATGGATAACTCAAAGACAGTATTCCGTTCTCTGGAAAATGCGGTACAGGCTGCTTTCGGAGAGTCTGCTGTCATTCTCAGAAGTGACAGTATCCCGGGAGGAGATATCAATGATGCATACAGAGTAACGCTGTCAGGCGGGCAAAAGATTTTTGTAAAGGCGAACCGGGTCCGAAATCTGAACTTTTTCCTCACAGAAGCAGAGGGATTGGAAGCGCTGGGTGCGACAAGGAAGATCAAAGTTCCGGAGGTTCTTGGATATGGGATCGATGAGCGGAGAGGCTGTTCGTTTCTCGCTATGGAATATATAGAAAGCGCGCCCCGGACGGAAGCTTACTGGGAGAGGTTCGGACATCAGCTGGCTGAACTTCACCGTGCAGAATGTGGTCTGTTTGTGGACCCGAAAGATGCAAAGCAGAAATATGGCTTTTCGGAGGATAATTATATCGGAGCGGGGCCGCAGAAGAATGATCCTTCAGAAAGATGGATCGAGTTCTACAGGGAATGCAGGCTCCTGCCGCAGATCAGAAGGGCGGAGAGATATCTTGACCTTTCCGTGAGAAGAAAGGCGGATCGGCTTCTGGATCATCTGGATTCTTATCTGAGAGAGCCGGAGTTCCCATCCCTGCTCCACGGAGATCTGTGGAGCGGAAATATGATGTGCGGACGCGGAGGCAGCGCGTGGATTATAGATCCGGCTGCCTATGTCGGGGATTTTGAAGCAGACCTGGCGATGACCCAGCTTTTCGGCAGTCTGCCGGGGATGTTCTACTCGGCATACAGTGAGATCAATCCGATTGACAGAGAAGGGTACCCGGAGCGAAGAAAACTGTATGACCTGTATTATCTGCTGAATCACCTGAACCTGTTCGGTGCAGGGTATCTTGGAAGTGTTGTGGAGATTATAAATCGGTTTGCCGGTTAAAGGAGAGAAGAGTATGAGACTGTTTATTGCAATTCAGTTATCCGACGAGATGAAAAAGGCGCTGGTCGCCAGTATGCATGATCTGAAGAAACAAGGTGTGGAGGGAAACTATGTTCCGGCGCAGAACCTGCATATGACGCTGGCTTTTATCGGAGAATACGACAACCCCGGGAAAGTGAAGGAAGTGATCGGGAAAGTCCCTCTTCCGGAGTTCAGAATCAGCCTGTCGGAGAAAGGAAATTTCGGCAATATCCTGTGGGCGGGCGTCAAGGGAAACCAGAAGCTGAAAACCTATGTGAAGGATCTGCGGGCCGCCCTTTCGGCAGAGGGAATCCCCTTTGATAAGGATAAATTTATCCCGCATATCACACTGATCCGGAAATACTCTGTGAAAAAGCCGTATCAATTTCATCTGCCCAAGGCGGAGATGACCGTGAAGAAAGCTTCTCTCATGAAGTCAGAGCAGAAGAGTGGAAAGATAGTCTATAAAGAACTGTAAGGTTCATGAAATTAGAGTCCTGCTCAAAAGTTTCGGAGCGGGACTGTGTCAGATACATTTTATTTAATATAAAATCCGAAAACCCCTGTTTCAGTATGAGGAGTTTTCGGATTTTTTCTCTCCTGTCTTAAGTTCCTATTTACAGAATATCGATGTATTCTCCTGCCAGCGCCTTGTTCATGCTCCGCACCGCACAGAACTTGCCGCACATGCTGCAGGTATCGCTGTGGTCGTCCTCCGGGCTTCTGCTGTCGCGGATCGCTTTTGCTGTCTCCGGATCCAGTGCGCATTCGAACTGTGCATCCCAGTCCAGATTCCTTCTTGCGTCCGCCATGCGGTCGTCGATCTCCCGTGCTCCGGGGATTCCTTTGGCGATGTCCGCTGCGTGTGCCGCGATCTTGGAGGCGATGATCCCCTGCTTTACATCTTCTACGTTGGGCAGAGCCAGATGCTCCGCCGGAGTCACATAGCACAGAAACGCCGCTCCGCTCATTGCCGCGACAGCGCCGCCGATGGCAGCAGTGATGTGGTCATAGCCGGGCGCGATGTCTGTCACGAGAGGCCCGAGTACATAGAACGGCGCGCCCATGCAGATGCTCTTCTGGACTTCCATGTTTGCGGCAACCTGATCCAGCGGGACATGTCCCGGTCCTTCCACCATGACCTGGACATTGTGGTCCCAGGCGCGTTTTGTCAGTTCCCCGAGACGGACAAGCTCTTCAATCTGACAGACGTCCGTGGCGTCCGCCAGACAGCCGGGCCGGCAGGCGTCTCCCAGGGAGATCGTGACGTCATATTTCTCGCAGATATCGAGGATCTCGTCAAAGTATTCGTAGAACGGATTCTCCTCTCCGGTCATGCTCATCCAGGCAAAGACGAGGCTTCCTCCGCGGCTTACGATGTTCATTTTTCTCTTGTGCTTCTTGATCTGTTCAATGGTCTTGCGCGTGATGCCGCAGTGCAGCGTCACAAAGTCCACGCCGTCCTCCGCGTGCAGGCGGACAACGTCAATAAAATCTTTGGCGGTGAGTGTGGCGAGATCTCTCTGATAGTGGATCACGCTGTCATAGACCGGCACCGTACCGATCATGACCGGGCATTCTCTCGTCAGCTTCTGGCGGAAGGGCTGTGTGTTCCCATGGCTGGAGAGGTCCATGATCGCCTCAGCTCCCAGATTGACAGCGCTCATCACCTTCTGCATCTCAATGTCATAGTCCTTGCAGTCTCTTGATACGCCGAGATTGACGTTGATCTTGGTGCGGAGCATGCTGCCGACACCCTCAGGATCCAGGCAGGTGTGGCGCTTGTTGGCGCAGATCGCCACTTTGCCCTCTGCCACGAGCTGCATCAGTTTCTCAACAGGCATATGCTCCTTCTCGGCCACGATTCTGATCTGCTCAGTTACGATGCCCCTGCGGGCCGCATCCATTTGTGTTGTGTAGTTTTCCATCTGTGGTACCTCCATTTCTTATGGTGATCGTCAGGCTGCATCTTGTCTGCAGCCGGATTTTGGCGCGATAAGCCCGGCAAGCGCCTGCTATGCTTGCATGAGCAGGCATTTGACAGGCAGCAGACAGCGAACGGCTTTGCCGTGAACTGCCCGAGATATCGCGTTGATCGGATAGGGGAAGGGACTTCACCTATCCGATTATAGCAGCAGAAAGTGGTGCCCCCAGCCTGCCGCTTTACGTTTTACCGTGAACAGAAAACAGAAGAGACAAAATGGAAAATCCCGGTAAGAAAAAAGAGATGCGCAGGGGCATCTCTCGATAAGTTCAGCATACATCCCTACGTTGGCATTATCCAAATCAGGTTGCGGGTCGAGACGATACAGCCTCCTCTCAGCCGGCTTTGGCCAGCTCCCCGTGACAGTCTTAAGTTTTCTGATCATTTTTATTATAGTCTCCGGCAGGTAAAATTTCAATTTATTTAGTCAAAACTAATTCACAGAATCATTGCCGTTCCGCCACAAACATGTTATAGTATTTATAAGTGTTGTTATTTTTACATAAAGAATCTAGAAAGAAAGTAGTAGGAGTGGTAAAAATGTATCAGGAAGAGTATAAGCGCTGGCTGGAAGCAGATCTTGAAGATGCAGATCTGAACCCGGAATTAGCAAGGATCGAAGGAAATGATGAAGAGATCAAGGATCGTTTCGCTGTGGCACTGAAGTTTGGAACTGCAGGACTGCGCGGTGTGCTCGGAGCAGGAACGAACCGTATGAATATCTATGTTGTGCGCCAGGCGACACAGGGCCTTGCCAACTGGGTCAAGACACAGGGCGGCACACAGACTGTTGCGATCAGTTATGACAGCCGTCTGAAGAGTGACGTATTTGCAAAGACTGCGGCAGGCGTTCTGGCTGCCAACGGGATCAAAGTCAGGATCTACGATGCACTGATGCCTGTACCGGCACTTTCCTTTGCGACACGCTACTATAACTGCAACGCGGGAATCATGGTGACAGCTTCCCATAATCCGGCAAAATACAACGGATATAAGGCATACGGACCGGACGGATGCCAGATGACAGACGACGCCGCTGCGATCGTATATGAAGAGATCCAGAAGACGGATGTCCTGACAGGGGCAAAATATATATCATTCGCACAGGGAGTTGAGGACGGACTGATCCGTTTCGTGGGCGACGACTGCAAGAGAGCGCTCTATGATGCCATTGAGTCAAGACAGGTTCGTCCGGGTCTCTGCAAAACTGCGGGACTGAAGCTGGTGTACAGCCCGCTGAACGGTTCCGGGCTTGTACCGGTGACACAGGTGCTCAAAGACATCGGTATTACAGATATCACGATCGTTCCGGATCAGGAGTATCCGAACGGCTACTTTACGACATGCAGTTACCCGAATCCGGAGATCTTTGAGGCTCTGGAGCAGGGACTGAATCTTGCGAAGGAGACAGGCGCGGACCTGATGCTCGCGACAGATCCGGATGCAGACCGTGTCGGCATCGCTATGAAGTGCCCGGATGGCTCTTATGAGCTGGTGAGCGGCAATGAAGTGGGCGTCCTTCTTCTTGATTATATCTGTGCGGGACGCATTGAGAAAGGAACCATGCCGGAGAAGGCAGTGGCAGTGAAATCCATCGTGTCCACACCGCTGGCAGATGCAGTGGCAGAGCACTACGGAGTAGAGCTGAGAAGTGTCCTGACAGGATTCAAGTGGATCGGCGACCAGATCGCACAGCTCGAGGCAGCAGGAGAGGTAGACCGCTTCATCTTTGGATTCGAGGAGAGCTACGGATACCTTGCAGGACCGTACGTGCGCGATAAGGACGCTGTCATCGGATCTATGCTGATCTGTGAGATGGCTGCTTACTACAGGAGCATCGGAAGCTCTCTGAAGCAGAGAATGGAAGAGATCTATGCTCAGTATGGACGTTATCTCAACAAGGTAGACAGCTTCGAGTTCCCGGGACTCAGCGGAATGGATAAGATGGCAGGTATCATGCAGAACCTGCGCGAGAATCCGCTGACCGAGATCGCCGGATACAAGGTTGCGTCTGTGACAGACTATACGAAACCGGAGGAGACAGGACTTCCGTCAGCCAATGTGCTGATCTACAAGCTGGAGAACAATGAGACAGTCATCGTCCGTCCGTCCGGAACTGAGCCGAAGATCAAGATCTACTACACGACGCTCGGCAAGGATCTGGCAGAGGCGCAGGCTGAGAAGGACAAGCTGGCAGAGGCTCTCAAGCCGATCATGGCATAGAGATGCTGATAACAGAATGATGAAATTTTGCGGGACAGGGAAACCTGTCCCGTTTTTTTGTCAGCAGGATCCATGCTCGTACGGCGCGGAGATATCACTGTGCGGACCTGAGAGAGGTGCTTAACGAAAGCAGGAGTGAGATGATATTTAATGAAACTGGTAAAAATAGACAAAAACTGTGAAAAAATAATGTTGTATCAGCAGTTTAACTAATAAAAATCACGAAAATGCATTTAATCATTAGAAAAAGTAGGAAAAAACGCACAAAAATGATAAAATAAAAATACTGATTACATATATTGGATTGTTACCTTTTTAGGGCAAAACCGGATTTCAGAATGAAGATGCAGCTGTATTGTTTTTTGATATATCTTTCTACTGAAAGTCCGGCTTTTTTTAAAAGATCATGATTTAGTATGTGTGAAATCTGAGAGTTTTCTCTGTGATCTGAGCAAAGCTCTTTGATTCGCAGCAGGAGAGGATGAATTTATACAGCCCTTTTTCTACTGTATAGAAGTAACCAGTAAACCTAAGATTCAAGAAAGGGGAATATTGTGAAGAAGAAAAAAGTAAGAAGCCTGGCACTTCTAATGACAGCTGCTATGACGGCATCCACGTTCTTTGGAACAGCAATTCCAGTACAGGCGGCCGAGGACGGGTGGATCGGCGACGGAGAGCTTGCGGACAACAGTACAGCGGCTCCGGACCCGGACGAGGTAGTGCCAAACAAGAACCAGTACAGGTATCAGAAGGACGAGCTTGCAGCGTTCTGCCATTTTGGTCCGAACACGTTCAATGAGATCGAGTGGGGCGAAAATTACGGAGACAAGACTCCGGATGAGATTTTTAAGCTGGAAGAAGACTTTGACGCCGATAATTACGTGAAGGCGCTGAAAGACGCCGGATTTAAGAAACTGATCGTTACAGCAAAGCACCACGACGGTTTCTGTATCTGGGCAAGCGATTATACGACCTACGACGTGGCAGAGACAAGCTATAAGGACGGTCAGGGAGACATCCTTGCAGAGATTTCCGCTGCATGTACGAAGTATGACATGGATATGGGACTTTACTTGTCTCCGTGGGATATCCATGACGACAGCTACGGTTACTATGACCAGAACGGAAATCCGACAACAGCGGACAATGATTATCTGGACTACAATGAGTACTATAATAACCAGCTGATCGAAATTCTTGGCGGCGAGGAATATGGAAATGACGGTCATTTCGTAGAAGTCTGGATGGACGGCGCTAAGGGAAGCGGTCAGGACGCCCAGGAATATGATTTTGTGAAATGGTTTGATACGATTCAGAAGTATGAAGGCGAAGAGGCCGGATATGATTCCGACTGTATGCTGTTCGGCGCTGAGGCATACACGACAGTCCGCTGGATCGGAAACGAGAATGGCTATGCCGCTAAGAATACTTGGTCAAAATCAAAAGTCAATTACGAGAATAATACGATCGACAGTAAATCGCAGGGCGGATACACGATCGGTTATGAGGACGGCAACCAGTGGACCGTTCCGGAGGCTGATGCCCGCATCACATCCGGATGGTTCTGGGGGACTACAAAGAATACGCCGAAGAGCATTGCAGACCTGGGATCCATGTATTTCGGATCTGTCGGAAACAATGCTACATTCCTCCTGAACATTCCTCCAAATAATGAGGGAACTGTTGACCAGGCGATCCTGGACAGAGTAGCTGAGTTAGGTGAAAACATCGAAGAGACATTCGACGACAATCTGGCGGCGGCAGAAGGTGCAGCAGTGTATGCTGACAATGTACGCGGAAATGACATTGCTTACAAGCCGGGCAATACGGTTGACGGTGACGACAGCACATACTGGACAACTGAGGACGGCGCGAGCACAGGAACTCTCCTGATCGACCTCGGCGGAGTAAAGACGTTTGACGTTGTATCTGTCGAAGAAGCGATCCAGAACGGTCAGAGGATCAATGAATACAAGATCGAGTACAGGAACAGCAGCGGCGAATGGACAGTTATGGACAGCGGCGAGACGATTGGCGCAAAGAGGCTGGCAAGGACCGGCGCGGTAAAAGGCGATCAGGTAAGGATCACGGTTTCTACAACAGACGGCAAGGTGCCGATGATCAGTGAAGTAGGCGTTTACAAGGCAAGCGATGGATTTGAGCTTGCAGGCATGGCGCCGGACGGAATGGATGTCATCGATATCACAAACAACAGCTTCACATTCTCAAACGGCTGGACCGATGAGACCGGACCAAACTTTATCGGCGGCACAAATAAGTGGGCAAATGCAGGAGCAACCTTTACCCTGGAGTTTGAAGGCTCTAAAGTATATCTGCTGGGAACGAAAGACCCGAACCACGGAACCGCAGATATCTATATTGACGATGAGCTTGTAGAGACGATCGATACGAATGCGGGATCCAGAGCGCTCGGACAGATGATCTTCGAATCAGATGATCTGGAGCACGGCACACATACTCTGAGACTGGAAGTCAAGAATAAGGCGATCGGTATCGAGTCAGCCTATGTCATCAATAATGGCGGCAAGGGTATGATCGGTCTGGAAGCAGATTCCTATACCATGAATGAAGATTCTCACATGGATGTGAAACTGATCCGTGTGGGCGGAAGCACAGGCGAGGTAAGCGTTCTGGTGGCTCCGAACCCGGGCAGTGCGATCCAGGATGACTTCAATACAGAGTTGAATACGGTTGTGACATTTGCTGACGGGCAGACTGAGGCGACGGCACCGGTTGAGACAAGAAGAAATACGAACCAGACAGGCGACAGAGAGTTCAGCATTGAGCTCACTTCGCAGACGGACGATCTGATCGTAGGCTTCAACGATAAGGCGACGATCACGATCCTCGATACTGAGAGCTCATCCAAAGAGGCCCTTCAGACACTTGTGGATGAGGGTACAGCGGCAGAGCCTGAGTGGTATGTGGAAGGCTGGGAAGAATATGCGGCAGCGGTAGCTGAAGGCGCGGCTGTGCTTGAGAAATCCGATGCGACTGCAGATGAGATCGCAAATGCGATCAGCGCGATCACAGAGGCAAAAGAAGGGCTTACAGCAAGAGAAAAATATACAGAGGATGACCCGTTTGCATTCCCGTGGAAACAGGACAGCTCTTCTGTACTCGAGGCAGAGTTTGCAGAGCTTCACAACGAAGAGCTTGCATCCGACGGACAGTGGGCACTTCAGGTAGCTGAGGCTGCATGGGCAAGCAACGGTAAGTTTGTCAACTGCCTGAACCAGCAGGATACGATCAGCATTCCGTACTATGCTGAGAAGGCCGGTACATACAGCTTTACTGCATATTACAGGAGCGGTGCTTCGACAAATGCTCTGAGTTGGTCGGAACCCGAAGAAAAGATTACGGCGGGTACAGTAACCGCGGGAGCAAGCGATGATGCAGCCGCTACACACGAAGTTACATTTGACGTTGTAGTCACAGAGGCGGGAGCAGGAACTCTGGTCTTCACGGGTCCGGATAACAAGTCTCCGCAGCTTGACAAGTTTGAGATCGTACCGAAAGAGATCGCCCTCTCAGAGTACACGATCACAGCATCTGCCGGCGAAGGCGGATCGATCAGCGACGAAGGCGACACAGTGGTAACGGAAGGCGAGAGCAAGACGTATACGATCACAGCGGACGACGGCTATAAGATCGCTGATGTAATCGTAAATGGCGAATCTGTCGGCGCAGTGGATACATATACATTTGAGAATGTATCTGCAGACGCAGCGATCGAAGCAGTATTTGAGTTCAGCAACTATACAGAGGCAGCTCCGTTTAATTTCCCGACAGAGGAGAACGGGGAAGCTGTAACTCTGGAGGCAGAGCACGCGACAGAGCTGATCAACAGCAATGACTCGGATTCCGATCCGAACTGGCCTCTTGCGATCAGCAGCGGTGACTGGGCAAGCGGCGGCGAATTTGTAAACTGCCTGGCTTTCAAGGATTATATCAAATTCGCATACAGGGCAGACGTAGCCGGAACTTATGAAGTGACAATGACCTACAGCAGCGGTTCTGCTGCGAATAAGATTAAGTGGTATTCCGACCCGGAGGGAAATATTGCCGAGGGTACACAGGCTGTGGAGAATCCAAACAATGAGACGGATACAGTGACATTCAATATGACAGTGACAGAGGCAGGTGCGGGAACACTGATCCTGACGGCTCCGGATGACGGAAAAGGGCCGCAGATCGATAAGTTTGATATCAAGCTGATCGAGAAGTCGGGAGAGACACCGGAGACTTACACGATCACGGCATCTGCAGGAGAAGGCGGAACGATCGATCCGTCAGGCGAGGTTACAGTGAATGCCGGGGAGACTCAGACATTTACGATCACGGCAGATGATGGCTGGCATATCAGCGATGTCAAAGTCAACGGCGAGTCTGTCGGCGCGGTAGAGTCGTATGAAATGGACGCAGCGGGAACGATCGAGGCGTTATTTGAGGAAGATGCAGTAGATCCGGAACCGGGCGAAGAAATTTCCACAGCAGTGCTGGAATACGCGATCGAGCTTGCTGAAGGCGCGAGCACAGACGGTGTTGTGGATGCAGTGAAAGAAAACTTCGAGAACGCACTGCAGGCTGCAAAGGACGTCCTTGCAAGAGTTGAGGCGGGCGACACCACAGTGACACAGAGCGATGTGGACACAGCATGGAGCAATCTGATCAAGGCAATGCAGTATCTGGAGTTCAAGAAAGGCGACAAGACCGATCTTGAAAAAGTAATTGCATTAGCTGACGAGATAAACAACAGCCTTGATTCCTATCTGGATGCAGGAAAAGATGCGTTTACAACTGCTCTTGCAGAAGCAAAAGACGTCTATGCAGATGGAAATGCGATGCAGGATGATGTGGATGCAGCATGGAGAACTCTGATGAACGCTATGGCAGAGCTGAGACTGAGACCGAGCAAGGATCTTCTTGAGGATCTGATCAGCCAGGCAGAGGGACTCAGCGAGGCTGATTACGAGGCAGAGAGCTTCGCGGCAGTGCGCAGCGCTCTTGCAGCTGCAAAGGATGTATTCGCAAATGAGGAGGCAACTCCGGAAGAAGTAGATACATCTGTATCAGCACTCGAGGATGCGCTTGCAAAACTGACTCCGGTCTCCACTGGCGGAGATAACGGACAGACCGGCACAGGAAACGACGGTCAGACTGGTACCGGAAACGGCAGCCAGACAGGCGGATCATCCAGCAGCAACAACAGTTCTTCTTCAAATACTTCCGGATCAAAGGCAGTAAAGACCGGCGATACGGCAAATGTACTTCCGTTTGCGGCGGCAGCAGCTTTTGCAGCAGCGGCAGCGGCGGTTGTCCTTAAGAAGAAGGAAGAAAAGTAAAATACTGCATACACTGAGTTATGTGTAAAAAAGGAGGGCGGCTGTTTCTGATGAAGCAGCCGCCCTCCTGAACTTTTAGCAAATATATACAAAAAAATGTGAAGAATATGTGAAAATAAGCCATAATAAATAATGAAAATGCTGAAAATGTAATTAAGAAAAAGAAAACATAGGAAAAATCTTACTGAAATGATAAAATAAAGACGTTAATTGTATATGAGGATTGTTACCTTACAAGGGCAAAACCGGATCAAAGAATTGAGGAGATGGAGAGTTATAATTTTAAGATTATCTTCTTGCTTATTGAGTCCGGTTTTTTTGGTATAAATCTGAAATGTACAAAATCTAGAATAGGGAGGAAGAGAATGAGAAAAACAAGAAAATGCTTCAAGAGAGTAAGCGCATGCGCCCTTTCGGCAGCAATGGTATTCACTATGGCGACACCGTTTGCCCCATTGACTGCAGAGGCGGCGGGTGAAGACCCGGTGAACCTGGCGATCGGAGCGACTGCAACGGCAAACGACTCAGAGACAAGCGACTATACTGCCGACAAAGCAATCGACGGCATCGTCAACAGAGATGCGCCGAAGCCTCAGTCAAGATGGGCTACAAACACAAGCTCTGCACAGACTCCGAAGATCCTGACAGTAGATCTCGGGGAGACAAAGACATTCCAGTCTTTTGTCATTGCATGGGAGAGGACAAACATCACAAGTTATGAGATCCAGACATCTGACACAGGCGGCAGCGATGCATCGGAGTGGACAACAGTTTATGAGAAAGAGGGATCAGATCAGATCTCTGCCCTGGATGAAAACATTCATCTTGCAGAGCCGGCAGAAGCAAGATATGTACGGCTGTATGTAGACGGATATGATCTGAATCCGGGAAGCTGGCAGTCAGTATCTGTGTATGAATTCCAGGTTTATGAGAACGAGATTCCGGATGAGCTCCTGACAGAAGAAAATTACAATCTGGAAGGAACGGCGGAAGCAAGTGATTATGAGCCGACCGAAGGAGACACACAGGCAGCTTCAATGGCGATCGACGGGGATCAGACGACCCGCTGGGCGACGAATCCATCTAATGACGGGGTGGCACGTACATTAACGGTTACGCTTCCGGCATCACAGAGAGTCCAGTTCTTCCGCATTATCTGGGAGAGACTGAATATCGAGAGCTATAAGATTGAAGTAGCTGAGAGCGATGACGCAGAGTTTACAGAAGTTTATGCGAAGACAGAGCCGATCACTGCAACGAATGAGGTGATCTCGCTGGATGCGCCTGTATGGGCGAAGAAGATCCGCCTGACTGTAGACGGCTACAATGGCGGAAGCAATGACTGGCCGAACGTTTCTGTGGCAGAGTTTGAGAGCTATGCAGTGGAACCGGCTCAGATCAGCGAGGATGCAACTCCGGAAGAGGTTGCAGATCTTCTCGGTGCACCGACTATCAATGAAGACGGTACGGCGCTCGTTCTTCCGGAAGTTCCGGAAGGATTTACAGTAGAATTTCTTGCGGATTATGAAGAAGTCGTAGGAAAGGACGGCACGATTTATACGCCTCTTACAGAGAAGACCGTAAAAGGCATTTATAAGGTGACAAAAGGCGAAGAGTCTGCAGAAGGAAGCGTGGAATACACGCTTGCAATTCCGGGCAGATATGACGACGAAGGCGTAAATGCGAAGCCGACGGTGATCCCTGAGCTGGCTGAGTGGTACGGCAAGGATGCGGAAGGCAGCTTCACAGTAGGCGGCAGGATCCTTGTATCTGAGGGCGCTTCCGAATTTATGGATGCGGCTGAGGCTCTTGCAGAGGATTATGAAGCAGAGCTGGGCACAGCCATGACAGTAGAGACTGGCGACGCTCCTCAGGCAGGCGATATTTATTTCATCAGCGATGAGACAAACGGACTCGGAGAAGAAGGATATATCATGGATATCGGCGAGTATGTGACTGTCAGCGCAGAGAATGCAACAGGCGCATACTGGGCTACACGCTCCATCCTTCAGATCACAGAGCTGAACGACGAGACAATGCCTTATGGTATTACAAAGGATTATCCGAAATATGAAGTCCGCGGTTTCATGCTCGACGTGGCACGTAAGCCGATTTCTATGGAGACTCTGCAGGATATTGCGAAAGAGATGGCTTACTATAAGATGAATGAATTCCATGTTCATCTGAATGATAACCTCATCTTCTATGAGGATTATGCATCTGCTGAAGAGGCGAGAGAACTGGCGTATACCGGTTTCCGTCTGGAATCAGACGTATTAGAGGGTGGCAATGACGGTCTCAATCAGGCAGACCTGACAAATGAGGATCTGTATTATACAAAAGCGGAATTCCGCGACTTTATCCTCAGCTGCCGCAGCATGGGTGTGAACATTACACCTGAGTTCGATACACCGGGACATTCCGGAGCGTTTACAAAGGTTCGCCCTGACCTTATGCTTCAGAACATTGTATCCGGCGCAGCGAACAGAGCCGGTGAGCAGTTTGACCTTTCACCTGAAAACTATGATGAAAGTCTTGCATTTGTTGAGAGTATCTGGGATGAATACCTGACAGAGGATATGTTTGACCAGAGCATGACGGTACATATCGGAACTGATGAGTATTACGGAGAGAAAAACCGCTTCAGAATGTTCTCTGACGATCTGATCGAGTATGTTCAGAGCAAGGGTTATACTGTCCGCCTGTGGGGAAGCCTTTCTTCTATGCCGGGTGAGGCTGATGTCCGCAGCGAAGGCGTTCAGATGAACGTTTGGAACACCGGATGGGCTAATCCGACAAATATGTACAACGAAGGCTTTGAGCTGATCAACACGATCGACGGACAGCTTTACATGGTGCCGGCAGCAGGTTATTACTTTGATTATCTGAATACACAGAATCTGTACAATAACTGGGTACCGAATAACTTCAGTGGAACAGTGATCCCGGCAGGTTCTGAGCAGATGCTCGGAAGTACCTATGCGATCTGGAACGACAGCGTTGATACAAAAGCAAACGGAATCTCAGAGGTCGATGTCTATGACCGTTTTGCAGACGCGGTTCCGACGATGGCAAGCAAGAACTGGGGCGAGGCTCAGGATCAGACATGGGCGGAGATGGAAGCGACAGTTGATGAACTGGGCGATGCAGCGAACAGCAATCCGTACCATGAGGCGTCTGCAGACGAGAACGGCGAGTATATGTCCTATGAGTTTGACGATACAACAGATTCTTCTGCGAACGGCAGAGATCTGGCAGAGCCGGTCAATGCAGAGATCGCAGACGGCAGCCTGAAGCTGAACGGCGGTGAGAGCTATGTGTCAACACCGATCGATAAGCTTGCTACAGGCAACACGCTTGAGTTTGATATCACACTTGATACACCGGCGCAGGCAGGAGACATCCTGTTTGAGGCGGACAACGAAGGAAGCAATGGCGATTATGTTCATGATATCCGTATTATGGACGATGGAAGGCTTGGATTCAGGAGAGAGCTTTATGACTACTACTTCGACTACAAGCTTCCGGTAGGAGAGACAGCGCATCTGTCCATTTCCACGAACGGAACCTCTACTACACTTACCGTAAACGGTACGACCTATGAGGCGTCAGGTGTATACCGCAACCGTCAGACAGACGGCGAGGTCAGAGTAGAAGGCATCACAAGAGCAACGTTCCTGCTCCCGATTCAGAGAATCGGATCAGAGACTAATGCGATCGAGGCAGTGATCGACAATGTAACTGTAAAGCAGGGTGCAGCTGTTGATTACAACAAATCGGCTTGGTCAAAGGTAGAGGTTGACAGTGAAACCGTATATAGCTCCACAGAAGGACTCTTTGAGTACGCGTTCGACGGAAACTCCGGCACGATCTGGCACTCTAACTGGCAGGGCGCTTCAGACAAGCTGAAACCGCAGGGAACATTCGATGAGATTGGCGGTGTGATCGACCTCGGACAGAAGTACACGATCAACCAGTTCAAGTTCACACCGAGAAGCGGAACGAACAGTGGACAGGTTACAAAAGCAGATCTGTATGTCAAGGCAAATGAAGGCGATGATTGGAACAAGGTCGCTGAGGATGCAGAGTTCGCTGACGACGCAACAACAAAGACATTCTACTTTGACGAGCAGGAAGTTCAGTATGTATGGTTTGTGGCGAAAGAATCTGACGACGGCTGGGTAGCTGTATCTGAGTTTGATATCGCAAATGCTCCGGCACAGAGCTACAATGTATACGTTGAGGCTCAGGAGGGCGGAACGGTATCAGGCGGAGCGAAAGGAATCGCTGAGAATACAGAGATCACTGTAACTGCTGAGGCCGACAAGGGATATACCTTTGCAGGATGGTATGACGCTGTGACAGGAACAAAAGTTTCCGATAATGCGGAATATACATTTGCAGTAACAGAGAATACGGCGCTGACCGCTCAGTTCACGAAGAACGAAGAGCCGGATCCGGAGCCGGGCGAAGAGATTTCTACAGCAGTCCTCGAGTATGCGATCGAGCTTGCGGCAGATGTGAACACGGACGGCGTTATTGATGCTGTGAAGACCAACTTTGAGAATGCGCTTAAGACTGCAGAAGATGTTCTTGCAAAAGTACAGGCAGGAGATACATCAGTGACGCAGAGCGATGTGGACAGCGCATGGCAGAATCTGATCAAGGCAATGCAGTACATGGAGTTCAAGTCTGCAGATAAGAAAGATCTTGCAGCAGTGATCGCAGCAGCTGAAGATATTAACAGCAGACTGGATCAGTATCTTGAGACTGGAAAAGATGCATTTACATCAGCTCTTGCGACAGCTCAGGAGGTTTATGAGGACGTGCTGGCATCTCAGGATGAGGTAAACAGTGCATGGATGAACCTGCTGAACGCTATGGCAGATCTGAGACTGATCCCGGATAAGGGACTCCTTGAAGATCTCATTGCGCAGGCTGAAGCTTTGAATGAGGCTGACTACGAGGCACAGAGCTTTGCGGTAATGCGCACGGCTCTTGCAGCGGCGAAGGAAGTGTTCGCAGATAAGAATGCAACTGAGGACGACGTAAACAGCTCTGTGGAGGCACTCGAGGATGCTCTGGCAAAACTGACTGCTTCCGGCGATGGAACACAGGCAGGCGGCAATGACCAGCAGAGCGGCAGCACAGGAAATGACGGCCAGTCCGGAACCGGTGACGACGGAAAGAGCCAGACAGGCGGAATGACAGCCGGCATAACGACAGGTAAGACAGCTTCTTCCAGCCAGTCCGCAGCGAAGGCGACGAAGACTGGAGATACATCTGCGGTATTCCCGTTTGCAGCGGCAGCAGTGGCAGCGGCAGCAGCGGCTGTAGTTGTGATCAGAAAGAGAGAAGAAGAGAAATAAAATACTTCCGGCGCAGTGACGAGCGGCGGAAAGTGAACAGAACAGGCGGGCGCTTTTACGGCGTCCGCCTGTTCTGGCGTTTCAGGAAATAAATTTTATCTCGCAGCGCCGCCGGATATGTTATACTTTAGGAAATATCGAAAAAACAGAACGGCTGAAAGCTGCGGCGGGGCCGGGATGGAAAATAGAAAGAGGGTAACGGAAATGACGATCAAAGAGATCGCGCATCTGGCAGGCGTCTCAAGCGCCGCGGTGTCGAGATATCTAAACGGCGGCTATGTGAGTGATGAAAAGAAAGAACAGATCAGAAGAGTGATTGAGGAGACGGGATATCAGCCGTCAGCACAGGCGCGGATCCTGAGAACAAAAAAGGCGTGCCTCGTCGGAGTGGTCGTCCCGAAGATTAATTCTGAATCCATCAGCCGCGTTACTGCGGGCATTGAACAGGTCCTTTCCAGGCGAGGATACCAGATGCTTCTTGCCAGCACGGATAATGATCCGAGGAAGGAAATCACATATTTGAAGCTTTTTGAGAGCTATCCGGTAGACGGAATCATCCTGATCGGAACTGTCATAACTGCGGAGCACAGAAAATTTCTGAAAGGTTCAAAAGTCCCTGTCGTTGTGGTAGGACAGTATACAAAGTATGCCAACTGCATCTATCACGATGATTACGGCGCGGGGAAGGCGATGGGGAAGGCGGCGGCGTCTTTTCTGGATGCCGGAAAAAAAGTTGCCTATATCGGGGTTACGAAAGAGGATAAAGCGGTCGGAGCCGCAAGAGAAGACGGCTTCCGGGCAGGTCTGAAATCTGCAGGGATCGAGCTGGAAG
Source organism: Lachnospiraceae bacterium UBA1818 (assembly GCA_904419285.1). Lineage (GTDB taxonomy): Bacteria > Bacillota > Clostridia > Lachnospirales > Lachnospiraceae > Mediterraneibacter > Mediterraneibacter caccogallinarum. Next base: position 18,974 of record CAJFQZ010000014.1, read on the forward strand.
ACGCATGCACACGGAAAGCAGAGTTCACCATGGACTCGGGGTATGAGGCTGCGCTTGATCTTCTGCGCGGGAATACAGGGATCGGAGTCCTATCCTGCGCAACGGACACGATCGCGGCGGGCGCCATCGAAGCTCTGCTCACATATGGCAGAAAGAAGGTGCCCCGGGAGGCGGAGTATTCCGGCGGGCGGATGGACTATATTCTTGCCAGTTCGAAGATACGGGTGACCGGTTTCGGAGATAATCAGTTCTTAAAGGCGGTCACAGGCGGGATTCCCACAGTCCACTTCGGATATAAGACGAGCGGGATCCGGGGGGCGGAGCTGCTCCTGGATGTGATCGAGCGGGGAGAGAAGATCCCCGTTGAAATGAAGCTCGGATTCCGCATGGTGAACGGACAGGAGGAAGCTGGCTGCGTCTGAGAAACGCGGAATAACAGGACGACCGGTTTGAAAACGATCATTTGAGAAGAAAGTGGGAAGACGGCTGCCGACAGGCAGAAGTCTTCCCGCTTTCTTTATGAGAGCTAAATCGGATAAATCCGGAAATCTGAAATCTTTTTCCGAAAAATACGATAACGATTACGCACTATTTTCAGAAAGGGATGGAAAGACAAGTGCCTATGGGAGAAGAAAAGTGTATCCGGCAGCGGATAAATAGTGAAATATACACAAAAAAAAATAAAATTATCGTAAAAAATGCCCCCTTTACAAGGAGCTTTGTTAAATGTATTATTAGATAGAAAATATGAAATCGATTACAGATTTTATAGAAGGGAAGGAGAGTTATTATGGATTACAGAAAGACCGCACAGGAAATTCTGGACAAGGTCGGCGGAAGCAAGAATATCGTCTCCGCCGCACACTGTGCAACCAGGCTCCGTCTTGTCATTGCAGACAACAGCAAGGCAGACAAGACAGCCATTGAAAATGTGGAGGGAGTGAAAGGAGTGTTCGAGGCATCCGGACAGCTTCAGATCATCCTCGGAACAGGAACTGTCAATAAGGTTTTCGACGAGTTTATTTCGATCGCAGGGATCACGGCTAGCTCAAAGGCTGAGGCGAAGGAAGCGGCGGCTCAGAAGCAGAACGTGTTCATGAGAGCGATCAAGCTGCTGGGCGATATCTTCGTGCCGATCATCCCCGCTATCGTGGCGAGCGGTTTCCTCATGGGTATCATGAACTCCCTGGATTTCATGATCAACAACGGATTCCTGAACATGGACACGAGCAGTTCGATCTATGTATTTGCAAATCTGTTCAGCAATACAGCATATACCTTCCTGCAGATCCTGATCGCATTCTCAGCGGCGAAGGCTTTCGGCGCCAACCCGTATCTGGGCGCGGTCATCGGTATGATCATGATCAACCCGTCGCTGCAGAATGCATACACAGTGGCGACAGAGGGCGTGCAGCAGACACAGTCCGTATTCTTCGGGCTCTATGATATTGATATGGTGGGATATCAGGGACACGTTATCCCGGTCGTCATCGCGGTATGGCTGCTGTCGGTTATCGAGAAGAAGCTGCACAAGATCGTGCCGGAAGTGCTGGATCTGTTCGTCACTCCGCTGGTCAGCGTGTTCGTGACCGGATATCTGACACTGTCCATCATCGGACCGATCTTCGTGTGGGCTGAAAATGCGATCCTTGACGGGATCCAGTGGATGCTGACTCTTCCCTTTGGACTGGGAAGCCTTGTCATGGGTGCCCTGTATGCCCCGACAGTCGTGACAGGAATCCATCAGATGTATACTGCCATCGATATCGGACAGATCGCGCAGTACGGTGTTACATACTGGCTTCCGCTGGCAAGTGCGGCGAATATTGCACAGGGAGCTGCAGCTCTTGCAGTAGCGCTGAAGTCGAAAGACAAAAAGATCAAATCACTGGCGCTTCCGTCTTCCTTAAGTGCTTTCATGGGAATTACGGAGCCGGCGATCTTCGGTGTAAACCTGAGGTTCTTTAAACCGTTCATCGCGGGATGTATCGGCGGCGGATGCGGAGCTCTGTATGCGTCCATCGTACATCTGGGAGCAAAGGGAACCGGTGTGACAGGTATCTTCGGCATCCTGCTCTGCCTGGACAGCCCGGTGCAGTACCTGATCGAGATGGTCATCGCCGTGGGCGTTGCGTTTGCAATTTCATTTATCCTCTATAAAGATCAGGCTCCTCAGGCAGCGGCGGCAGGCTCGGGAAGCGCTCAGGCAGAGATCCCGGCTTCAACGGCACAGGACGGCACAGAGAAAACTGCGTCTGCTGAGACAAAGGAAGAGATCGGCAAGGAGATCCTTGGAAGCCCGGTCAACGGAAACGTCGTTCCGCTTTCTGAGGTCAGCGATGAGACATTTGCATCGGAGATGCTTGGAACTACCGTTGCAGTTGAGCCTTCTGACGGTAAGATCATTGCGCCGTGCGACGGTGAAGTGATCAATATCTTTGAGACAGGCCACGCGGTATGTATGACGACCCGGGCGGGAGGCGAACTGCTCATCCATGTCGGCGTTGATACGGTGAAGCTGGAAGGAAAAGGATTTACCAGGAAGGTTTCCGACGGAGCGAAAGTGCATGCAGGCGACGTCCTCATCGAGGCAGATCTGGATACGATCAAGGCGGCGGGATATCCTGCGACGACCATGTTTATCCTGACCAATGCAGATCAGTTCGGCAGAGTTGAGAAGGCAGAGCCGGGCGAGATCAGCGCAGGCAGCAGGATCATGGAGATTGAAAAATAAACAGAGGCATTGAGACAGTCTGCGGTCCGGCAGCAGGATCCGACGGGGGATCTGCTCTGCCGGTCCGCGGCAGACAGGAGATTATATTATGAGCGCATTGACGAATGATCTGAAAAAACTGACTGAAACGGCAGAAAAGACGGCCGTCAAAGAGGGAGGCTTTCGGCAGAAGCTTCACCTGATGCCGCCTGTGGGCTGGCTGAACGATCCCAATGGACTGTGTCAGTTCGGCGGCGTATTCCACGCGTTTTTCCAGTACTCTCCATTTGATCCGGAAGGCGGCGTGAAGATGTGGGGGCATTATACGAGCAGGAATATGATCGACTGGGAATATAAAGGCGTTATGCTTTATCCGGATCAGCCCTTTGACTGCAGCGGCGTTTACTCCGGATGCGCATATATTGAGGACGGAGAGATGTACCTGTACTATACGGGCAACGTGAAGCTGGAGGACGGGGAAGGCTACGACTATATCAATACAGGACGCCAGGCGAACACGGTTCTCGTGACGAGCACGGACGGAGAACATTTCAGCCGGAAACGGCTTCTTATGAAGAACAGTGATTATCCTTCCGATCTGACCCTACATGTCCGGGATCCGAAAGTGTGGCGCCAGGACGGCATTTACTACATGATCCAGGGAGCGAGGACAAAGGAGGATGTGGGGCAGGCAGTCATTTTCCGTTCAGAGGATAAAGTAAACTGGACCTTCAGAAGCCGTGTGGAATCGGAACAGAAATTCGGCTACATGTGGGAATGCCCGGATTATTTTGAGGAGGATGGCAGGAAGTTCCTCTCTGCGTCCGTACAGGGGCTGGAAGGAAAAGAATGGAAGGACAGAAATGTGTATCAGTCCGGATATTTCCTTGTGGACGGAGATATACTGGGAGATTACAGCCTGTCGGATTACCGGCTGTGGGACTATGGATTTGACTATTATGCGCCTCAGAGCTTCGAGACTGAGGATGGCAGGCGGATCCAGATCGGCTGGATGGGAATGCCGGACTGTCAGGAGTATACGAATCTGACGGTTCAGGAGGGATGGCAGCACTGCTTTACCTTCCCTCGGGAAGTGTTTGTCAGAGACGGCGCTGTGTGTCAGCGTCCGGTCCGGGAGCTGGAGGACAAGAAGTGTCCGGTGGTCGTCTCGGAAGGTCATCTGGAACGAGCGGACGAACAGGTTTTTGAAGTGGATGTTACGGGGATCCGGAACAATTCTTTCCGTGCGGTGCTGGGAGAGGAACTGATCCTTGAGTACCGTATGGGAAGATTTGAGATGCGGTTTGCCGACCGGGCGAAGGACTCTGTATCAGCCGGGCGAGGACTCAGATACAAGGAACTGGAGGAACTCAGGGATGTGAAGATCCTGGCGGATGTATCGTCCGTGGAAGTGTTCCTGAACGGAGGAGAGGCTGTTTTCTCGACCCGGTATTATCCGAAGAAATATGCCGTCTGTGTGGACGCGGACGGTGCTGTGGCTGAATTTTATAGAATACAGCTGCAGTAAGAGCTGGTGATTTTATTTAAGAGAGGCGGTTCCCGGCAGGACCGCCTTTTCGTTTTCCTCTGAGGGAGAGAGAAAAGCGGTTCAGACAGAACATTTTCTTGCAAAGGAACAGGTCTGAGACTATAATGTTAAAAGATTATAAAATCTCGGAGGGCAGAGATGGGGAGAATAAGAAAACGGATTCTGGCAGCAGCTCTGGCCGCATGTCTTGCAGTGGCGCCGGCGGCTGTGGTCAGCGCAGAGGGGGAGACCGATGTCGATCCCGGAGTTCAGAGGGAAATAGAGAGACAGACGGCATATGCGATCGCGCCTGATACCAACAGTCTGACAGGATGGCCGCAGGGACCGAGCGTGTATGGTGATTCGGCGATCGTAATGGATATGGATTCCGGAGCGATCGTGTATGGCAAGCAGATCGATAAGACACATTATCCGGCGAGTATCACAAAGATTCTCACGGCGCTCGTGGCGCTGGAAAATTCAGAGCTTACCGATGAGGTCCTTTTTTCAGAGGACAGTATTTCTTTTCTGGAGTACGGAGACGCGCATATCGGGATGACGCCGGGAGAGATACTGAGTATGGAGGATGCGCTTTACGGCATGCTCCTGGCATCGGCGAACGAAGTTGCATACGCCATCGCGGAAAATGTAGGAAAGCTCATGGGCGGTGATTATAACACGTTCATCCAGAAGATGAATGAACGTTCTGCAGAGCTGGGATGTACGGGCTCGCACTGGACGAATCCCAACGGCCTGCACGATGATAACCACTATACGACGGCTCATGATATGGCACTGATCGCTTCGGCGGTTTACCAGTATGATGAGTTCAGGACTATTGTACAGACGCTGTCGTATACGATTCCGCCGACGAACCTGGTCAATGAGAGCAGGACGTTCCAGCAGAAGCACAAGATGCTCTGGCCGGAGAACGCAAACTATTATCAGTACTGCACCGGAGGCAAGACCGGATATACGGATCAGGCCAGGACTACGCTGGTGACCATGGCTGACAACGGGGAACTCCGGCTTGCGGCAGTCGTGCTCTATGACTTTGGAAATGACGCCTATGTGGATACCCGGGCGATGTTTGATTATGTATTTGACAATTTCTCAAAGGTGATGCTGAGCGGCCAGGAAAAACCGGAAGAGATCGATTCCTATGCGGACAATGATGCATATGTACTCCTTCCGGCGGGAATAGGATTTGAAGATCTCGACAAGGAGATTGAGATCACAGATGAACAGAACCGGGAAGGCACCGTGACATATACATATCAAGGACAGAATGTGGGAAGTGCGGATGTGGTGCTGGCCAAGGACTATGTGGCGGAGAAGACCGGACATGACTACACGCTGCAGGCAGAGAAAGGATCCCAGGTCAGCGGAGAGGGAGCTCAGGCGGATGAGCCGTCAGCTGCTGTTAAGATCGCGGCGGGGATCGGCTCGGCGGCTATTGTGTTTGTGATCCTTCTCGCAGTCCATATCTGGCAGGCACGGCGGAAGAAGAGGCTTCTTAGAAGAAGGAGGCGTGCACGGAACACCGGAAAAGTGCGGTCGGTTCAGAATGACGAATACGGCGGACCAGATCAGAACAGATAAATAGACGACAGGAAGAAAATAGGATAAAGGGCGGCTTCGGCCGCCCTTTATCCATATTGTTTTCTGTAATCGGAAGGGAGCATCTTCATGATGTCCTTGAAAGCTGCGGTGAATTTGCTCTGGCTCTCATATCCGACTGCCGCGGCAATGGACGAGATACTTATCGGACTTTCTCGGAGCATGTCCGCAGCCTTCCGGATGCGGTAATGCTTCATATAAGACGCGATCGGCAGTCCGTAGACTGATTTCCAGATATTTTTGAGCGCGGCAGTGTTGATCAGATACTGTCTGGAAAGCTCCTCTATTGTATATCGGCAGCTGAGGTTTTCCGTGATCTGCGAATGGATCCTGCGGATGATCTCTGTCTGTGCAGAATGGTAAGGGTCAAAAGGCTTCGATTCCGCGGGTTCTGTCATCTCAAGAAAGAGCAGCAGTTCCTGGCATTTGAGTTTGAGATAGGGCAGGATCAGCTTCTCCGGAAGATCATATACTTCGGAAAAAATATGTTCAATATGGCTGCTCGCAGGGAGGGCGGCAGACTTTTTCACACCGCAGAATTTGTGGCACAGATCCCTTATGTCGATCCCGGCTTCCCGGATGATCTCGGGCTGGTTTTTCTCAAGCGCATCAATATCCAGAGCCAGCGAGAGCCCTTCATAATATCCGAGAGGGAGGGTGATCTCGGATTCGGCACATTGCGCATTCATGTGAAAAGAGAGATCCCCTTCTCCGAAATACAGGCTGAGTCCGTCTCCCATTTCCCATCCGATCCGGCCACGGCAGCAGTGATCGATGGCAAGGACAGAGATCCGGTGATGGTGGTGAAAGTGAAACTTGTCACCCACGAAATAATTATAGGAAATCTCGATGCCCGGATACAGTTCATAGATGACGGTCTTGATCCGCACATCAGAAGGAAGGCACTGGTCTTCGAAGTCACGGACAGTTTCGTTCCGGCCGAGCGGGCAGCGCACGGAAAGACACCTGCCGGCGGGCACGTCGCTCAATCGCCGCCGGATCTCCTCGCAATAATCTTTTTCCATATGAAAATCTCCTTTGCTTCAGCTATTCTTCGGGACAGGTGATCCTGCCGATCTTTTCGATCATATGATGGAGCATCTGCGCCAGCTCTGTGTCGGCTGTGCGGTAGTACATCTCCTTTCCCTCCCGTCTGCTGACGATCAGCCCGCTGTTCTTCAGAAGACGAAGGTGGTGGGACACTGCGGGGCTGCTCATATTGACGATAGCGGCAATGTTGAGCACACATTCTTCACAGTGGCACAGCAGCCAGAAGATGCGCAGCCGGCTGGGATCTCCGAGCTGTTTCATCGCCTCGGAAACTCCGGCGATCTCATTTTCTCCGGGCAGATGTTCTCTTATTTTTTCTTCATTATTATGGCCGTGGTCGTGCGGCAGCTTTCGTTCTTCCATAGTTATTGCTCCAATCGGAAATTTTTTTCGCCCAAACGGGAAAACCGGGGGCTTTTCTCTTGACTTATTATAGAATCAGAAGTACATTATAGTCAACAATTAAATAATTGTTTAATTAATGAACGGCATTAGCCGCAGGCGATCAGGGCCGCGGCGCAGGATTTAAGATAAAGGAGAGAATGGGATGAAAAAGACTTACAAGATCGATGTTGACTGCGCAAACTGTGCGAATAAGATGGAGCAGGCCGCAAAGAATACGGAAGGGGTCAAGAATGCGGTAGTGAACTTTATGACACTTAAGATGAATGTGGAATTCGAGGAAGGACACGACGCGAAGACAGTCATGAAAGAGGTGCTTAAGAACTGCAAGAGAGTAGAAGATGACTGCGAGATCTTTATCTGATCGAAAGAGTATCTTTCAATCCCGGGACCCGCTGAGATCCCGGGTATAATAATGAAGAACAGATAAACGATTAAGCATATATTTAATTAAAAAGAGCGAGAGAAGGAAACGATATGAATAAAAAGCAGAAAAAAATGCTGGCCAGGATACTGATCGCAGCGGCGCTTCTGATCGGTTTTCATTTTCTTCCGTTTACCGGATATGTGAGATTCCTGTTTTACCTGATCCCCTATCTGGTCATCGGATATGACATCCTGATCAAGGCGTTCAAGGGGATAAAAAACAGACAGCCGTTTGACGAGAGCCTTCTGATGGCGGTCGCCACCATCGGAGCCATCGCCATCGCGCTGCATGGAGACGGTGATTACACAGAGGCGATCGCGGTCATGCTGTTCTATCAGGTCGGCGAGTGGTTCCAAAGCTATGCGGTTGGAAAGAGCCGGAGAAATATCAGTGATCTGATGGATATCCGGCCGGATTATGCGAATATCGAACAGGATGGAAAGCTGGAGCAGGTGGATCCGGATGAGGTGGAGATCGGTTCTGTGATCGTGGTCCAGCCGGGTGAGAAGGTGCCGATCGACGGCATCGTGATGGAGGGAAGTTCCACTCTGAACACGAGCGCCCTGACCGGGGAGAGCCTGCCCAGAGACGCGAAGGAGGGCGACGAGATCATCAGCGGATGCATCAACATGACAGGCGTCCTTAAGATCAGGACGACGAAGGAGTTCGGAGAGTCGACCGTCTCCAAGATCCTGGACCTGGTGGAGAATGCCAGCTCCCGCAAATCCAGATCAGAAGAGTTCATCACGAAGTTTGCAAGGATCTATACTCCGGCAGTTGTATACAGCGCTATTGCGCTTGCGGTCCTTCCGCCGCTTGTCCGGATGCTTGGAATGGGAGTCAGCGCCGACTGGGGAACCTGGATCTACCGGGCCCTCACATTCCTTGTCATAAGCTGTCCGTGCGCGCTGGTCATCAGTATCCCGCTGAGCTTCTTTGCTGGGATCGGCGGCGCCAGCAACGCGGGCGTTCTGGTCAAAGGATCAAACTATCTTGAGACGCTGTCCAGGACAAAGTATGTGGTCTTCGACAAGACAGGAACGCTGACCCAGGGCGTGTTCGAAGTAAATGAAGTCCACCACAATGAGATGGACAGAGAGAAGCTTCTCGAGTATGCTGCACTGGCAGAGAGCGCCTCATCCCACCCGATCAGCAGAAGCCTGCAGCGGGCATACGGGAAGGAGATAGACAGAAGCCGTGTGACGGATATCAGGGAGATCAGCGGAAACGGTGTGACCGCTATGGTGGATGGTATTCAAGTGGCGGCCGGCAATTCCAAGCTGATGGATAAGCTCGGGGTGAAGTGGATCGACTGCCATCAGACCGGCACCATCATCCATATGGCGGTGGATGGAAAATATGCCGGGCACATTGTGATATCAGACATTGAGAAACCGCACGCAAAGGAGGCGGTCAGAGCGCTGCGCTCAGCAGGAGTGGAGAAGACGGTCATGCTGACCGGTGATTCATGGAAAGTGGCGGAGCATGTAGCGGCAGATCTTGGAATCGATGAAGTGCACGCAGAGCTTCTCCCGGCGGATAAGGTGGAGAAGGTGGAAGAGCTGATTGAGAAGAGACCGGAAAAAGGAAAACTCGCTTTCGTCGGCGACGGCATCAATGATGCGCCGGTCCTTTCACGTGCGGATATCGGGATCGCCATGGGCGCTATGGGATCCGATGCAGCCATCGAGGCGGCAGATATCGTTCTTATGGACGATGATCCGCTGAAGATCGCAAAGGCGATCAGGATCTCGAGAAAGTGTCTGCGGATCGTGTATGAGAATATCTGGTTTGCAATCGGCATCAAGCTGATCTGCCTGGTGCTTGGGGCGGCCGGAATCGCGAACATGTGGCTTGCCATTTTCGCGGACGTGGGCGTCATGATCATTGCAGTGCTCAATGCAATCCGTGCGCTGTTTGTGAAGAAACTGTAAGAAATGCTGATTCTGCAATTCGGAAAACGGGCAGAAGAAAAGAGAGGTGCTGCGGCATCTCTCTTTCTTTATGTGTTCCTTTCTTCAACTCTTCTTCTGAAGCTTTTGGTAGAGTTCCAGGATTTCCCCATAGTCCTTTCCACATAGGAAATAATAGTCGATCTGCCGGTCTCCCTCAGTATACAGATAGGTGCCGTACATGGGAATATTGCAGCACAGGACGGTTTCCTCCGCGGCAATGCCGAGACCATAACCGTATTCGGACACCAGCAGCGGCATGCGCAGCCGTTTCCCGCCGAAGCTGATATAGCGCGCCTTGTGGTCCATTCGCTTCAGATCTTCTGTGAGAATCCCTTTGGCAGACAGTTTTTCACTTTTCTGCCAGTCAAAATATTCCCATGTGCGGATGGTGTCCCCGCTCTCGATCTGCCGGGGAAGCGCAGTTCTCTCGGAGAGCAGCCGGCGGCCGTCTCTGTCGAAGAACCGCAGGGCTCCGCTCCTTCTGTCAGCCTGTATCCTGACCTTGTCGGTGGATAGCTCTACAAGCGATTTCCCTGCCCGTGCCGTCCATGCGACAGGACCTTCCGGCCGGCGGTCCCACCATCCTGGGGATGGATCGGGTGATCTTCCGGAGAGAAACTGTACCCGGATCACTGCGTCGGTGATCGGAGTAAGGCGGAGGATCCCGCTGCGGCTGATCAGATCGAAACACTGCCGTGTCCGTTTTATATCACGAATTGCGAGATCTGCGGTTCCGGCGGCATCCTTTCGCTGCAGGATCCTGCTGTCCGGAGACGCTCCGAAGGGATAAGGCGAGGAGTTGACGGGAAGATCCGCGGGCGTCCCGGCAGGCCGCGGTTTATAAATGGCGGCAGGCGCCTGAGAGGACGGAGCAGAGGCCGCGCTGGAGGCTTTCCTCCCTGCGGCGTCAGAAGCACACCCGGTCTCATACCGAACCGCTCTGTTCGGTGTTCCGGGGGCAGATGTCCCGCCTGTATGGATGGAGGAGTCCGTATGTGCAGGAACGTCCTCCTTCCGGGGTTCCGGCAGCCGCTCCATCTCCCGCTCAGGAGCCGGCTTTCCGATCAGATCTGTCAGATCCCCCATATGCACGATGGTCAGCTCATGCAGTGCCCGGGTGGCTGCCACATACAGAAGCTTCACGTATGCATCCTCCGCCGGATAGTTCTCCCTGGAAGGGTGATAGAGGAGTACTGCGTCGAACTCCAGTCCCTTTGTATATTCTACGGGGAGAACCATGATCCCCTCCGTGAAGCTGGCGGTCGCGGGATCCGTATCCGCAAGGAGCAGCTCTGAGCCGAGATGTTTCTTTACCGCGTCGGCCTCCTCCTCGTCCCGGCAGATCACGGCGATGGTCTCCCGGCCGTCCGCCTGCCATTTCCGGACAGATCCTGCAGTTTCCCGGAGCATTTCCGCCTCATCCCGGCAGCTGACCGTGCGGACCGGAGCGCCGTGGCGGCGGATGGGATCTGCCGGGTAGACGGGAAAGCTTCCGTGCCGCAGGATCCCGGCAGCGAAGCCGGAGATTTCCACGGTATTGCGGTAGCTCTTTTTCAGTACTCCGAACCCGCCGGGCAGTCCTTTGAGGAGTAGCTTCTTCAGATCCTCCCAGTCGTTGAGCCCATATCCGTAATGGATGTTCTGGGACACATCGCCCATGATGGTGTAGGTGCAGCCCCGGAGGCAGTAGGCAAGGGAGCCGTACGCCGTCATGCCGAAATCCTGCGCCTCATCGATGATCACATGGCTTGCCTCGCGGATGCCGTCAGTCTCCTTGATCCTTTTATAGAGGAAGGCCAGCGCCGCCAGGTCGTAGAGGTCAAATGCGTTTTCCACGGGCGGCACAGCCTTCCCTTTCTCTGCCTGAGCGGCGAGAAAGTCCTGATAGACTTCGAAAATGGAGCCCTTCCAGACATCCCTGCCGAAGTGACGGCGGTATTTCCGCAGGAGCTCCTTCTTCACATCCGGCGGATAAGTCATCTGCCTTCCGGCCGTCTCGTTCTCCAGCCTTGTAAGAAGGATCCGGTTGAGCATATTGATCTTGCCCTGCATGGAGACCAGGGGATTGTTTTTCAGGCAGCTGCGGATCGTGCTCTCCTTTATGAGCAGGACGCCGTTGTCCATCATGACCCGTTCCACAGGGATCGACGCTTCCTCATAGTCCTGACAGAAACGCTCCAGGTCATGGAACCAGTCATAACTCCCCTTGATCCGCATGGCATCTTCTGGACCTGCATTTTTCGTTCTGCCGGGATGCCGGACAGAATACAGAGCGGGATCCCAATCCTCATAGAGCAGGCGGATAAAGAGCTGCTCCATCGTCATCTGGGATACTCCATATACGTCCAGATCCGGAAGCACGCTGGTGATGTAGTTCAGAAGGATGCGGTTGCTCCCGATGATATAGAAGTCTTCCGGGCGGAAGTCCTCCTCATAGTTATAGAGGATATAGGAAATACGGTGCATCGCCACAGTGGTCTTACCCGATCCGGCGACGCCTTGCACGATGAGGTTCATCCGGGGAGATCTGCGGATGACGGCATTCTGCTCTTTCTGGATGGTGGCGATGATCTCGCCGAGCACAGCGCTTTTATTCCTGGCGAGATATTTTGTGAGCAGTTCATCATTCGCCACAACGTCCGAGTCGAAGAAATCGATCAGCCGGTCATCCGCGATCTCATAGGTCCGCTTCCGCTTCAGCTCGATCGTCTGAGAACCTTCATTCTTAACTGTATAAGTGCAGGGACCTAATCCGTTTTCGTAGTAAACAGAAGCGATGGGCGCCCGCCAGTCAATGACTGTGGGTTCGGAGCCGTTTCTGGAGATGCCCACCCGTCCCACATAGTAGGATTCGTCCTGCGGAAGCCTGGGATCCCGGAAATCAATGCGCCCGAAATAGGGCTTTATCCGTGCCTTGCGGCAGCGCAGCAGATCCCGCTGGTTTTCCCGCATCTGAGACTGGGTGTTGTGGAACATGGCGAGGGCTTCCTTGTCCTTCGTCCCGTAAGTCTCCATCAATTCGTGCAGTTCATCCGACAACTGTGCACTGTACTGTTCTGCTTTCTCAAGATTTTCCTGCGCGATGCCGATGATCTCTGCAAGCTGTTCCTCCTCGGATCTGCGGTCGAGTCCCGGGACCGCGCGGAAACAATTACCTGTGTGTGGTTTCACCTGATAGTCACCTGCCTTTCTGGCATCAGATTTTCGACACAAAGGGGAATAAAGGATCCCAGAGAAACTGTCTCCGCGATCCTTTGTGTGAAATTGCTATCCTGTCTTGGTGTGTAAAGGTAATATAGCATTTGAAGAATTGAACTGTCAATTTTATATCGGATTTATTTTGAATATGGAAGCACAATGTAAACACGGAATAAAGAATATTTGATTTAGAAGGAGAGTTTAAGATTTGGAAACAAGGGCCTATTTTTGAAATTATGGTGATCTGTGTCCTCGGGCTGTGTTCCTGTGGTGAAATGTAGGATATGCTGAAAAGTTAAGCTCCTTATATGGCGCTCATTAGGGATGCGGCAAAGGTGTTTGCAATTATAAATGAAGGAGCAGGGGGCTTGGGATATCATGCATCGCAGGTTATCTAAGGATTCATCTATTAATAGAGTGTATTTATAAAAATATCTTTTACAAATACATAAATTATGGTAGTATTTATTTGGTGGTGACAGAATTTCTTGGAATGAGAAATTCTGTCTTTTTTGCGTCAGCAGAAAAGGAAAAATATACTGAAAAGAGGGGCGTGCATGCAGTCAGATAAAAAATCAGTAATGGATAAAATTGGAAAAGTATATAATGTTTTCTCAAAGAAAATTAATTTATTCTGCGGGTTGATTCTGGTGTGCTTAACAGCGTGTGTAATAATTGATCTTTTCACAGTCCCATACTGTTGTGCATTACTGGAAAGACTTTTTACTTACGATACAGGAAATCTTATAGCTGTAATCCTTGTAATTTGGACTTTTACTGCGACTTTGGTTATTTTTTATCTAGAAAGGCTGGAAAGTCGGCGTTATGGAATAAGAATGATAACAATAATTCGGCGTTCCTATAATGACAGTAAACTCCTTTTAATGGCAGCCACCTTTATGGCAGAGCTATTGGTTTTGATTTTTGCCTCTGTTGTATCCTTAGAAATTACATTGACAGTATCATCGATGATTCAGTTTGGAACAATGATTTTTGTGTTTCTTATGGTATGTATTGAAACTTCTGATTATCATTTTAGAGAAATAATGAATGGGGAATATCATTCAGTACGTTATCAGGAGTCAATGAATTATAAAGAGGTTGAAAAAGCATATAAAGAATTAATGATTGTCAGAATGATCCGAAATCTGGACTACTCAAATTATGACAATTTAGAAGAACTAGAACAAGTGCTTCATGCAAATCCAGTCAATAAGAATTGGACAAATATTCGCAGGCATATAAATCGTAAAACTACTCAGCTTATTCTTGAATCGGGCAACGACAGTAAGGGAATGACAACTATTATATTAAATTTGTTTGATTATAACGAAGCCAGCCTGGATGATAAAAAAGGAATTTTAATGGCTTTGTTGGAATCACTATCTCCACAGAATCTGGAAATATGCCAAATTCTTCTTTCTACTGAAAAGAAATACCAGAAAGCGCTTTATGTTTGGTGTATAGTTCTAAACCGTTTTATGGAAGAATTTAACGACGAAAAATGGCGACAAAGTTATTTTGCCTTCTTTTTTGAGAATATAAAAAACAGTATAGATGAGAATACAGAGAAATTATTATGGAAATGCGCTGAAGAAATAAATCAAGATTATGAAGAAACGGATATGTCATGGATATATGATACTTTAGATTATTTTATAGGCGGAGGTGAAGAATAGTGAAGGACATAAGGATATTAACTCTTTATAAACAGTATTACCTTGATTCATATCCTACCCCCTTGAAGTGTCAATATACAACATGGGGATATTACGATGGGATAGATATAACAGCATGCGAAAGCGATACAAATTCCAGCAACCTTTTTGAAAAAAGATCTCAGGCTCCTATATCACAAATATGGTACGAGACAGGTGCAGTAATCGAAAGGCTTGAAGGAAAGTATGGGAATCAAATTATAGGAATGTTTCGATGTGTATCAGAGCAGGAACAGGAACGGGTAAAGCAGACAGAAGCGTTTTGGGGAATTTATGATAGTATGCCGTTCATGGCTGTTGGATTTCTGCAATTTACTGATGGAAATGATTATGAAGAGATTAGCAGGGAAATAGAAAGTAAAGGTGATAAATATGGAGAAAATTTGGAAAAAGAGCACTGCTTTATTCTTACATATTGTACTTACGATAACGCAGATTTGATTGTTTTACTGCTGGCAAACAGTATTACAAAAATGAAAAGTATTTTAGAAGAAATAGAGGGGATGCTGACGGTGCAATATATGCATTCTATTATGGGGGTATCAGAAGTTTATCTTGGGGAATGCAGGGAAAATTCAGAAATACTTAGCGTATGGAGAAAAACAAATTGTTTTGTTGGGAATTTTATTAAAAGATTGAATATCCATATTGTCACCTCTGGTAACAAGAATATATTGGGTGAGCTGAAGACTGTACTGGATAGGAGCAATGAGATATGGGGCCTGCAGGGATATGACAAGGCTTCATACTCCTATATATTCGGGCACGAAAATATCTGTATCACATTGTACGATACAAATGTTAAAAGTTTGATGGCGCTTCTGGTTCCCGGGGGATTTGCTACACATCAGAACGGTGTATACGGGAGAGGTGTGTATAATATAGAAACTTCATTCGTTGTAAAGGAAAACGAGTGGAAAGATATTAAAGGTTTGGAGTTGAAAGAACCAGATCAGGAAGAAAAAGAAGGAATATGCAGATTTCTCTTAAGTAAGTACCGTGCTCGTCTAAAAGAAGTGAAAAAGGAGGATGAAAGTCTTTATTCCTATTATCAGGCGCTGATGCAGACAGTCAATACATTGGATCAATATGAGAATTTCGAAATGTCTAAAAATATTTTTTGGCTTTTGTTTCCGGCATTATTACTGTTCGATAATCTATTGGATAAAGCATTCTGCAATGATAAAAGCAACTATTATGAGAGGATTGAGAGTATAAAGAGGTCAATTAAGCGGTTTCTGGATTCAGTGAATTCTGTTATTTACCACACCATTCACACAGATCAGATGTTCCTTATGGTCCCGGGATACAGCGGAAGTCCTTTTTCGATACCGATAAAACTAAGTCTGATGTATACATGGTTTATTGATAAGGTTACAAGTGTTCTCAATGACAGCAGTCATAAATATTGTTGCATACTGGCGCCCGAAATGGAATCGCGGCCAATTACCAATATAATAGGATTTGGTCTTCCAGCAAGAGATCGATTAATTTTAGTCAGACTTTCTCAGCGATCACTTTTCCTTCCGCGCGACTTAATGATTATTCTTAATCACGAAATTGCACATTACGTATCAGAACAAGTGCGCAATCGAGCGGCAAGGCTGGATGGCATTACTGTAACGCTTGCATATTTTGTAGCAGAATATATCTTTCCGGAAAACTACAATCCTAATGCATTAACTAAAATGGAAAAATGTGTTTCTCACAGATTGAAAGAAGACATAAAAAATACATTACAAACAAATGCTCTTTATTTCCTGATGGAGTACAATAGTCATCAGTTTAAAGAGGAAGAAGATATATATGCAAATAACCTTTCGGAAAAATTGTTTGATGCGGTATGGAATTATATCGGACCGACAGAAAAGCGAGCCCATAAGGTAATTTTTAGTCTTCCGGATGATATAAGAGAAGAAATAGAAAAAAATGATGAAGAATTTACAAGACTAATGAGATTCGTATATAGAATACAGAGACATCTAGATGGAAACAGAAAAAAAATGCAGGGAGATAGAAGAGTAAAGCAGACTATTGATCGGATCTTAAAAATATATAGAGAAATTTTCAGCGACGTTGCAGCAATGGTTATATTAAAAATTGACGAAAATGATTTCAGAGAGGCTTTTCAGATTTCAGAAGGAAGAAAAATCTTTGAAGAAAACAGACCTGAGGAACAAATGCTTAGAGAAAAAGTTATTTACTGTCTAATAAATAGAATATCTCCAGATGATGAAATTTTTTCTGTATCAGGTCATTTTGAAGACAAAGAGGACTTAAAAAGTAATATAAAAGATGAAGAACATGAGAGCGTTGTATCAGACATTTACCGCTATGGTTGGATGCAGAGAGAGTTGTTGATTTACGCAAAAAAAGTATATGAAAGACTGGTTAGAAGAATAGAGGAAAAAGATTGTAAGGAAGATGTGAAAGCAATCAGGAAACTATTCAATTTGTTTAAAGGGAAACCAGAGTTGGAGTGTTCAGAAATTTATCATCGCATTAATAATTGCATTTCCGAATATGCTAAGAAGCAAGAGTTGGATTATATGGCTTGGAAAGAAGAAAATAAGTATAGTCTTGACAATATGTAATATATAATATTAAAATGTATAAACGGAGGAATAGAAAAATGCAAAAAAAAATTAGAAATAATTATATGATAGATGTTAAACTGCAGACCGTGTCAGTAAGGGATAAAGATAACTGGAACTCTTTTTCCGGTGCGTTAAAGAATAAAGGAAATAGATATTCCTCTGATGAAGTAATTGGAAAAATTAATCCAGAAATGGATAGGATAATAGGTAGGTATAAGCGTTGAAACAACTTTTTGTATTTTTCATCCAAGTGCAGCAATGAATTGAAATAGTGTATACGGAACCCCTTGACTAATCAGGGGGTTTTTTATTATAATAAAGTCCGTATGAATTTCAAAAACAAAGGCAGTGACGGAGACAGTAAGAGCCGTCTGAACATCCCAGCGAGCCGGGGAAGGTGCAAGCCCGGTACAAGTAAGAAGCTTCCGAATATCACTCCTGAGCCGCAGCCCCCAAAGCATACTTGGGACAGATGCAGCATGGAAAGTAAGGGCTGACGCAGATCCCGCGTTAGAGGATACCATATACGAACTGAAAGTTTCTGAACACAGAAAGACAGCGTGTATAAGGACAGAGAAGTTCAAGTATGATGTAACAGGTGGTTAAAACGAGAGTATTGCTTTCGTCCTATTGCAGGACGGAAGCTTTTTTTATCTGCTGATGGGGAAACGTATATCGGCAGGGCGGAACCTGCATGGATGATATATCCGCTGCGGACACGCTCCCGCTCGTAGAAAAACGCAGCGGACACATAAGACCGCAAAAGACGCGGTCTAAGTGCCGGCGTTTTTCAACGGTCCTTCGCGGACATACCATCCATGCAGGCTCCCCGAAGCCGGAAGGTTTCCTCTGATAGCAGATGAAAAAAGACTGCCGTGAGGAGAGTTCGGATCAGAAGCGCGATGGCGCCCCTGAAGATTTGAAAACTCTCCCGGCTGCAACCCGAAACTATGATTCAGGCTCCCGTTCTGGAAGGCCCGTGTGCAGCTATATGCCGATGAAGGGCCGTAATGAAACGCCGGCACTTGGGCTGCGTATTTTGCAGCCCTATGTACCGCTGCGTTTCATTCCGAACGAGAGTGTGCCCGCCATCGGCATATAGCTGCGCGCGGGCCCAGCAGAAAGGAAAAATCAACATGTACAAGAAAGTATCCACGGATATGAATTTTGTCGGCCGTGAGAAAGAGGTCGAGAAATTCTGGGAAGAAAACCACATCTTCGAGAAGAGCATCGAAGAGAGAGAGGGATGTCCTGAGTACATTTTTTACGACGGACCTCCGACAGCAAACGGAAAACCGCATATCGGACACGTGCTTACCCGAGTGATCAAGGATATGATCCCGAGATACCGCACGATGAAGGGATATATGGTGCCGAGAAAAGCCGGATGGGACACACATGGTCTCCCGGTAGAACTGGAGGTCGAGAAGGAACTCGGCCTGGACGGAAAGGATCAGATCGAGGAATACGGTCTGGAGCCGTTTATCGACAAATGTAAGGAAAGTGTATGGAAATACAAAGGAATGTGGGAGGATTTCTCCGCAACCGTCGGCTTCTGGGCTGATATGGAGCATCCTTATGTAACATACCACAACAGCTTTATCGAGTCCGAATGGTGGGCGTTAAAGCAGATCTGGGACAAAGGTCTGCTCTACAAGGGATTTAAGATCGTGCCCTACTGCCCGCGCTGCGGTACGCCGCTGTCCGCGCAGGAAGTGGCTCAGGGCTACAAGGATGTAAAAGAGCGCTCGGCAGTCGTGAGATTTAAGGTGAAAGACGAGGACGCATACATCCTTGCATGGACCACTACGCCGTGGACGCTGCCGTCCAACCTCGCGCTCTGTGTGAACCCGAACGAGGATTACGCGAAAGTAAAGGCAGCAGACGGATATACCTACTATATGGCGTGCGCGCTGCTTGACACAGTTCTCGGAAAACTGGGCGAAGAAGGAAAACCGGCATACGAAGTTCTGGAGACGTACAAAGGAACAGAGCTGGAAGGCAAGGAATATGAGCCGCTCTACCAGTGCGCAGCAGACGCAGCGGCAAAGCAGAACAAGAAAGCATTCTATGTGACATGTGATACCTATGTTACTCTGACAGATGGTACCGGAGTGGTACACATCGCTCCGGCATTCGGTGAAGATGATGCGAATGTAGGAAGAAAATATGATCTTCCGTTCGTACAGCTTGTCGATGAAAAAGGAAACATGGCGGAATCCACGCCGTTTGCAGGATTATTTGTAAAGAAAGCTGATCCGGAGGTATTAAAGGATCTGGATGCGAGGGGGCTGCTCTTCGACGCGCCGAAGTTCGAGCACAGCTATCCGCACTGCTGGAGATGCGACACACCGCTTATTTACTATGCGCGCGAGTCCTGGTTCATCAAGATGACGGCGGTAAGGGACGACCTGATCGCAAACAACAATACGATCAACTGGATCCCGGAGAGCATTGGAAAAGGCCGTTTCGGCGACTGGATCGAGAATGTTCAGGACTGGGGCATCAGCCGCAACCGTTACTGGGGTACTCCGCTCAACATCTGGGAGTGCGAGTGCGGACACATGCACTCCATCGGAAGTATCGCAGAGCTGAAAGAGATGTCCGAGAACTGCCCGGACGACATCGAGCTGCACCGTCCGTACATTGATGCAGTGACCATCAAGTGCCCGAAGTGCGGCAGAGAGATGCACCGCGTGCCGGAAGTGATCGACTGCTGGTTTGACAGCGGATCCATGCCGTTTGCCCAGCACCACTATCCATTTGAGAATAAGGATCTGTTTGAAGAGCAGTTCCCGGCGGATTTCATTTCCGAGGCGGTGGACCAGACAAGAGGATGGTTCTATTCCCTGCTGGCGATCTCCACGCTGATCTTCAACAAGGCGCCGTACAAGAATGTCATCGTCCTGGGACATGTACAGGATGAGAATGGACAGAAGATGAGCAAGTCCAAGGGGAATGCGGTCGATCCGTTCGACGCCCTGGAAAAATACGGGGCTGACGCGATCCGCTGGTACTTTTATATCAACAGCGCTCCCTGGCTGCCGAACCGTTTCCACGGCAAGGCTGTGACAGAGGGACAGCGCAAGTTCATGGGTACGCTGTGGAATACTTATGCATTTTTCGTGCTCTATGCGAATATTGATGAGTTTGACGCCACAAAATATGAGCTGGAATATGACAAACTTTCGGTTATGGATAAGTGGCTCCTGTCCAAGATGAACACCATGGTAAAAGATGTGGATAACAATCTGGCAAATTACCGGATCCCGGAAGCGGCGCGCGCGCTGCAGGAATTCGTTGATGACATGAGCAACTGGTATGTCAGAAGAAGCCGCGAGCGTTTCTGGGCAAAGGGAATGGAGCAGGATAAGATCAACGCATATATGACGCTGTACACAGCTCTCGTGACCGTCTCCAAGGCGGCGGCTCCGATGATCCCGTTCATGACAGAGGAGATCTATCAGAACCTTGTGCGCAGTATCGATTCAGCCGCTCCGGAGAGTATCCATCTGTGCATGTTCCCGGAAGTGCATGAGGAACAGATCGATCCGGAACTGGAAGAGAACATGGAACATGTCCTGAAACTTGTCGTTATGGGACGTGCCTGCAGAAATACTTCCAATATCAAGAACCGCCAGCCGATCGGCCAGATGTTTGTGAAGGCAGGATTCAGCCTTCCGGAATTCTATCAGGAGATCGTAGCTGATGAACTGAATGTTAAGAATATTAAATTTACCGATGATGTAAGAGATTTTACTTCATACACATTTAAACCGCAGTTAAAGACAGTCGGTCCGAAATATGGTAAAATGTTAGGCGGCATTAAAGCTGCTCTTGACAATGTGGATGGAAATGCAGCGATGGATGAGGTCAATGAGACCGGAGCCCTCAAACTGGACGTAAACGGACAGGAGATCACACTTTTCAGAGAGGATCTTCTGATCGATACCGCACAGATTGAAGGATATGTTTCAGAAAATGACAACGGCATCACTGTCGTACTTGATACGAATCTGACAGAAGAACTTCTGGAGGAAGGTTTCGTCCGTGAGATCATCAGCAAGATCCAGACCATGAGAAAGGAAGTGGATTTTGAAGTTATGGACAGGATCCGCGTGACTTATGACGGAACGGAGAAAGCTGAGAGGATCTTTGAAAAATACAGCACTGTGATCAGCGGCGAAGTATTGGCTGACAGTCTTGTAAAAGCACAGGCGGCCGGCTATGTAAAGGAGTGGAAGATCAACGGTGAAGCGGTTACAATGGGTGTTGAAAAGGAAGGAAAATAAAACGATGTTCAGCAAAAGATTTGAGAAAGAAACATTTAAAGAAACAGTAAAGGATAATGTAAGGGCTCTTTACAGAAAGACGATCGAGGAGGCTACTCCGCAGCAGATTTTTCAGGCGGTGTCCTACGCAGTCAAAGACGTTATCTTTGACGACTGGTTTGCGACCCAGAAAGCATATGATGAAGCAGATGCAAAGACGGTGTATTACATGTCCATGGAATTCCTGATGGGGCGTGCCCTGGGCAATAACCTGATCAACATGACAGTCTACAAAGAAGTGAAAGAGGCGCTCGATGAAATGGGACTCGACCTGAATGTGATCGAGGACCAGGAGCCGGACGCAGCGCTTGGAAACGGAGGTCTCGGAAGACTTGCGGCGTGCTTCCTTGATTCCCTTGCTACACTCAATTACCCGGCATACGGCTGCGGTATCCGCTACCGCTATGGTATGTTCAAGCAGAAGATCGAGAACGGCTACCAGGTAGAGGTTCCGGATAACTGGCTGAAGGAAGGCAATCCGTTTGAGCTCCGCAGAGAAGAGTATGCAAAGGAAGTCCGCTTCGGAGGAAATATCCGCTTTGAGAAAGATCCGGAGACAGGAAAAGATAAATTTATTCAGGAAAACTATGAGTCAGTCCTGGCGATCCCGTACGATATGCCGATCGTAGGATATGGCAATCACGTAGTAAACACACTGCGCGTGTGGGATGCAAAGGCGATCACAGACTTTAAGCTTGATGAGTTTGACAGAGGAAATTATCACAAGGCAGTAGAGCAGGAGAACCTTGCAAAGCTGATCGTAGACGTTCTTTATCCGAACGACAATCATTATTCGGGAAAAGAGCTCCGTCTGAAACAGCAGTATTTCTTTGTGTCAGCCAGCCTGCAGGCGCTGATCGCAAAATATAAGAAAAAGCACAGCGATATCCGCAAACTGTACGAGAAAGTCGTTATCCAGATGAATGATACCCATCCGACAGTGGCTGTTCCGGAGCTGATGCGTCTTCTGATCGACCAGGAAGGCTTAAGCTGGGAAGAGGCATGGGATGTTACGACAAAGACATGTGCTTACACGAACCACACGATCATGGCAGAAGCTCTTGAGAAATGGCCGATCGACCTGTTCTCCAAGCTTCTCCCGCGTATCTACCAGATCGTGCAGGAGATCGACCGCCGCTTCCTCATTAAAGTACGCGAGATGTATCCGGGCAATGAGGAGAAAGTCAAGAAGATGGCGATCCTCATGGACGGCCAGGTGCGCATGGCGAATATGGCGATCATCGCAGGCTTCTCTGTAAACGGTGTTGCCAAGCTCCACACAGAGATCCTGAAGCACCAGGAGCTGAAAGACTTTTATGAGATGATGCCGGAGAAGTTCAATAACAAGACGAACGGTATCACACAGAGACGTTTCCTGGCTCACGGCAACCCGCTGCTGGCGGACTGGATCACAGACAAGATCGGCGACGGCTGGATCACGGATCTGTCCCAGATCGCGAAGCTGAAACCGTATGTCGACGATGAAAACGCGAGACGTGAATTCATGGACATCAAGTACAAGAACAAAGTGCGTCTTGCCAAATATATCAAAGAGCATAACGGTATCGACGTGGATCCGAGATCGATCTTTGATGTACAGGTAAAACGTCTGCATGAATATAAGCGTCAGCTGCTGAATATCCTGCATATCATGTATCTGTACAATCAGATCAAAGAACATCCGGAGATGTCCTTCTATCCGCGGACATTTATCTTCGGAGCAAAGGCGGCAGCAGGATACCTGAGAGCGAAAGAGACGATCAAGCTGATCAACTCTGTTGCGGAAGTGGTGAACAATGACAGAAGCATCAATGGAAAACTGAAGGTTGTCTTTATCGAGGACTATCGTGTATCCAACGGAGAGATCATCTTTGCGGCTGCTGATGTCAGCGAGCAGATTTCCACTGCATCCAAGGAGGCTTCAGGTACAGGAAACATGAAGTTCATGCTCAATGGCGCGCCGACACTGGGAACCATGGACGGTGCAAATGTGGAGATCGTTCAGGAAGTCGGCGAGGAGAATGCATTTATCTTCGGACTGAGTTCAGAGGAAGTCATCAACTACGAGAACAACGGCGGATACAATCCGCAGGATATCTACTTTAACGACTGGGAGCTCAAGAGAGTTGTGGATCAGCTTATGGACGGAACATATTCTCACGGCGATCACAATATGTACAAGAACCTGTACAACTCTCTGCTCAATACGCAGAGCACAGACAGAGCGGATATGTATTTCATCCTGAAAGATTTCCGTTCCTACGCTGACGCTCAGAAGAGAGTGGAGGAAGCATACAGAGACCAGAACAGATGGTCAAGGATGGCGATGATGCAGACTGCATGCAGCGGCAAATTCTCATCAGACAGAACGATCGAGGAGTATGTAAGAGATATCTGGCATCTGAAAAAGGTGACAGTTCATTCATACGAGGAAGAATAGGAGGATATTATGAGATACGGTTATGATTATGGTTACAGCTACGGTATTTCAGATTCCGTTTTTGCGGCTCTTATGTCCATCTACCTGATCATATTCATGGTGGCTCTGATCTTCTGGATCGTTGAATATGTATTCTACGGGATCGGTTTATATACGATCGCCAGAAGAATGGGGAAAAATTATCCGTGGCTGGCATTTATCCCGTTTGCAAGAAAATATCTTCACGGCGAGCTTGCGGAGACGATCGAGTTAAAGACAAGAAAGATCAAAAATCCGGGAATATGGAAACTGGTGCTCCCGATCATAGCAGGAGTTGTGGCTTCGATTTTTATGATCATTTTTATGCTGCTCCTCGGTGTTGGCACGTTTATGGGAATCAGCGCCTACGGATATGGAATCAGCGGAGGAGTGATCCTCTCTGCGGTAGTGCTTATCATTATCCTGGCCGTTGCAGTGATGCTGTATGAAGCGGTTTACAGAGCGCTGTGTGTATTGATCAATGTCAGGATCTATGAAAGATTCACCGTTCATAATATGGGAATCGCACATGCAGTACTTTCTGCACTTGTTCCGCTTTACGAAGCGTTCTGCCTGTTCCTGATGAGGAATAAGGAGTTCAATCCGGGAATGGGGCCGAAGCTGACGCCTCCGCCGGCACCGATGCCGCCTGTCTATCCGACAGCTCCGGTTCAGCCTGCAGGAGAACAGAAGGATCCTCTGGTACAGCCTGCGGATCCAGGTACAGCCTCGGAGGAATCATGGAGCCCGGAGGCAGACACCGCCGGGACGCCGGTTCAGCCGGAGCCGGCAGCAGCCGGGGCGGAGCGCCCTGAGCCTTCAGCCTCTCCGGAGAGCAGTATGGCGGCGGAAGGATCTTCCGAACCCGAAGCAGGATCTGTTCAGCCGGAGACAGCAGTTCCGGATCAGGAGAAGAATGACAATATGTTCTAGAATACAGCAGCCCTTCATACAATAGAGTATGGAGGGCTGTTTTCATGAGACGGTATTATATCAGGCAGAAAATGAAGTCACTCGGTGCCTTTCTCATCATACTGATCCTGTTTCCGTACATAGTCTCTGTGTTTGTAAACGGAACGGATATCAGAGCCGGAAGCGACGGCTCCCCGCATGTGAAGGTCAGGACGGCCGGGGCGGGGGGAGAAGAAACTGTCGTGGAACTCGGATGGAACGAATACCTGGCGGGGATACTTGCGCGGGAGATGCCGGAGGACTATGAGACAGAAGCCATGAAGGCGCAGGCGGTCCTTATCAGGACCAGTCTTTATCAGTCTTTGGAGAATTCGGAGGACAAGATATTGTCCGAGGAATATATGCCGAGAAGCGCAATGGAGAAGAAATGGAATCTCTCGGAATATAAAAAATATTACCGGAAATATCTCAGCGCCGTGGAAGAGACGGACGATATGGTGCTCTTCTACGGAGATACCTATGCCTGGACGCCGTTCCATCAGTCCAGCAGCGGTATGACCCGCAGCGCGGAGGAAGTCACAGGAAGCAGTGATTATCCGTATCTTGCGGTCAGAGAATGCCCGCTGGACAAGGAGGCTGACAATGAGATCCAGGTGTTTGAATTTGAGTACAGGGAGATACAGAATCTTTGCCGGGAGTTTCTTGTGGCGGAGGAGGGAAAAGAGGCGGCAGAGACAGGATATTCTTTTTCGGACTTTGAGATCCAGAGCTATGATTCGGCGGGATATGTAAAGAGTATGAGGATCGGTGAAACTGTATGCACGGGAGATCGGTTCCGCGATGCCCTTTCCCTTCCGTCAAGCTGCTTTTCTTTCAGTGAGAGTGAAAAAGGGCTGGTGGTCACTGTCACGGGAAACGGCCATGGTCTGGGAATGAGCCAGTGGACTGCCAATGAAATGGCAAAAGAGGGAAATACCTGCGAAGAGATCCTTCAGTTCTTCTTTGAGGGAACAACGGTGAACCGGGAAATTCAGGAGACAGACCTTCTCTGAACAGCTGCAGAGAAAGAATTGTTATATTTTTTGAAAACAGAATAAGCTGTCTGCTTTCTGGCAAAAATATAGCCAGAGGTGATGATTATGAATAAAAACGAAAGGCCGTCCTTCCTGAGAGGGAGAGGCGCTGCGGTCGGTCTCGTAATCTGCTTTGTCGCAGTCATTGCAATAGCTGGGGCGTATACATTTAACAATTATAAGAAACAGATGAATGAGCAGGTGGCGAAAGCGGAGGACCAGGCAGAAGAGCTTACAGAAGACAAGAGCAAGGAGGCGGCAACGGACGATATCGTCCTGCCTGAAGAAGATGATAAGGAGGAAGACGGCGCTCAGGAAGAGCAGACAGAGACTCCACAGGAAACTCCGGCGCAGGATGGCGCGGCAGGAGGGGAGGCTCCAGCGTCCGGAGCCGCGGCGGACGTATGGTTCAGCGAGGACAGTACACTCACCTGGCCGGCAAGCGGTGCGGTCCTGATCGGCTACAGCATGGATCAGACTGTTTTCTTCTCGACGCTGGAGCAGTATAAGTATAATCCCGCGCTTATCATCGGCGGAGAAGTGGGAGAGACTATCTCTGCTTCTGCGGCCGGGATCGTGACCAATATTGAAGATACGGCGCAGACAGGAACTACCGTGACCCTTGATATGGGCAACGGCTACAGCGCAGTCTACGGCCAGCTCACAGACGTTCCACTCTCAGTCGGAGATTACGTGGCGTCCGGTGAGACAGTGGGAATCCTGAACGAGCCCACAAAATATTACAGTGTAGAAGGACCCAATCTCTATTTCGAAATATTAAAAGACGGCACCCCCGTCGACCCGATGAACTTTATGGAGTAGCATCGAGCCGTGCGGAGATATAAATATGGGGCCGGAGGAAAATTTATTTTTCTCCGGCCCCATATTTATATCTCCATAGGGCGACAGCCCGCAGCGAGATGAAGCGAAGCGGAATCGAGCTGGCACGGCGTGATGCGGACGATGGGAAGGCGACAGCCCGCAGCGAGATGAAGCGAAGCGGAATCGAGCTGGCACGGCGTGAAGCGGACGATGGGAGGGCGACAGCCCGCAGCGAGATGGAGCAAAGCGGAATCGAGCTGGCACGGCGTGAAGCGGACGATGGGAAGGCGACAGCCCGCAGCGAGATGGAGCAAAGCGGAATCGAGCTGGCACGGCGTGAAGCGGACGATAGGAGGGCGACAGCCCGCAGCGAGATGGAGCAAAGCGGAATCGAGCTGGCATGGCGTGATGCGGACGATAGGAGGGCGACAGCCCGCAGCGGGAAATTGTCTCTTTCTGAAAACCCTCTGATATGGTATTCTATATCCAGTGAGGTTTACCATGAATTATACCTATATTGTCACCTGCCGCGACGGCAGTCTCTATACCGGCTGGACAAATGATCTCGAAAAGCGCATCAAAGCCCACAATGAAGGAAAAGGGGCAAAATATACAAAATCCCGGCGCCCCGTAGTCCTCACTTACTATGAGGAATACGAGACCCGGGAGATGGCCATGAAAAGGGAGTATGAGATCAAGCATCTTTCACGGCAGAAAAAAATGGAATTGATCAACTTAAAAAAGGAGTCAGGAAAGGATCAGTAATTCTCGGCCTTTCTCTCAAAGTATGCCTTCGGATGAGCGCATACCGGGCAGATTTCCGGTGCTTCCGGTCCGTCGTAGATATATCCGCAGTTTCCGCATTTCCATCCCAGCGGGGCGTCATCCTTGAAGGTCTTACCTTCGCGGTAGTGATCCAGCAGTCTCTGATAGCGCTTCTCGTGAGCTGCCTCTACCTGGGCTACGCCGCGGAATTTTGCAGCAAGCTCAGTGAATCCTTCCTCCTCGGCTTCCTCAGCCATTCTCTTGTACATATCTGTCCATTCGTAGTTCTCTCCTGCGGCGGCATCCGCGAGATTTTCCTCTACATTTCCGATGCCGTGGAACTCTTTGAACCACATCTTCGCATGTTCTTTCTCCTGATTCGCAGTTTCCTCAAAGATATTTGCCATCTGTACAAAACCGGCTTTTCTTGCGGCGGATGCATAATAAGTATACTTATTGCGCGCCTGGGATTCTCCGGAAAATGCCTCCATAAGATTCTTTTCTGTTTTTGTTCCTGCGTATTTGGACATATCAGTACCTCCTTTGAATTTAGAAAAGATTAAAAAAGGACTGCCTTCGGGAAAAGTTATTTAATTCTCAAAGACAGTCCTCATTGTTATATTATGAAATGATCAATATTACTTTTTAAATTGCCGAGATTAGCCGAAGTATCTCTTCAGAAGACCCTCGAATGCTTTGCCGTGACGAGCCTCATCTCTTGCCATCTCGTGTACTGTATCGTGGATTGCGTCAAGGTTGGCAGCTTTCGCACGCTTTGCAAGATCAAACTTTCCTGCTGTAGCGCCGTTCTCAGCGTCAACACGCATCTCAAGGTTCTTCTTTGTGCTGTCTGTTACGACTTCGCCAAGGAGCTCTGCGAATTTAGCAGCGTGCTCAGCTTCCTCGTAAGCAGCTTTCTCGTAGTACAGACCGATCTCCGGATATCCTTCTCTGTGGGCAACTCTTGCCATTGCAAGATACATACCAACCTCAGAGCACTCGCCCTCGAAGTTTGCTCTCAGATCAGCAAGGATGTCCTCGCTTACGCCCTGTGCAACACCTACAACGTGCTCAGCAGCCCATTCTCTTTCTCCTGTCTGCTCTTTGAATTTGTCAGCCGGAGCGTGGCATACCGGACATTCAGCCGGAGCAGCTTCTCCTTCATAAACATAACCACATACTGTACATACCCATTTTTTCATAGTTCTTGATCTCCTTTTCTTTTTGAATTTTATTGCTAAGACTTTTTAATGCAGTCACTGCATTCACCATAAAACAGTGTAGAGCTGGATCTGATGATTCCGTCAAAATTCTCAGCTGCAAGCCGGTTGACTTCTTCAATGCTGTTCATATCGAGCTCCAGGTCCAGTAACCGTCCGCACTTGGTACATAGGAAATGATTGTGCGGCTCAACTCTTCCATCAAATCTGTCGCCGCCGTCGGGAGTAGCAATCTTGACTGCCTCCCCGATATCGGTGAGAAGATTGAGATTCCTGTATACAGTGCCAAGACTGATATTCGGAAAATCTTTCTTCACATGCATATAAACCATGTCCGCAGTAGGATGCTCATCGGTTGTCATAAGGTAATGTTTGATGGATTCTCGCTGTTTACTGTATTTTAAAGTGCCCAATGGGAATCCCCCTTTCATTTCTAAATGATAACCATTATTAAACAATAATGATAACGATTACTGTAATTAGAATATAATATAAAATTTCCTGTATGTCAATACTTTTTGAGAAAAAATATAAATATCGTATTTAGCGGAATAAATCAGGCATAATATTACAAAATAATTAACAAATATATAATGAAAGGATTTCAACTGTAATATGAAATCACAATATGTCGAGATTAATCGGTGGAAAACTTGATAAACCGGTTGACAGTTGTTATATATATTGATAAAATATTAGCGTAACAAAATTAACAATTGTGTAACATTTAGAACTTCCTACAAAAGATAAAGGCAGTAATATCAAGGAGGTTTTATATGGCAGACACACACATGAGGCAAAAAATGATCATATCCGTTCTGGCGGGAATGATCCTGATTCCGGGGAGTGCGACCGTGGTCTCGGCTGCAGAAGAATCCGAAGAGGGGCAGACGCTGATGCCGGTTGCAGGAATCGAAGCGGTACTGGAAGAATGTTATGAGAAAGAGGTAAAGGATAATATCAATCTCTATCTGGTACCAACAGATGAGGGCGAGTATTTGAATATGGCATTTTCTGATACAGGTGATTTTACTTATATCAGAAGTGCACCGGATGAGGACAGCGCCTGGGTAGGAAAGCTTTACAGTGATTCTGCTGCTGTGGTGCTGGAATATCTGGATGGCTGGACGAGGATCAAGTCCGGGGCGGCGGAAGGATATGTCCCGTCGGATACACTGATCACAGGCGAGGAAGCGCGTGCGTGCGCAGAAGATTATCAGAACAGAACAGTCAGGGTAACGGCATATGCGCTGAATGTCAGGGACGGACAGGGAACGGATGCGCAGATCCTGACAACGATCGGTATGGACGAGGAGTATACGGTTACAGGGGAGCCTGTTGACGGATGGTATCCGGTCAGAGTGGGAACGATTGACGGCTGGGTCAGCGGAAGTTATGTAGAACCTGAAACTTCCTATTCTTATGGAGAGACGAAAGAAGAGGAAGAAGCCAGACTTGCGGCTGATCAGTCATCTGAGACGGCTGAAGTACAGGAGACCGCGGCACAGACAGTTCCGCTGGGGCAGGCTGTGATCGATTATGCATGTCAGTTTATTGGAAATCCCTATGTGTGGGGCGGGACCAGCCTGACAGAAGGCGCTGACTGCTCCGGGTTTGTCCAGTCTGTTTACGCACATTTCGGAGTCAGCCTTCCCAGAACGTCGTATGAGATGCGTTCGGCGGGATATGAGGTGAGTTATGCCGAAGCCCGGCCGGGAGATCTTATTTTGTATGAAGGACACGTAGGGCTGTATATGGGGGACGGCAATATCGTCAATGCCATGAATGAAGAGGACGGGATCGGAGTGTGCAGTGCGGCCTATACGGACATTGTGGCGGTGCGCAGAGTTATTTGACATTTTATATCAGAGAGAAAAGAGAGCTGTACTTCAGATAAAGAAGTACAGTTTTTTTACGTACAATTCTCTCCGCCTGCATTAAGGCGGGTTTCGACAGATTATTATATGCGAATATGCAAAATGCACAAAAATGTTTTAAAATGTAAAAATCCGTCGAAAGTGAAAAAAAAGAAGTTTTCAACTTATCCACATTGGAAATCCGAAAAAACGTGGAAAAATAGTA
Organism: Lachnospiraceae bacterium UBA1818; assembly: GCA_904419285.1. Classification (GTDB taxonomy): domain Bacteria; phylum Bacillota; class Clostridia; order Lachnospirales; family Lachnospiraceae; genus Mediterraneibacter; species Mediterraneibacter caccogallinarum. The sequence continues at coordinate 49,845 of CAJFQZ010000014.1, forward strand.
CTTTTCTAAAAAGTTATTCACATTATCCACATAAAAACATGTGTTTTTGGTGGATTACTTTTGGGAAAGAAAAGAACGAGTGTTTTGGTGAGTTGTCATGAAATTAAGCTTTTGTCGAAAAAACAGAGTAAAAATCTTGACTTTTGAGTAGTCAAAAAAACCAAAAAAGTGCGTATGACATTTCAGAAAATTCAAAAAATATGGTTGCTAAAATAAAAGTCAGGGATTATAATATAATCCACTGAAGAATAAGAAGGAGGAAATAGAAATGGCTCAGGTTTCTAAAGATACAAAAATTGGAGAATTAATGATGATGTTCCCAGAGGCAGCTCCGATCCTTATGGAGATCGGAATGCACTGTCTGGGATGCCCGGCATCTCAGATGGAGACTCTGGAGGAGGCTGCTATGGTTCACGGAATCGACAGCGCACTCCTGGTGGAGAAGATCAATGCAGCTATGCAGGCAGCAGGGAAATAATTCTGTTAATAAACAGCCGCCTGTGCTGACAGGATCAGAACAGGAATAAAGCACAGACAGCCCGCACTCAGAAGAGTGCGGGCTGTCTGTGTGTAAAACAAATTATCCTCAAAGGGCGGATAACTTCTGTACTGCATCTGACGACACAATGATCTCGCAGTGTTCCTCAAGAAAGGCAAGCACTGCAGAGCTGGCTTTTTCGGGTGTGCCGTATTCGGAAAGCATGTTGCAAATCTTGTTGAATTCGTTTGCGGGGTGGTCTGTCGGAGCTATTGCCAGGATGAACATCCCGTTTTCTCTGTCTTTGTACAGCGTATTTGCGCCGTGATACATGGGTGACATCAGGCGTGCAGCCCGGATCACCGAGTCCAGATCCTCGAACGAGAACAGGCGGACAGAAAACGGGGCGGCAGGCGCCTCCTCAGACGGTGTTTTTACTTCCGCCGCGGCCTCCTTTACCTTGTTCAGCAGATTAAGGAACTCATCTGCGCCCTGCAGCTTTTCAAGCGTTTCCGTGTTTAATGTATCTGTCTCACCGAGAGGGGTGAACTTTGAAAACCGTGTATCAAGTTCTTCCGGATCTTCCACTTTCGTTATAATAAGAACAATGGAATCAGCAGAAGCCGGGATCGCCTCGATCATCAGTGGAATATCTTCAGCTTCAAAACCAAAGTCAAAAGATGCCTGCTGCATCATATCACGAAATAAAGATTTTGCTTTCTCTGTACCATAAGCCAGCTCGCTAAGTTTTAAATGGCGGGCAGCCAGATCGGCATGTGTCAGCGTACAACGAATCTGATTTTCATTGAGCTTCTCAATTTTCATATGATCACATCCTTATGATATAGATATATGAGATAATATGCATATTGAACGCTCTTTTTTCAATAAGATATATCATCTCACCGTTAGTATAAACAAAAAATAAAAAGATGTAAAGAAAAACGGACAGACTTTACAATACTTTTATGTTATCAACAAATCCCACCCAGTTATGAACAAAAAACACATTGCAAACGGAGAGTGCGGCTCCTATAATGGCATTTACAGAAGATAGTATTCCTTGGTAAATATAAGTTATGCGAAAGGAGGAGTACGGAATCATTTCTATTTTTTCAGAATGAAAGGGAGCAGTCCCTTTCTGTCAAAGTAGAGCATGTTATTCAAAGTCCCATGATCGGGAAGTTATCAATGAAGAAAAAGTAAAGATCCGCTGCGGATGCATACTGTCTTCTATCCCGCCGCCGATCGGGCAGTATGTCACGAATACTTCCATATGGTAAGAGGACGGGAGTGTATTTACCAGCATTTGCAGGGAAAGGAGTATGCACGAATGAGAAGCGAAGAATCAGTTTACAGAGAGTTATATGCGGAACTGGAGAAATATGAAAGAAAAGGAGTTGATATGCTGCTGGACGGATATCAGGCGAGTCCCCTGCAGATCGTGACAGCATGCATGGCGAAAGAAGAAGGCACATATATGCGGGATTATGTGATGAATCCGGAAGGAAACATTGAATCGCTGGCTTTTACGAATGTTAAGCAATACGGACAGGCGGAGATTACCCCTTGATCTGCCGGACGGAAAATGCTGTATTTCATCAGAATGTTTAAAATATTCTAAAACAGGCAAATTAATAATGACGTATATTGAAAATATGTTATAATGGTTGCTGATAGGAGGTGCGGCATGGACGAAAGAGGAAGAAAGGGTGCGAGACGCCGGCGCACAGGAGCGAAAGACGTGCGCGGGAAGCGCCCGGACAGAAACGCCCAGGATACCGGGGGACGGAACCCCGGTGTGAACGGACCGCGGAAAAAGAAGAGCAGCAGGGCAAAGAGACAGAGAAGAAATATGTTCCTGCGGTTTTTGATCGCCGCGGTGCTGATCATAGCTGCAGCCGGAATTGTTGTGGCCTGGTATAAGTACGGTTCATCGAATGAGAAGGCCGATTTAGAGAGATATTATGGACTGGACTCAGAAGACGGACTTGCAGTTGTTATAAATGATCAGGTCATAAGGGCGGAAGAGGATGCCGGGGATGGTCAGGAAGCACCGGTACCGGGGAAGGTTTTCGACGGAGAATATTACCTGGAATATTCGGTGGTGAGGGATTATATCAATAAAAGATTTTACTGGGATCCCAATGAAAGCGTCATGCTGTACACGCTGCCTGGCGGAAGTGTTACGGTTCAGGCGGACAGCAGCGATTATACGGTTATTGGTGAAAGCAGGAGCGAGGAGTATGTTATCCTGAGAACGGAAGGAACGGCTGCATATATTGCGCTTCCATTCATTCAAGCATACACGAACATGGAATATTCGGTGTATGATACGCCGAACAGAGTTGTTGTCACATCAAAGTGGGGCGAGATCGAGACTGCTCAGATCAGACATGACACACAGGTGCGCTATCAGGGCGGAGTGAAGAGCCCGATCCTTACTGAGGTGTCAAAATCAGATAAAGTCACCGTGCTGGAAGATGAAGATGACTGGATGAAGGTGGCTACGGAGGACGGATTTGTCGGATATGTGAAGACGAATGCTCTGAAGAACATAAAGACAGAGACTGTTTCCAGAGACTTTGTAGAGCCGGAATATACGAATATTTCAAAAGATTATACGATCAATATGGCATGGCATAACGTTTCGAATGCTGATGCCAACAACTATTTATCGGAGATGCTCGCGGATACGGAAGGGCTGACGACGATCGCACCTACCTGGTTCAGCATTGCGGATACAGAAGGAAATATGACTTCGCTTGGCAGTGCGGATTATGTCAATTATGCACATCAGTCCGGACTGGAGGTCTGGGCAGTGCTGAGAGATTTCCACGGAGGGATCAATTCCTATGATGAGACTTACCAGGTGCTCAGTTACACTTCGAAAAGGACGAGGCTGATCGATCAGACTGTGGCCGCTGCGCTGGAACTCGGAGTTGACGGAATCAATCTGGACTTTGAGCTTATATCAACGCAGTGCGGAGAACATTATGTACAGTTTGTACGGGAACTGTCTGTCAGATGCCGTCAGAACGGCCTGGTCTTTTCGGTGGATGATTATGTGCCGCAGCCTTATAATGAACATTACGATCTTGAAGAACAGGGCGCGGTTGCAGATTATGTGATCCTTATGGGATATGATGAACACACAGACAGTTCTTATGAAGCTGGCTCTGTGGCATCTCTCGGATATCTTGAGGATGGCATCACTGATGCACTCGAGAAGGTCCCGGAGACCAAGCTTATCGCAGCAGTTCCATTCTACACAAGGCTGTGGTTTGAAACACCGAAGACGGAGGATGAACTAGCCGCGGAGGCTGGAACAGAAGCGGCTTCATATCCGGATAAGATATCCAGCGAAGCGCTGGGGATGGATGAGGCTCAGGAGGCTGTGGCGAATGCCGGTGCTCAGGTGCAGTGGGATGACCGGACGAAGCAGAACTATGCCGAGTGGGAAGCAGACGGCGGCACTTATAAGATCTGGCTTGAGGATAATCAGTCACTGGAGGAAAAGCTGAAAGTGATCAGGGATAATCAGCTTGCAGGTGTCGCGGAGTGGAGGCTTGGCTGGGAGAATCCGAGCGTGTGGAGTCTTATACTTCAATATATAAGCTGACGGGCAGAATCACCGAAAATGAAAGAGACATCCTTCTTTTGCATATAATTATACATATGCGAAAGGAGGATGTTTTCTATTGAAAAAAAGAATCATGCTGACAATGCTGATCGGTGTTCTGCTGTGTCTGATCTTTGTGTGCCAGAAAGCGGGAGAATACCTCGGGCAGGGAATCAGGGCGGGCAGGGAGGCGTCGGGAACAGTAAAGCGGGAGGACAATCTTGTTGTCCTGGATCCGGGACACGGAGGAAAAGATCCAGGGAAAGTCGCGGTCAATGGCGTGGAGGAAAAGGATATTAATTTAAAGATCGCTCTTTTTACAAAAGAGTATCTTGAAGCTGAGGGAGTAGATGTGGTGATGACCAGGATTGAGGATGAGAGGCTGGCGGACACCCAGGTGGGAGATCTGAAGCGGAGGGTCAGCCTCATGAATTCACAGAATCCTGTCCTTGCGGTGAGCATCCATCAGAACAGTTATCATGAAGAGTCGGTGCGTGGCGCTCAGGCATTCTATTATGCGGATTCCGAGGAGGGGAAGGCGGCGGCGGAATGCCTGCAGAAAGCGCTGGCAGAGCTTGATCCGGATAATACGAAACAGATAAAGGCGAATAATACATACTATCTGCTGAAAAAGACGGAGGTGCCGGTGGTGATCGCAGAATGCGGATTCCTGAGCAATTCGGAGGAAGCCCGAAAGCTTGTTACGGAGGAATATCAGAGGGCGACAGCGGGTGCTGTGGCGGAGGGGGTGCTGCAGTATATCCGGAGTGTGGGCGCAGGCGCGCAAGGGCATCGAAAATAGTTTGTTTTTGTTATAAATAATGGTATAATATACGTTATGAAAACAATAGTAAAAAAGATAGACAAAAATCAAATAGACGATGAGGTCATTCGTGAGGCCGGAGACGTGCTGAAAAGAGGAGGGCTTGTTGCTTTTCCTACAGAGACGGTATACGGTCTGGGGGCCGATGCTCTGAAAGAGGAGGCGGCGAAGAAAACATACGAAGCAAAAGGCAGGCCCTCGGACAATCCGCTTATCGTGCATATCTCAGATTATGAGGATCTGAAAAAAATAGCGGTCAATATCCCGCCGGAGACGGACGCGCTTGCCGCCCATTTCTGGCCGGGACCGCTCACCATGATCTTTGAAAAGAGTGAGGCCGTTCCTTACGGCACGACGGGAGGTCTGGATACAGTTGCGGTCCGCATGCCCAGCGATCCGGTGGCGGCGGCGCTGATCAGGGCGGCGGGAGGATTTGTATCTGCGCCCAGCGCGAATACGTCCGGAAGACCGAGCCCGACTACGGCAGAGCATGTTCTGGAAGACCTGGACGGAAAAATCGATATGGTGATTGACGGGGGGAGTGTGGATATCGGCCTGGAGTCAACGATCCTTGATATGACGGTGAACCCGCCCATGATCCTGCGCCCGGGAGCGATCACTGCGGATATGTTTGAAGAAGTGATCGGACCGGTGAGCGTAGATGAGACGATCCTGGGAAGCGAGAGCAAAAAGGCTCCGAAAGCTCCGGGGATGAAATACCGGCATTATGCCCCAAAGGCGAAGCTGATCATTGTGGAAGGCGATCTGCGGGAAGAGATCCTGGCAATCCGCCAGCTTGCGTATGCAGCCCATCGGAATGGAAAAGACGTGGGGATAATAGCTACCGGTGAGACCCTTCCCTTCTATAAATACGGGATCGTGAAAAATATCGGGACTCGGGAGAATGAAAGATCGATCGCAAGGAATCTCTACAGTGTGCTCAGAGAATTCGACGAGGAAGATGTAGATACGATATACAGTGAATCCTTTGCCATGCAGGGGATCGGGAAGGCGATCATGAACCGGCTGGAAAAAGCGGCAGGGCATATGCGGATCCCGGCAGCGGCTATCACAAAGCGGCAGAAATACCGCAGAGTGATCTTTGTAAGCAGTGCTGATTCGGTGAGAGGACCGATGGCGGCAGAGCTTTTGAAAAATCAGGAACTTGAGCAGGAATATGTGATTGATTCCATGGGAATGGTGGTGCTGTTCCCGGAACCGGCAAATCAGAAGGCCGAGGCTATCATGAAGAGTGCCCAGATGACTCTGGAGGGACATGTTTCCAGACAGTTTGACGGAGAGGGACTTCAGGATGACACGCTGATATTGACGGTGGACGGAAATCAGAAGGAGAAGATCCTGGCAGAATATGATAACCTGAAGAATGTATACACGCTGAACGAATTTGTGGGAGATGATACGGAAATACCGGATCCCTATGGAAAACCGCTGACGGCATACGGAGAATGCTATGAAGTGCTTGCCCGGCTTGTAGGACAGCTTGCGGCCAGACTGAATCTTCTGGCAGAAGGAGAGGAATGATGGGAGAAGTACATGTGATGGACCATCCGCTGATCGAACATAAGATCAGCTATATTCGAAGAAAAGACGTGGGAACGAAAGAGTTCAGGGAAGTTGTTGGGGAGATCGCGCAGCTGATGTGCTATGAGGCTACGAGGGATCTTGAGATGCGGGAAGTGGAGATCGAGACGCCTGTTGCACATACGGTCGGAAGAGAACTGGATGGCAAGAAGCTGGCGATCGTTCCGATTCTCAGAGCAGGTATTGGAATGGTAGACGGCATGCTGGCGCTGATCCCTGCGGCGAAAGTAGGGCATATAGGGCTCTACCGCGACCCGGAAACACTTGAACCGGTGGAATATTACTGCAAGCTTCCGGCAGACTGTGAAGAGCGCAGGGTATTTGTTGTGGATCCGATGCTCGCCACGGGCGGCTCCAGTACGGCGGCGATCAGGATGCTGAAAGAAAAAGGTGTGAAAAATATACGGTTTCTCTGTATTATAGCAGCTCCGGAAGGAGTAAAGCGTATGAGAGAGGAGCATCCTGATGTGGATCTGTATATTGGCGCTCTCGATGAAAGACTGAACGACCACGGGTATATCGTGCCGGGACTGGGCGATGCGGGAGACCGTATTTTTGGTACAAAATAGAGGTGGATCTTGAGTAAAGATCTGTCTAAGCGGATAGACAGGAAAATGATAAAGGAGATGTCGTATGATGTCAGACAAGAGAACAGATTATCTGTCATGGGATGAATATTTTATGGGAGTTGCCATGCTTTCCGGCATGCGCTCCAAAGATCCGAACACACAGGTCGGGTGCTGTATCGTGAGCCAGGATAATAAGATCCTGTCCATGGGGTATAATGGATTCCCGATCGGATGCTCGGACGATGAATTCCCGTGGGCAAGAGAAGGGGATGACCCTCTGGAGACAAAGTATGTATATTCTACGCACAGTGAGCTGAATGCCATTCTGAATTATAATGGAGGAAGTCTTGCGGGAGCGAAACTGTATGTTTCTCTTTTTCCGTGCAACGAGTGCGCAAAAGCGATCATTCAATCGGGGATCAAAGAAGTGATCTACGACAGTGACAAATATGCGGATACATCCGGCGTGATCGCTTCCAAACGGATGATGGATGCGGCGGGAGTCAGATATCATCAGTATCACCGGACCGGAAGAAAGGTCGAGATTGAATTATAACTGCCGCAAAAAATGATCAGGGGAAGAGAAAAAATGAAGCGAATACTTTTAATGGTGATCAGAAATATCTTTATGGTGCCATATGCGTGGGTCAAACTATGCTACCGTGCAGCTCACGTGGATAAATACACGGAGGAGGATCTGTACCGCTTCCTGAGATGGATCGATCTCCATGCCAATAAGGGAGGGAATGTGACGATTGATGTGCATGGCCTGGAAAATCTTCCGGAAAAGAACGGATTTATGTTTTTCCCGAACCATCAGGGCCTTTATGATGTTCTGGCTGTGATCGAAGCCTGCCCGCGCCCTTTTTCTGTTGTTGCTAAAAAGGAGATTAAAGATATTCCGTTTCTGAAGCAGGTGTTTGCCTGTATGCGGGCCTATATGATCGACAGAGAAGATGTCCGTCAAGCGATGCAGGTGATCATTGATGTTACAAAAGAGGTAAAAAAAGGAAGAAATTATCTTATATTTGCGGAGGGAACGCGGTCAAAACAGGGAAATCATCTTGGAACATTCAAGGGAGGAAGCTTTAAGTCGGCAACAAAAGCGCAGTGTCCGATCGTTCCGGTTGCATTGATCGATTCATTTAAACCGTTCGATACAAATTCGGCAAAGCCGGTTACAGTACAGGTGCATTTTTTGAAGCCGATGATGTATGAAGACTATAAAGATATGAAGACAACGGAAATAGCTGCTCTTGTGCAGAAAAGGATCCAGGAGACGATTGACAAAAATGTTTCCCGGACAATGTGAGCACAAGTGAAAGAAGACAGGAGTGCGGGGAATTATTTAAGGACAGGGAAATTTGAAAAAATGTAAAAATACCGTTGACATCAAGGACGCTGTTTAGTATAATAATCTCTGCACTGTTGGTGCTAAAATTGAATATCAGCTGCAGTACACAGACCGCAGTCGAATTCAGAATCGGGAGAAATACTCAAGAGGCTGAAGAGGCGCCCCTGCTAAGGGTGTAGGTCGGGAAACCGGCGCGAGGGTTCAAATCCCTCTTTCTCCGTTTGATGTTATCCGGAAACTACTGGAGAGAGCCAGTAGTTTTTCCATGTTCAACGTAAAGTTGTGGGTAATGTCAGGTGAAAATACCATATATAGTGATCGCAAATAAATTTGAAAAACTTGTAAAAAATAGTTGACAAATGATATGCGAAAGTGGTATTATATTTGAGCTGGCTCGTGAGAGACAGACAAGAAAAAAGAAAAATAAAAAAGTTCTTGACAAAGCGAAAGAGATTTGATAAAATATCAAAGCTGTCGCAAAGAAAGAACGGCAGGAACCTTGATAACTGAACAATAGACAACAACCCTTGAAAATTTCTTTGAAGAGAAACTTTCTAAGAACGGTTCATACGAACCAAACAACAGTAAAAAAGGGAAGAATTAGCTAGTAGTTAGTTCTGAACTTGGAACAAACATTTTTAACGAGAGTTTGATCCTGGCTCAGGATGAACGCTGGCGGC